>NZ_JBEZIB010000056.1:0-37145 GCF_040650855.1 Streptomyces sp. NPDC048606 | reverse complement strand
GGGGGGGGGGGGGGGGGGGGGGGGGCGGGCCCCCCCCCCCCCGCGACGGCCCGGCGGTTCAGTGGGAGGCGGCGGCCGGGGCGACGAGCGGCGGGATCCAGTCGCGCTCCTCGGCCAGGTCGGCGCTCACCTCGGCGGAGGAGTGGCCGGGCATGACCAGACGGGGCGGTGCGACGTGTGACGTGGGCATGGGACGTCCTTCCATCGGGCGGCGCGGTTCGCCGCCGTGTGCCCACGCTAGGGACGGGACCGCGGAGCCCGGGTCATCCGATCGACGGTCGGGCAGGACGAGGCACCGGCCACCGCCCCGCCCGCGCTGTCGTCCCGCCGGTCGTCCGTTCGTACGACACCGCCCGCGAGGGCCGCAGGCTCGCGAGGGGGCGGGGACGCCACGACCGTGTCCGGCCCGGACGGAGGCGCCCCGGCCGGAGCACGGGGTGAGACCCGGGGAGGGTCAGGGGATGGCGGCGAGGACGGCGGCGTGCACCGCGCGCGCCAGGCGTGCGCCCCACGGAGAACGGGGCCCTGCGAAGGCGTGGACGTCCGCGCCTTCCACCGGCGTCCGCGCGGCGACGCACACCGCGTCGGTCGGTGTGCCGGAGCAGTCGTACCCCGCCTCCACCAGCGCCTGCACCTTGGCCTCGGTGGCCGTGGCGACCGCGTTGACCAGGGCGGCGTCGGTCAGGGCCACCGGGAGCGCGACGACGATGTTGATCGTCCCGGGCTTGGGCGCCGGCTCGGAATCGGCGTGGGACGCGGCCCATCCGCGTACCCCGAGACCCGCGGTGACCACCGCCTCGACCCCGCGATCACCGCCCCGGCCGTACGCCCGGACGTCCGCGGCCGTCAGCAGTCCGACCCCCTCGCCTTCCGCACCGAACCGGTGCGCCAGATCGGCCAGATGCCGTTGCGGATCGATGCGCCGGTATCCGTGGGCCACTTGTGCGTTCAGGATCCAGGCACGTTCCCCGATGCCTCCGCCGAGTACCGCGCTGCTGATCATCCGCATGCCGGGCCCCGGGGACCACACGAGCGCGGGCAACTCCTCGCCGTCCTCGACCCGGGAATGAAGCCGCATCGGCAACAGACCGCCGTGACGGGTGTGGGTATCGAACAGCGCGCTCACCAGGGGGACCTCCGTGCCGGGGCGTGAACCGGCTGATCCTACGTGTCAGTCGGTGGCGAGGAACGACCACAGCGGTTCGACGAGCCGGTGGCGGCTGTGGGCGGCGAATCTGCGCCGGTACTGGCGGATCAGGCCGTCCGGCAGCGTTCCGGTGAGGGTGACGGCCTGATGGAGGCCGTGTGCGGCGGCGTCCAGGTCACCCAGGGCCAGTTGTGCGTCGATGGGCTGGAGCAGCCGGAAGGCGGTCTGGGGCGACATGTGCGTAGGGGTGTCGATCAGCCGGGTCAAGGGAGCGAAGCCCGTGAGCGCCCTCCGGGGGCGTCCGAGTTCGTTCCACACCTTCGCGCGGCCGAACCGCATCTTCTCCTCGTCGACGTGGTCACCGTAGGGGCAGGGGGTGTCGCCGGCCCGGGCCGCCGCACCGTCGGCCAGGCCCAGCGCCTGCAGGCTCGCGCCGGCGTCCCCGAGGCGGGCGCGCGCGACGGCTTCCTTGGCGTACAGCGAGGCGGTGAAGTGGTCGGAGGGAGCGGTCATCACCGACCGCGCCGCATCGAGGAGCAGCAGCACATCGGCGGGATCGCCGGCGCTGAGGTGTCGCAGGGCCAGGTGGGAGAGCGTGGCGGCGACCTGGTGGGAGTCGCCCGACGCCGCGGCGGCGCGCACGGCGGCGAGCCCGTAACGTTCCGCCCGGGCTTCCTCTCCCGTGCTGGAGCTGAGGATCGCGCACAGGGTGGCGGTGCGGCGCAGCAGTCCCAGGAGCCGTTCGCCGCCGCCGGTGTGGGTGGCCAGGTGCACCGCGAAGCGGTGCTCGGCAGCCGCCGCGGACAACAGGGCCGAGGCCGTCAGCGGGGGCGCTTGCGCACGGGCCTGATGAGGGGCCCACTCCGGGACCTCAAGGTGTTGGAGGCGGCCCTCCGCCGCGTCGAGCAGACGCGGGTCGAGCGCGGGCCGACCGTCCCGCGCGGGTGAGGACGGGGAGGCGAGGGCGGCGCGGGCCCGGTCGACGAGCAGCCGCAGGGCCGGCCCGGTCACGGTCGGCTGCTCCGGAGCGGGGCCCCGGCCCGCTGTGACGGCGCGGTGGGCGACCTCGACGGCGCCGTCGGTGTCCCACGGACCCTCCGACAGCGGAGCGTCGTCCGGCGCCAGGGACAGCCAGTGCGGCCAGCCGAGCCGGTGCACGAATTCCGCGGGTATCCGGTGGACGTGCGCGATGGTCAGTTGGGTGGTGAGGTCCGGGGTGACGCGGCCGGACTCCCAGCGGGAGACCTTCTCCCGGCGGGCGGCCATACCGCCGTGGCCGAGCAGGGCGTGGGTGTCGGCGATCAGCCGCGCGTAGGCGGGATGGGACAGACCGGCCACGAGCCGGAGGCGGGTCAAAGGATGCGGTGCCATGGGAGCGGGGAAAGGAACCTTGATGTTCTGGGGGACGGGCTACGCATCGTAGTGGCTCGCGGCGGTCGCGGACCGCGCCCCGGCGGGGCCACCGGGGCACGAGCGGTCAGGGAGGCACCCCCAAGGCACGTCCCGGTGCCTTCCGGCGGATGATCTCGCGCTCCTAAGTTGAAGATCGAACAAGGGAACGTCCTGACCAGGTGTTTCCCCAGCACGATCAGATCGAGGGAACGAGCGAGTGAAGAACGTCGCAGCGCGTCTGACGGCCGCCGCCATGGTGGGCGGCCTCCTCCTGGCCGGTTCGGGCGTGGCCGGTGCCACCCCGCAGCCGACCGGGGGACAGGTCACCGCAGTGGTCCACGCGGGGGACGACCCCGCCACGTGGGAGCTGTTCGTGGACCCGCGCCAGGAGCACAACGTCGCCAACTGCTACTTCGACAAGACCAAGTCGGGAAAGGAACGGGCCAAGTACTGCAAGGCCCTCGAAGGCAGTGACATGACCCAGGTGGCCAAGGACTGCCTCGTCCGGGCCGGGATAGGCAGTGCCGCGGCCCTGATCGTGGGCAAGGTGAACAAGAAGGTCGCCCGCGAGATCGCCGTGAACACCGTCGCGGGCGGGGTGACCGGGTGCCTGAGCGCCCTCGTGAAGTGACGCCGTCGCGCCGCCTGCTCGTCAAGTGCGCGGCGTTGGCCTCCTGGGCGGCCGTACTGGTGGCCTGTGACCACCTGATCCCGTCGTGGTGGGCCAGGACCGCGGTGGCGGCGATCACCGCGGTCCCCATGGCGTGGGTACTGAACGGTCCCCGCGACTGCGCTTCCCGGAGCGAAGCGGAGTCCGACTGACGGGCCGTCCCGCCCACGGGCGGTGCCGTCCCCCGCGCCCCCCGGCGGGTGGACGGCACCTGCCCCACCGCTCGCGTCGGCGCTGTCTCGGCCACCGGCCCCCTCCCGGGCCGGCACCGGGGGACGGGGCGCCGGGGGACGGGGGCACCCGGGCTGCGGGGGACCGGGGGAACATTCGTCCAAGACAGGGCTCGGCCGGTGGGCGAGGCTGGTGGCATGCCCGAAGACGACACGGGGGACACACCCTCCGAGCACACCGACGACGGCCGCTGGGAAGTCGCCCGCCCCCGCGGCGGCAGCTTGCCGAGCGGCGTACGCATGGCCGGGTTTCGCGACCGCGACGCCGGCGGTCTCGACCTGCGGGTGCTGCCCCAGCCCGCCGTGATCGTCGTCATCAACCTGGGGCCCACCCCCATCACGGTGGAGGGCGCCTGCGGAGACCGGCGGCTCGGCGGACTCGTGGCCGCGATGTCCCCCGGTCCGGCCCGCATCCGCGGCGAGGCCGTCGAATGCGTCGAGGTGGCGTTGTCACCCCGGGCCGCCTACGCCCTGCTGGGGGTCTCCCCGCTGGAACTCGACGGCTCCATCACCGCCTTCGAGGACCTGTGGGGGCGCCCCGCGCGGCTGCTGCGCGAACGACTGGTCGACACGGCGTCCTGGCACGACAGGCTCGCCCTCACGGACGGATTCCTGCGGCGACGCGCGGCGGGCGCTCCGCCCATGGCGGCCGAGGTCGCCGCCGCCTGGGACACCATCGTGGCCCGCCGGGGCCGGGTGCGGGTCGAAGAGCTCGCCTCCGCCGGCGGGTGGAGCCGCAAGCGCCTCCGGTCCAGGTTCAGCGCGCAGATCGGCCTGACCCCCAAACGCGCCGCCATGCTGGTGCGTTTCGACCACGCCGCCCGCGCCCTTCTGGCAGGCCGGCCGGCCGCCGACGTCGCCGCCGCGTGCGGGTACGCCGACCAGCCCCATCTGCACCGCGACGTCCGGGCCATCGCCGGATGCACCCCCGCCACCCTGGCCGGCACGACGACGTCCACCGGGTCCTGACCTTGCCCCCGTCCCACCGGCCGATCGGCGACCGGCCACCTCCCGACACGACGGAAGGAACCACAGCGATGACGCACACCGAAGTCCCGCCGGCACCGACGGCGGCCGGACGCGAACACCTCGTCCGGCTCGCCTTCGGCAGCATGGCCGCACACACCCTCGGCGCGGCCGTCCGCCTGGACGTCGTCCGGCTGATCGGCGACGGCCGGAGCCGCACCGCCGCCGAGGTCGCCGACGCCGCCGGGACCGCGCACCGGCCCACGACACGCCTGCTGCGCGCCCTGGCCGCCCTCGGCCTGCTCACCGAACACACCCCCGACACCTTCTCGGTGACCCCGGCCGGGGCGCTCCTGGACCCGGACCACCCCGACTCCCTCACGTCCTTCGTGCGCGTGTTCACCGACCCGGTGATCGTGCGGGCCTGGGAGCACCTGGACCGCAGCGTCCGTACGGGAGAGGTCGCCTTCGACACCGTCTTCGGCACCGACTTCTTCGACCACCTCGCCCGACGCCCCGAGTTGTCCGAGCACTTCAACGCGGCCATGAGCCAGGTCGTCACCGACACCGCCTCCGTGCTCCCGAGCGCCCACGACTTCGGCCGGTTCGCCTCGGTCACCGACGTGGGCGGAGGCAGCGGAACGCTCATGGCCGCCCTCCTGGCGACGTACCCCGATCTCCGCGGGGTGGTCCTCGACACCCCGAGCGGCCTGGCCGAGGCGCGCAGGACGATGGCGCGGCACGGGCTGGAGGAGCGCTGCTCCCTGGTGGCCGGGGACTTCTTCCGCTCCGTACCGGCGGGTTCGGACGCGTACCTCGTCAAGAGCGTCCTGCACGACTGGACGGACGAGCGGGCGGTCACGATCCTGCGCCACTGCCGGCGGGCGCTGCCGACCGGAGGCGTCGTCCTGATCGTGGAGCCGGTGCTTCCCGAGGTCGTCGGCGCCGACGACGAGGGCGTCTACCTCAGCGACCTCAACATGATGGTGAACGTCGGCGGCAGGGAACGCACCCGGGCGGACTTCGAGGACCTGTGCCGCGCGGCGAACCTGCGCGTCACCTCCGTCACCCCGCTCGCCCGGGCCGCTCCGTACTGCCTGATCGAGGCCGTCGCCGCATGAGCGCGGCCGCCGGTCCGTCGGTTCCTCAGGGCGCTTCGCCCGCCCCCCGCCCGCGCCGGAGCAGGCCCGCCACCAGCACGAGGGCAAGCGCGGCCCCGTACGCCGTGGCGCTCAGCCACGGCCGGAAGTGGAACGTGGGGCCGAGTACGTAGACGGCGGCGCCCGCGAGGGGGACGCCCAGCCACTCCCAGCGCCCGTCCAGGGCGACGAGGGCGATCAGGAGCAGGGCGTACCACGAGTAGCCGGGTGTGAGGAGGAGGAAGGAGCAGCCGGTGACCAGGAGGGCGCCGCTCCAGGGTCGGCGCGGATCGCCGCGCCGCATGACGTGCACCGCCACGGCGGCGACGGCGACGACCAGGACGGGGAGCGCCCAGCTGTCGGGCAGGACCAGACGCAGGAGCGAGTAGCGGGATCCCGCCGAGGGGTCGTCGTAGCCCTCCTCCTCGACGTACCCGCCGAGGTAGCCGAAGACGGAGCCGCGCGAGAGGAGGACGTACGGGAGGTAGGACAGCGCGACGAAGGCCGCCGCGGGCAGCAGCACGACGGCCGCGTCGCGGGCGCGGCGGACCCCGGACAGCGCGCCGGGCAGGACGACGGCCGGCATCAGCTTGGTGGCGATGGCCGCGCCGATCAGCAGGCCGCCCACAGCCCGCCGCGTCAGGGCCCGGGAGGCGACGAGGCCGAGTCCGGCGACGGCGAGGAGCACGCCGAGCACGTCTACGTGCGCGTTGTTGACCGCCTCCAGGGGGACGGCCGGGCACCAGGCCCAGTACGCCGCCCTCCGCGGGTCCCCGCCGCGCCGCCGCGGGATCAGCAGCAGCACGCCCGTGACACCGAGGGAGACCAGGGCGGCACCGATCTGCAGCGGCTTGTGCCGGGCGTCCGCGGGGGACAGCCGGTCGACGGCCAGGAAGTACGCCTCGGCCACGGGCGGGTAGATCGTGTGCACGCCGGGCCTGTTGACGCGCGTGCAGCGAGCGGTGCCCTCGACCGGCGGGAGGGGCGCGAGGTCCGGGCCGGCGCACACGGCTCCGGTGGGGAACAACCAGGGGTCGCGCAGCCGGGCGAGGGCCGGGGCCTGCGGGGTGTGGTCGTACGGGGAGACGCCGGCGGACTGGACGCGGCCGTCCCAGGCGTAGCGGTAGGAGTCGGTGCTGGTCCGGGGCGGCCCCAGCAGCCCGGTCACCGTGACGGCCACGGCCCCCGCGACGAGAGGCCACACGACGAGGCGGGACGGAACCCGGCGCAGCGCGAGCAGGGCGACGACGAACAGCGCCCAGCACAGCGCGTACCACCCGAAGAGCCCGACGGGGCCGCCGAAACGGTTCCCGTACGTGACGGTGAGGGCGAGGCCCGCCGTCAGGGCGGCGAGGGCGAGGGCGATCGTCGTGAGTGCGGCGCGCGGGGTGGGGCGGGTGCGCGGGCCGGCGGGCGCGGTGACGCGCGGAGTGGTGGGCGGGGTCACCTGCGGAAGCGTTCCAGGAATCGGCCCCCGCGTGGGCCCCGCCACCTCGGTGTCCGTGATTCGTAAGGTGTTCCGGCCGCCCGCGCGGGCCCCACCGGGGGTGTGATGGAGCCATGCGCCTCATCCCCCGACCCGGGCGGCCCGTCGTCTTCACGGCGCCCCTGCACGATGCCCGCACCGCGACCGTGATCGGCCGCCTGCTCGGCCCTGCCGTGGTCGTCTGCTTCGCGACCGGCCTGCTGAGCCACGTCCTGCAACACCCGCCGGGCCTGCTGGTCGACCGGCTGCCGAGCCGCCCGTACTGGGGCTACCGGCTCACCCAGGGCCTGCACGTGGCGTCCGGCATCGCGGCCGTCCCGCTGCTGGCCGCGAAGCTGTGGGCGGTCTACCCACGGCTGTTCGCGTGGCCGCCGGTGCGGTCCGCGCGGCACGCCCTGGAGCGGATCTCCGTGGCCGTCCTCGTCGCCGCCGCCCTGTTCGAGCTGTTCACCGGATTGCTCAACACCTTCCAGTGGTATCCGTGGCCCTTCGCCTTCGTTCCCGTGCACCACGCGGTCGGCTGGCTCCTGTTCGGGTCCCTGCTCCTGCACGTGGCCGTGCGGTGGCCCGAGATCCGGGACCACTACACCCGCCGTTCCCCCGGAACCCTGGCCCTGCCGGCGGCCGACGGGCCGGACCGGCGAGAACTCCTCCTCGGCGTGGGCGCCGCGGTCACGGCCGTGACACTGACCACGGTCGGACAGTCCGTCACCGCCCTCGGCCCCCTGGAACTGTTCGGCCCCCGCAGCCCCGCCCACGGCCCCCAGGGGCTCCCCGTGAACCGGACGGCCGCGGCGGCGGGCGTCACCCGGGAGGCGCTGCTCGACTGGAGGCTGACCGTCACCGGGCCGCGCCCGTACACGCTGACGCTGGACGAGCTGCGCGCGATGCCGCAGCACGAGGTGACCCTGCCCCTCGCCTGCGTCGAGGGCTGGAGCAAGTCCGCGCGCTGGACCGGCGTACGGGTACGGGACCTCCTGGAGCGCGCCGGCGGCGGCCCGCGCGCGGGGGCCCGGGTGGTCTCCCTCGAAGCGGCGGGCGCCTACCGGGTGACGGAGATGGGCCGCCACCACGCACAGGACCCGCTCACCCTGCTGGCGCTGCGCATCAACGGCGAGGTGCTGTCCCTGGACCACGGCCATCCGGCGCGGATCATCGCCCCGAACCGGCCCGGCGTCCTGCAGACCAAGTGGGTCGGCCGGCTGGAGGTCGCGTGAGGGGCCTTCGACACCTGACCGGCGCGTGCGGCCTGCTGTGCGCGGCCTGGGGTGCATGGCTGCTGGCGCGGCAGCCCGAGCCGTGGCGGATCGCCGCGTGGCTCGGGGGAGCGGTCGTGGTGCACGACGGGCTCCTCGCGCCGCTGGTGCTCGCGGTCGGCGCCCTCGCCGCCGCCGGGGGCGCGCGCCCGCGCGGTGTCCCGCGCGCGGCCCTGATCGTCGCGGGTTCCCTCACGTTGATCGCGCTGCCCCCGCTCCTGCGCCCCGGACCCGTGGCCAATCCGACGGTGCTGCCACTGGACTACCCGCGCGGCTGGCTGCTCGCCGTGGCGGCCCTCGCCCTGTTCACCGCCGGGTACGCCGCCCTGCGGGCCCTGCGGCGCCGGGTCGGCCGTAGGACCTGAGACCCCGCCCCGCGCCGGCGGCGGCCGGGGCGGGGTCCGCGCCGTCGCGACCCCGCGCCGGCGGCTCCCGGCGGAGCGCCGTTCAGCGGGTCAGCCGCACGAAGTGCCGTCCCCCCGCCCGCCAGGTGTCGTACGGGGTCCAACCCGCGCCCCGCGCCTCGGCGCACAGCGCGCGGGTGCCCAGCCGGGCCCACCGGAAGCGGGCCCCCCGGCCGCCGGCGCCGTCCTCGACGCGGACCTCGACGCGCTCGTCGACATCGGCCGCCGCCACTTCGACGAGGGCGGACCCGCCGGGCGCGGTCAGTGCGGCGACCCGGCGCAGCAGGGCGGCCGGGTCACCGCCGATGCCGATGTTGCCGTCGATGAGCAGGGCCGTGCCCCAACCGCCCTCGCGGGGGAGCGGGTCGAAGACGGACCGGCACAGGGCGCTGCCGCCGGCCCGGACGGTTCTGGCCACCGCCTCGGGGGTGACGTCCACCCCGAGCGCGGTGTGCCCGAGTGCGGCGAGTGCGGCGACCAGGCGGCCCGGCCCGCAGCCGATGTCGAGGACGGGGCCGGTACATCGGGCCAGGACGGTGTCGTCCGCCGCGTCGGGCCCGGCGCACCACCGTTCGACTTCGAGGGGGAGCAGCCAACCGTCGTGGCGCCGGAGGTAGAGCGGGCCCCGCCCGGCGCGCAGGGCGTCGGCGTACGGGTCGGCCCGCCAGGCCCCCAGGGCCGGCTCGCCCAGCCCGGCGGTCATCGCGTCACCGCGCACAGGCCGGTGTGCAGGGCGGCGAAACGGGTCCACGGCGCCGTCGCGGCGACGCGTCGCGCGTCGGCGGGGGTGTCCACGTCGCACAGTTCGGGCAGGTTCCGGACGGTGAGTCCCGCGTCGGTCAGACGGTGTCGCTGGACGCGACCGGTGTGCGCCTCCGACATGGGAACGCCGAGCAGCAGGTCCGGGTCGGGCTCGGCCAGGCCCAGGGCCCAGAACCCGCCGTCGTCGGCGGGCCCGAACCACGCGTCCACCTCGGTGAAGTCGAGCCCGGGCGCGAGGAGGTCGGGGGTGACCTGCGGGGTGTCCATGCCGATCAGCAGGGCGGGCCCGTCGGCCAGGGCGAAGGCGGCGGCCAGTCGGACGTCCAGGCCGCCCGCGCTCTGGGGGACCACCTCGATGCCGGCCGGGACCCAGGACCCCGGCCGCCCGTCGAGGACCAGGACGCGCCGCCTGGCCGGCGTGGCCAAGGCCGTCGCGAGGGTGTCCTCCAGGGCGGCGCGCGCCAGGTCCGCGGCCTGCTGTGGGGTGAAATGGGCGGTCAGGCGCGTTTTCACCCGCCCCGGTACGGGCGCCTTGGCGATGACGAGCAGGGTGCTCACGCGGAGATCCCCCCGTTCCGTGCGGGCCGGGCGGCCGGTGGCTCGGCCAGGACCCGGCGCATGTCGCGCACGGCGTTCCAGGTGCCCCGCCAGGTCCCGGTGACCTTGGACTTCCCGGAGCGCGGCAGGTACGGGACGTCCGTCTCGGCCACCCGCCAGCCCGCGTCGGCGGCCCGTACGACCATCTGGAGCGGGTAGCCGCTGCGCCGGTCGGTCAGCCCCAGGCCGAGCAGGGCCTCGCGGCGGGCGACCCGCATCGGCCCGAGGTCGTGCAGCCGCAGTCCGGTGCGGTGGCGCAGCATCCGTGCGAGGGCGATGTTCCCGGCGCGCGCGTGCGCCGGCCAGGCGCCGCGCCCGCGCGGACGGCGACGGCCGAGCAGCAGGTCCACCTCACCGGCGGCGACCCGGTCGGCCATGGGAGCCAGCAGGGCGGGGTCCATGGAGGCGTCGCAGTCGCAGAAGCAGACGAGTTCGGCGCGCGCGGCGAGCAGCCCGGCGTGGCAGGCGGCCCCGAAACCGCGCCGGGACTCGTGCACGACGGTGGCCCCGAGGGAGCGGGCGAGGTCGGCCGAACCGTCGGTGGAGCCGTTGTCGACGACGATGGCCCGCCAGCCGGCCGGCACCCGGGCCAACACCCAGGGCAGTGCCTCGGCTTCGTCGAGGCAGGGAAGGACGAGGTCCGCGCGGGGCGGACGAGCGGAAGGAGTCACCCTCCACACCGTAGGAACCCGAAGGCCCGGGGAGGGGCCCCCAGACCTTACGAAACGCGGACACCGCGCCCTCCGGGCAAGGGCGCGGGTCCGTCGGGCGCGGCACGGTGTCACCCTGGGGGCATGGCAATCAGCGATGACACCGGCCCCGGCCCGGCACCCGACCCCGCCTCCGGCACGCCCGCCGGCATGGCGGGCCGCGTCCTGGTCGTGGACGACGACCCGACCGTCTCGGAGGTCGTGGCGGGCTACCTGGAGCGGTCCGGATTCACCGTGCACCGGGCCGCGGACGGCCCGGCCGCGCTGGAGGCCGCCGCCCGGTACCGGCCGGACCTGGTGGTCCTCGACCTGATGCTGCCCGGCATGGACGGCCTGGAGGTCTGCCGCCGGCTGCGCGCGGACGGCGACGGGCGGCGCACCCTGCCCGTGGTCATGCTCACGGCGCGCGGCGACGAGGAGGACCGGATCCTGGGTCTGGAGGTCGGCGCGGACGACTACGTGACGAAGCCCTTCAGCCCGCGTGAACTGGTCCTGCGGGTCAGGTCGGTGCTGCGCCGCGCGTCCGCCGCCGTCACCGAGGAGGAGCCCGTGCTCGCCGCGGCCGGACTGACCGTGGACCCGGCCGCCCGGCGGGCGACGAAGGACGGCGCCGAACTGGCTCTCACCCTCAGGGAGTTCGACCTGCTCACCTACTTCCTGCGGCACGCCGGGCAGGTCTGCGACCGGGAGCGGCTGATGCGTGACGTCTGGGGCTGGGACTTCGGCGACCTGTCCACCGTCACCGTGCACGTCCGCAGGCTCCGGGCGAAGATCGAGCGCGATCCCGCCGACCCGCGACTGATCAGGACGGTGTGGGGCGCGGGGTACCGCTTCGAGGCGGGTCCGCACCCGTCCGACCGGGACCGTGCCACGAGCGACACCGCGCCGGAAGCCGCGCCGGAAGCCGTGACGGAAGCCGCGCCGGAAGCCGGTACGGCGACCGGGGCGGGGGCCGACCGTGCGTGACCTGCTCCTCATCGCCCTGTACGCCTTCCTCGGCGCGGCGGCGGCCGGAGCGCTCGGCGCCGTCGCGCTGCGGATACTGCGCCGCCGGAGCGTCGCCGTGTCCCTGGGGGTCGTCGCGGCGGTCGCCGTGGCCGCGATGCTCGCCGGCACCCTCTCCGTAGCCTGGGCCATGTTCCTCTCCTCCCACGACCTCACCGTGGTGACCACCGTCGTCGCGATGGCGGCCGCCGTGTCGCTCGCCACCGCGTTGTTGCTGGGCCGCCAGGTCGTGCTGCGCTGCCGGGAGCTGCTCACCGCCGCACGCGACTTCGGTGAGGAAGGCACCTTCACGGCTCCCGTGGCACCGGCCCCCGCCGAACTCGCGGCGCTGAGCCGTGAACTGGCCCTCACGAGCGAGCGACTGGCCGCCTCGCGCGCCCGCGAACGAGCCCTGGAGACCTCCAGGCGCGAACTGGTCGCCTGGATCTCGCACGACCTGCGGACCCCGCTGGCCGGGCTGCGCGCCATGTCGGAGGCGCTGGAGGACGGTGTGGTGGCCGATCCGCAGCGCTATCACCGGCAGATGCGCGCGGAGGTGGAGCGCCTCAACTCGATGGTCACCGACCTGTTCGAGCTGTCCCGCATCCACGCCGGCGCGCTCTCGCTCAGCCGGACCCGGATCTCCCTCTACGACCTCGTGGGCGATGCCCTGGCCGGCGCCGACGCCCTGGCCCGGCAGCACGGGGTGCGCCTGGCCGGAGGGGGCGTCGAACCGCTGCCGGTGGAGGTCGACGGCAGGGAGATGAGCCGGGTCCTGTCGAACCTGCTGGTCAACGCCATTCGCCACACCCCGGCGGACGGAACCGTCGCGATCACCGCGGAACGCCGCGACGACGCGGTGGTGCTGTCCGTCACCGACGCCTGCGGCGGCATCCCCGAGGAGGACCTGCCCCGCGTCTTCGACACGGGCTGGCGCGGATCACCGGCGCGCACCCCGCCCTCGGGCGCGGGGCTCGGGCTGGCCATCGTCCGGGGGATCGTCGAGGCGCACGCCGGGCACGCCGACGTCCGCAACGTGCCCGGCGGCTGCCGCTTCGAACTGACCCTGCCCGCCCCCGTGTGAGCCGCCCCCACCGCCCCTTCCGGCCCGCGCGGGCCGGCCGCGCGGGCCGGCCCGCACCGACCCGCCGGGGCCGCCCGCCGCCCGGGGCCGCGCGTCCGCCGCCCGGGGCCGCCCGGTGCCTCAGCCGCCCGCGCCCGCCGAGGCCCGCTGACCGGCCCGGGCGAACTCGGTCATGCCGTCCGCGAAGGCCACCTCCGCGCGCCAACCCAGTTCGTCGCGCAGCCGGGAGGAGTCGGCGGTGACGTGCCGCACGTCACCCAACCGGAACTCACCGGTCACCACCGGCGCGGGCCCGCCGTACGCGCGGGCCAGCGCCGACGCCATCTCGCCGACCGTGTGCGGCTGCCCGCTGCCGGTGTTGTACGCGGTCAGCACCCCTGCGGCCCGACCCCCGACGGCCTCCAGGGCCACGACGTTCGCCGAGGCCACGTCACCCACGTGGACGAAGTCCCGCCGCTGCGCGCCGTCCTCGAAGACCCGGGGGGACTCGCCCCGGGCCAGGGCCGACCGGAAGAAGGAGGCCACCCCGGCGTACGGGGTGTCGCGCGGCATCCCCGGCCCGTACACGTTGTGGTAGCGCAGCGAGACCGCACGGCCTTCCACGCAGCGGGCCCAGGAGGCGGCCAGGTGTTCCTGGGCCAGCTTCGTCGTCGCGTAGACGTTCCGCGGATCGGTCGGCGCGTCCTCGCCGACCAGGCCCGGAGCGGGCGAGATACCGCAGTCGGGGCACCGCGGCTCGAAACGGCCCGCCTCCAGGTCCTCGGCGAGCCGAGGTCCGGGCCGTACCGTTCCGTGCCGCTCGCAGGTGTAGCGGCCCTCCCCGTACACCACCATCGAGCCGGCGAGCACGAGCTCGCGGACCCCGACGGCCGCCATCTGCGCCAGCAGCACCGCCGTCCCGAGTTCGTTGCAGTCGACGTACGCCGGGGCGTCGGCGAAGTCCTTCCCCAGGCCGACCATCGCCGCCTGGTGGCACACCGCGTCCACCCCGCGCAGCGCCGCCCGGACGGCGTCGGCGTCGCGCACGTCGGCGCGCAGGAACTCCGTGTCGGGCGGCGCCGGGGTGTCGGGGTGGGCGGTGGGCAGCAGGGCGTCGAGGACGACGGGGTCGTGCCCGCGCCCCTTGAGGGCCGTGACGATGTGGGAGCCGATGAATCCGGCTCCTCCGGTGACGAGTACGCGCATGTTCCGGACGCTACGCAGCGCGGGGCGTCGGGGAGGCCTCCCACGCCTGGACGTAAGGGTTCCGTCATCACCCCGCCCGGCCCGCGACCGCCGGCCCGCGCCCACCCAGCGGAAGCGGCCCCGCACGTGTGGCGTGTCACGGCCCGCTTCGCCGCCGGGTGGGGGATGTTCTCCCTACCGAGTCCCACCGGGGCGTCCGAAGAGCACACGGGGAGGGGCGCGATGGACCCGAGTGACGGTGGGGCCGAGGGCACACCGGATAGCGCGGATCCGCCTCCGAAGCCGCAGCCGAAGTCGAAGCCGGCCACCCCGGCCCGCGCCCTCCCGCGCCGGTTCACGCGCCGCGCCCGGGCCGCGCTCGCGGCGGGACCTCCCCCCGGGCCCGCGCGCCCCGCCTTCTGGCGCAGCCCGCTCCGGGGCCCCTGGCTGACGGGCGTCTTCGGGCTCGTCCTGCTCGTCGGGATCCCGGTGCTGTTCGTGACGGGCCTGCTCTCGTACGCCGCCTACAACCCGGACCTCGACCCCCGCAACGACCAGACACCGGACAAGGGCCTGCTCGGCTTCTACCTGTTCGCCTGGCCCACGTCCCCGTACTGGCTCTACCGGGTGACGCAGGGCACCCACACCGTGCTCGGCGTGGTCCTGGTCCCGGTCCTGCTGGCCAAGCTGTGGTCGGTGATCCCGAAGCTGTTCGCGTGGCCGCCCCTGCGTTCCGTCGCCCACGCGCTGGAGCGGATCTCGCTGCTCCTGCTCGTCGGCGGCGCCGGCTTCACCTTCGTCACCGGGATCCTGAACATCCAGCTGGACTACGTCTTCCCCGGCTCCTTCTACGTCCTGCACTTCTACGCCGCCTGGATCCTGATGGGGGCCTTCGTCGTCCACGTCGCCCTCCGACTGCCCCGGGCCGTGCGCGCTGTGCGGGCGGGTAGGCACCATCAGCCCGAAGCCGGTACGGACGAGGCCGCGGGTCTCGTGGCGCCGCACCCGGATCCGCCGACGATCTCCCGCCGGGGCGCGGTCGCCATGGTCGGAGCCGGATCGCTCGCCCTGTTCCTCGTGACCGCGGGGCAGAGCATCGGAGGCCGGTGGCGCCGGACCGCCCTGCTGGCCCCGCACGGGCGGGATCCCGGCAGCGGGCCGAACGGGTTCCAGATCAACAAGACCGCGGCGGCGAGCGGCATCCGGTCCGGGGACATCGGACCCGACTGGCGGCTGACCGTGCGTGGGGGAGGACGGCAGGTCGTGCTGACGCGCGCGATGCTGCTCGCCCTGCCCCGGAGCGAATCGTCCCTGCCCATCGCCTGCGTGGAGGGCTGGTCGACCCCGGACCAGCGGTGGTCCGGGGTCCGCCTGAGTGATCTCGCCGCCCTCGTCGGCCTCGGCGGCGACACGCCCCGGGTCCTGGTCGAGTCCGTCCAGCGGGGCGGATCCTTCTCCTCCGTCGTCTTGGCCTCCAACCAGGCCCGTGACGCGCGGTCCCTGCTCGCGTTGCGGGTCAACGGCGCGGACCTGTCGGCGGATCACGGATACCCGGCCCGGGTGATCGTCCCGGGCGCACCCGGCGTCCACAACACCAAGTGGGTGGGCCGCCTCACCTTCGGAGAACCGGCGTGAGTCCCGGCGCCCGCGGTTCGGTCGCGGCCCTTCGCCGACGCTACGGCGCCCCGCCGCTCCATCTCCTGCTCGTCCTGGCGTCGTTCGCCCTCACCCTGTACGCGGGGATCCGGCTCCTGAGGGGCGACGCGGTGGGCGTGGCGATGTGGTTCGTCGGCGCCGCGGTCCTGCACGACCTGGTCCTGCTCCCGCTCTACTCGGTCACCGACCGCGCGGCCCGACGCCTGTGGCGGGCGGGGGCCGCGACGGACCGGCCGCCGTCGCGAACGGGCTTCAACCACGTCCGCGTTCCCGCCTTCGTCTCCGGTGTCCTCTTCCTCGTCTGGTGGCCGCTGATCCTCGAACAGGGCGGCCACTACACCGCCTCCACCGGCCTGCCCGCCGACGGGTTCCTGTCCCGGTGGCTCCTGATCACCGCCGGCCTGTTCGCCGCCTCGGCCGTCGTCCTCCTCGTACGGACCAGGCTGCCCCGGAGGTCCCGCCGCGAGGAGAACCGTGCCCGGAAGGCCCGGGCACGGCAGGGAGGGTCGCCGCGATGAGACGCGTCCTCGTTTCCTCCTTCTGTTCGGGTGGGAGCGTTCGTCAGCCCTGAGAGGCGTTGACCTTGTCGGTGGCCTTGGCGAGCGCGGCGACCGTGTCGTCCACGCTCACGTTCGGCTTCTGGACCACGTTCTTGGTGACGGTGCTGGAGTCGACGAGGGGCTTGAGAACGTCCGGAGCGTCGTCCGCCAGGGCCGGTGAGGCGAGGGAGAGGGCAGCGGCACCGGCCGCGAGGGCGAGGGTCATCGTCTTCTTGATCATGCGCTGCCCAACGAGGCTCCGGGCCCGGGGAAACCGACGTTTCCGGCCGTTCACCCGGTGAGGGGCGCCGAGGAGCCGGCGGCGGTCCTCCCCCTCCCCGCGCGCTCCCGAAGGCGCTCCCGCCTTCGATGGGTCGCGGCCTGCTTCGTCCGGGCCCGCAGGCGCTCAGCCGCAGCCGCCCCCCTCCATGTCGCGTTCACCCGCGTGAATGCCGGGTCGGTTCCCCTCGGGGGCGCTGTTCGAGCCCGTCCCGGTTGAGGATCCGCCGCGGGAGGAGTGGTCCGCCTACGGTGCCGCGGAGGCCTCGGCGGAGGACGACGAGGTGGAATCGGCGTACGACTCCGCGTAGGCCGCCGAGTAGGCCTCGGCGTACGCCGCCGCATAGGCCTCCGCGGAGGATTCCGCGGACGCGCCGCTCCCGTAGTGGTCGGCGGTGGCCGCGCAGGCGCCGCCGAGGACGAGTGCGAGGGCTGCGAGGGCGGTTCCGGTCAGGCGCATCTGGACTCCCGCTGGGGTGCTGGGGGTCGACCGTCCTGCGAACGGCCGGAACGGCTGCCGGGTGGCGCGGACTCACCCCATCGGCTCCCGCACCCACCCGACGTGCCCTCCCGTGCGGGTCTCAGCGGTTCTCGTACCGGTCCTGGGCGTCGAGTACGTCGTCGGCGTACCGCGCGGCCCACGCCCCCATCGCACGCATGGGCGTGAGCAGCGCCGTACCGGCCTCGGTGAGGTGGTAGTCCACGCGCGGCGGGGCCTCGGCGTAGGCGCGGCGTTCGACGAGGCCGTTGTACTCCAGTCGCCGCAGCGCCTGGTTCAGGACCTTCGGACTGATCCCGCCGATGCGCGCGACGAGGGCGCGGGGCCGCATCGGGCCGCTCTGCCCGAGGGTGAAGACGACGACGCTGTCCCAGCGGTTCGCGAGCACCTCGAAGGCGACGCGTGCGCGGCAGTCCGCCGTGTGCGCGAGGTCGGGCAGGCCCGGGGCCGCGTCGGTCGGTTGCTCCATGGCGTCCATCCTGCCTCGTCCGATGGACACCGAACGGTGTGCGTCGGCCCGCCTAGCGTCGTTCCGCGGCACCCGAGAACGTGCCGCGACGTGACGAGCGAGAGGGAGCAGGGCGATGCGCATCGGTGTACTGGGTACGGGGGGCATGGCGGCGGCGCTGGGCGGCGCGTGGGCGAGGGCTGGGCACGAGGTGTTCGTCGGTGGGCGGGACACGGAAGCCGCCGAAGTCCTCGCGGGACGGATCGGTGCCGCCGGGCACGGGACGACGGCGTGGGCCGCGGGACGTGGGGAGGCGGTGCTTCTCGCGGTACCGGCCCCGGTGGCGCCGGTGTTGGCGCGGGAGCATGCCGGGGCGTTGGCCGGGCGGACCATCGTGGACTGCACGAACCCGCTCGCTCCCGGGCCCGGCGGGGTGATGCTGACGACCGCTGCCGGGGCGAGCGTGGCGGGTCTGATCGGTGCGGCGGCGCCGGGGGCGCGTGTGGTGAAGGCCTTCAACCTGGTCCACGCGAGCATGTGGGAGCATCCCGCCGCGGCCTTCGGAGTGACCGCGCCCGCGGTGCCGTTCTGCGCGGACGATCCGCGCGCCGTCGAGCACGTCACGGAGCTGATCACCGCCACGGGACGGAGCCCCATGCCGGCTGGTGCGCTGGACCGGGCGGCGTACCTGGAGGCGACGGCCGCGTTCGTGATCGGTGTGTGGTGGGCGGGCGGCGCGCCCTCCCTCGCCTTCCCGGAGGCTCCCGGGACCACCTGAGGCAACCGCGGTCCCGAAACCCCCGCCCCCGCCCCCAGGCCCCGTGCGGGTGGCGGGTCGCGGGCGGTGGCACTATCCGTCGAGGTCGAGCGTCGCGCGGTGGGTGCGCCAACGGTCCATCATTCCCTGCAGCTCGTCCTGCAGGAACTCGAAGAAGGCCGCCGACTCCGCGATGCGGGTTCCGGCGGGCGAGTCGGCTCCGAGGCCGGCCACCCCCTCGCGCAGGGTCTTCTCCCACAGCGTCAGAATCTGATCGCGGCGGGTGAAGGTCTCGTACCAGAGCTCGTTGTGCAGGACGTACCGGTCCCGTCGCGAACCCGGCTCGCGCTCACGGCTGACCATGCTGACCTGCGTCAGGTAGGACACCGCTCCCGACACCGCCGCCGGGCTGATCCGCAGGGCCCGGCCCAGTTCCGCCGAGGTCATCGCGCCCTCGTCGCTCGCGAGCAGCTGCGCGAAGACCCGCGAGGCCATGCGCTGCATGCCCGCCTCGGTCAGTTGCGCGGCGAACCGCTCCACGAAACGGGAGACCGCTTCCTCGTCCCGCACCCCTGCCGTCTGCCGTGCCCGTGCCATCTCGTCCGCCACCCTCCGAACTTTACGCGATTCCCTATCTTCACAAATTTGTGAAACTACCGTACGTTCAGAACCATGACGAAGGCAATCAGCGTCGCCGGACTCCACAAGTCGTTCGGCCGCACCCACGCACTGGACGGCCTCGACCTCCAGGTCGCCACCGGCGAGGTCCACGGCTTCCTCGGCCCCAACGGCGCCGGCAAGTCCACCGCCATCCGCGTCCTGTTGGGCCTGCTGCGCGCCGACTCCGGCACCGCCGAGCTCCTCGGCGGCGACCCGTGGGCCGACGCCGTGGCCCTGCACCGCCGCCTCGCGTACGTTCCGGGCGACGTCACCCTGTGGCGCGACCTCTCCGGCGGCGAGGTCATCGACCTCCTCGGTCGACTGCGCGGCGGCCTCGACGAGGCCCGCCGCGCCGAACTGACCGAACGGTTCGAACTCGACCCCACCAAGAAGGGGCGTACGTACTCCAAGGGCAACCGGCAGAAGGTCGCCCTCGTCGCCGCCTTCGCCTCCGACGCCGAACTCCTCGTCCTGGACGAACCCACCTCCGGCCTCGACCCGTTGATGGAAGAGATCTTCCAGACCTGCGTCACCGAGGCCCGCGCCGCCGGGCGCACCATCCTGCTGAGCTCGCACATCCTCAGCGAGGTCGAGGCCCTCTGCGACCGCGTCAGCATCATCCGCAAGGGCCGCACCGTCGAAACCGGCTCCCTCGCCGACCTGCGCCACCTCACCCGCACGTCCCTGCGCGCCGAGCTCGCCGGACCGCCCGACGGCCTCGCGCACCTGCCCGGCGTCCACGACGTGGAGGTCCGGGGGACGAAGGTCACGCTCCAGGCCGACACCGACAAGCTCGACGCCGTCCTGCGCTCCCTCGCCGCCGCCGGCGTCCGGTCCCTGACCTCGACCCCGCCCACCCTCGAAGAGCTGTTCCTGCGCCACTACACGACGGAAGAGGCGTCCGCGCGATGACGAACCGATTCGCCGGGACAGGAACCCTGCTCCGCCTCGCACTGCGCCGCGACCGCGTCCTCGCGCCCCTGTGGATCCTGGTCGTGACGATGCTCGTGCTGAGCCTGCCGGGCGCCCTGGAATCGGTCTACGGGACGGACGCCGAACGGGCCTCCCTGCTCCGCACGATGGGGACCAACGGTTCCCTGCGCGCCCTGTACGGACCGCTGTTCGCGGACTCCGTCGGCGCCCTGACCGCCTGGCGCGGCGGAGTCTTCGCCGGTGTCCTCGCCGCCGTGATGAGCCTGGTCATCGTCGTCCGCCACACCCGGGACGAGGAGGAGACGGGACGTCAGGAACTGCTCTGCGCCGCCATGGTCGGACGGCGCGCCCCGCTGACCGCGGCCCTGCTGGCCGCCCTCGTCGCCAACGCGACCGTGGCCCTTCTGGTGAGCGCCGGACTGGCCGGACGCGGCGCGGGCGGCGCCGCCGCGCTCGGACTCGCCCTCGCGGCCACCGGCATGCTGTTCGCCGGCCTCGCCGCCGTGGCGGCGCAACTCACCGAGAGCGCCCGCCTCGCCAAGGGGCTCACCGGAGCCCTGATCGGTGCTGCCTTCGTGTCGCGCGCCGCCGGAGACGCGGGCGCCCCGGACGGCGGCTCGGTACCCACCTGGATCTCGCCGCTGGGCTGGCTGGAACACGTACGGCCCTTCGCGGGCGAGCGCTGGTGGGTGTTCGGGCTGTTCGCGGCGGCCACGGCCAGCCTGCTGGCGGCCGCCTACCTGCTGGCGGGGCGGCGCGACCTCGGCATGAGCTTCCTGCCCGCCCGCCCCGGTCCCGCGCGGGGACGCCTCGGCTCGGCCGGGTCGTTGGCCTGGAGGTTGCAGCGGTCCGCCCTGACGGGCTGGAGCCTCGGTTTCCTCACCGCGGGGCTGGTGTTCGGCGCCATGACGGACGGCGCCGCCGAACTGGTCGGCGACAACGAGAAGACCCGGCGGATCATCGAACGGATGGGCGGCCAAAGCGGGCTCACCGACGCCTTCCTCGCCACGATGACCGGCATGTTCGGCATGGTCGCCGCCCTGTACGTCGTCTCGGCGGTGCTGCGGCTCACCGGCGAGGAGACCGCCGGGCGTGCCGAACCGCTCCTCGCGAACGCCGTCGGCAGGCTCCGCTGGGCCGGCGGCCACCTGGCCGTCGCCTTCGGCGGCTCGGCGCTGATCCTCCTGGCGGCCGGACTCGGACTCGGCCTCGGGCACGGCCGCGACGTGCCCGAGGCGGTGGCCGCCTGCCTGGCTCAGCTCCCGGCGGTGTGGCTGATCGGGGCCCTCGCCGCCCTGCTGCACGGCGCGACCCCCCGGTACGCCGTGGCCGCCTGGGCAGTGGCCGGGGCCGCACTGGCCCTGGGTTGGGTGGGCCCCGCCCTGGAACTCCCGCAGGCCGTCATGGACCTCTCGCCCTTCGCCCACCTGCCCAGGCTGCCGGGCGACGGGGCCGCGGCGTGGGGTCCCGCACTGGCGCTGACCGGCCTGGCGGCCGCCTGCACCGCGGCCGGCCTCGCCGCCCTCCGCCGCCGCGACCTGCTCGCCTGACCGGGTGGCACGACGGTCCGACCCTCGCGGTCCGTGTGCGGAGCGGTTCGGCGGCGCACCGAACCCGGTCCCGCGGCTCCGTGGTCGGCTCCGGCCGCCCCCTCGCACCGAGGGGGCGGCTCATCCTCAGAACTTCTCGGGGAAGAACAGCGCCAGGACCAGATACCCGACCAGGCTCACCGCGACGACGATGCCTACGACGTTTTCCGTGTTCACCCGTACCCGACTCCTTCGTACGCCCCAACGCGTCCAGCGAACATCAACGAGACACCGGACGAAACCGCCCTGATGGCTTCCTGACGCGTGTCGGCCGGGACCTTGACGGGGTGTTGACGGTCGTTCCGTCGACAGGGTGAGATCGGTGTGCGGCGCCTCGTCGCACCGACAGGTGGCTAGCAGGAGGGCTTGCTGCCGTGGTTGGAGCCCTTCTTGCGGCGGGCCCTCTTCTTGCGTGCGCGCTTGGACATGTGGCCGTATCCCTTCAGGCGGTGTGGCCGACGAGGAGGTCGGCGAGCTTGTTGAGGCGCTTGATGGTGCGGTCCTCGCCGGCGGCGGGGGCCGGGGCGACGCGCTCGGAGCGGTCGTAGTAGGCGCCGTTGACGATCTCGGTGGCCGGGTCGCAGAGCCGTACGACGTGGCGGGCGCCATCGGCGGCCGGTGCGCCCTCGTGCCCGTACAGCGGGAGGAGGCCGGTCTCGCAGACGCCGGGGTTGACGGAGACGGCGGTGACGCGGGGATCGGCCGCGAAGACGGTCAGCGCGAGCTGGGACTGGGCGTAGGCGGCGAGGCGGGAATAGCGCCGCACGCGCTGCGGGTCGTTCCACTGGATGGCACCGGAGCGGTGGAGGGCGGAGGAGACGTTGACGACCCGCCCACCGGGGTCGCTGGTGAGGGAGGGCTCCAGGAGGTTGGTCAGTAGGTAGTGGGCCAGGAAGTTGACCTGGAAGGCGATCTCGTTGCCGTCGGCGGTCAGCGTGTGGCGCTCGGGCGCGGCGATGGCAGCGTTGTTGACGAGCACGTCCAGACGAGGGTGGTCGCGCACGACGGCCGCGGCCAGGGCCTCGACCTCCTCCAGACGGGTGAAGTCGGCGTGGACAGAGCGCAGTTGGACGCCGTTGACGCCGGCGGTGGCGATCAGTCGATCGGCGGCGGCCCGGGCCTCCTCGGGCGTACGGCCGTGGAGGAGGACGGTGGTCCCGAGCTCGGCGAGCCGGCGGGCGGTCTCGTAGCCGATGCCGGAGGTGGCTCCGGTGACGAGGACGGTACGGCCGGACAGGGATGAGGACATGGTGGATTCCCGGAAAGAGGGTCGAAGAAGGCATGCCTGGGGTACCCGGCGCCCCGGCACGAGGCGGGGGGTGGGTTCTCAGGCCATGCGGTGAGGGTGGAACGGCGTACGGAGCCGCCGGCAGGGCCCGTCAGGGAGCCGACCGGGGGATACGCGCGGGGTGCCCGGCCGGGTCAGAGGGCCGGGCGGACAGCGGGCGTCGTCGGCCGCACCGGCGCGATACCGGCAGGGCATCGCCGTGACGGTGGCCGATCGAAGTGGCGCGGACCGCTGTTCATGGCGCAATCCCAGCGCATCGGGGACGCGGGGGCAAGTGATCGAAGGCTTCTTGACGGCCTTCTGATGTCCTTCGTCAGAGCCGCGTCAAGGATCGACTTCGGTGCGGAAGGAACCCGTCAAGGAGTGCCGACAGGGACTGCGACGGTGCGCAGACTGGTGTGGCGACGGAGCCGGGAGACGGCCCGGGGCACGCGGGCCGCCGGCCACGAGCCGGACATCGCCCGAGGCGCTGGACGGTTCCACCATGGGGGTATGACCGGACGACCGCGTGCAGGTCACCCGTCGCACGACACAGGAGCCGTCCGGCTCTCCGGTGGGGGATACCGGGGCCGGACGGCTCCTGTGTTTCGGTCGGCCGTGTCGGGTCGCTCGACGTCAGGTCACGGTGCTCGACGTCAGGTCACGGTGGAGGTCGGGAGTTCCGGTGACACCGCGGGACCTTCCCCCGCCATGGGGAGGGTGAGGACCATGGTGAGGCCCCCGCCCGGAGTGTCCTCGGCCGTCAGGGTGCCGCCGATGGCCTCGGTGAAACCGCGGGCGACCGCGAGCCCGAGACCCACACCCGCTCCTCGCGGGGCGTCGCCGTGACGCTGGAACGGTTCGAAGATCCTTTCCTTGGCCTCGTCGGGGACCCCGGGGCCGCGGTCGACGACGCGGACCTCGACCCGCCGTGCCAGGGCGCTGGCGGAGACGGTGACGGGCTGCCCGGGTGGGCTGTACTTGACGGCGTTCTCCACGATGTTGGCGACGGCCCGCTCCAGCAGGCCCCGGTCCACGGCGACCATCGGCAGCGTCTCGGGGATGTCGAGCTCCACGCTGTCCTCCGGTACGCCGCCCAGGGCCATCGGGACGACCTCGTCGAGGTCGGTCTCGCGGATGAGCGGGACGACGGTGCCGGTGTTGAGCCGGGACATGTCGAGGAGGTTCCCGATGAGGGCCGCGAGACGGTCGGCGCCGTCCTCGATCCCTTCCAACAGCTCGGCCTTGTCCTCGTCGGACCATTCGACGTCGCCGGAGCGCAGCGAGCTCACGGCGGCCTTGATGCCGGCGAGCGGAGTGCGCAGGTCGTGGCTGACGGCGGCGAGCAGGGCGGTGCGTATCCGGTTGGCCTCGGCGAGCCCGCGGGACTTCTCGGCCTCGTCGACCAGGCGCCGGCGGTCGAGCACCACCGCGGCCTGGGCCGCGAAGGCACCCAGGACGCGGCGGTCCTCGGCCGGCAGGACCCGGCCGGTCAGGGCGAGGGCCATGTGGTCTCCGATGGGCAGGTCCACGTCCGCGTCCTCCGGGCGGCCGACCGGGCCGGTGCCGACGGACGCCGCCGTGGTCCACGGATCGACCTCGCCGGCGCGTTCCAGGAGGACCACCGACCGCATGGCGAACGTCTCGCGCAGACGTTCCAGGAGGGCGTCGAGGGAATCCTCTCCGCGCAGGACGCTGCCGGCCAGGAAGGAGAGGATCTCGGATTCGGCGCGCAGGCGGGCCGCCTGATGGGTGCGCCGGGCCGCGAGGTCCACCACGGAGGCGACCGACACGGCGACCCCGATGAAGATCGCGATGGCGACGATGTTCTTCGGATCGGAGACCGTGAACCGGTGCAGCGGCGGGGTGAAGAAGAAGTTGAGCAGCAGGGACCCGAAGGCCGCCGACGCGAGGGCGGGCAGGAGCCCGCCGAGGAGTGCCGCCGCCACCGTGCAGGCGAGGAAGAGCAGCATGTCGTTGGCGAGGCCGAGGCCGGGTACGAGCTGGTTCAGCAGGACGCTGAGCAGTGCGGGGCCCGCGATGCCGGCGAGCCAGCCCCAGATGCGGCGGGAACGCCCCAGGCGCGCGCCGTGGGCGACGGGCAGACCGCGGCGGCCCCTGGCCGCCTCGTCGTGGGTGACGATGTGGACGTCGAGGTCGGGCCCGGACTCGCGGGCGACCGTGGCGCTGACCCCGGGGCTGAGGACGGACTGCCACGACCGGCGACGGCTGACGCCGAGGACGATCTGCGTGGCGTTGCAGCCGCGCGCGAACTCCAGCAGCGCGTCGGGGATGTCGTCGCCTATGACGTGGTGGAAGCTGCCGCCGAGGCCTTCGACCAGGGTGCGCTGGACGGCCAGTTCCTTGGGGGAGGCCGAGGTGAGTCCGTCGCTGCGGGCGATGTAGACGGCCAGGACCTCACCACCCGACCCCTTCTCGGCGAGGCGGGCGGCCCGGCGGATCAGCGTACGGCCCTCCGGGCCGCCGGTGAGGCCGACGACGATCCGCTCGCGGGCCTGCCAGGTGGTGCGGATGTCGTGCTCGCCGCGGTACTCCCGGAGGTATTCGTCGACCCGGTCGGCCACCCACAGCAGTGCCAGCTCACGCAGGGCGGTGAGGTTGCCCGGGCGGAAGTAGTTCGAGAGGGCCGCGTCGACCTTGTCCGGTTTGTAGACGTTGCCGTGCGCCATGCGCCGGCGCAGCGCCTGCGGGGACATGTCGACCAGCTCGATCTGGTCCGCCCGCCGAGCCACCTCGTCGGGGACGGTCTCGCGCTGGCGGACACCGGTGATCGTCTCGACCACGTCCCCCAGCGATTCCAGGTGCTGGATGTTCACGGTCGAGACGACGTCGATGCCGGCCCGGAGGAGCTCCTCGACGTCCTGCCATCGCTTGGCGTTGCGCGAACCGGGCACGTTCGTGTGCGCGAGCTCGTCCACGAGCGCGACGGCGGGGCGGCGGGCGAGGATCGCGTCCACGTCCATCTCGGTGAAGGTGGAGCCGCGGTACTCCAGCTCGCGCCGCGCGACGAGTTCGAGGCCGTGCAGCATCACCTCGGTGCGCGGCCGGCCGTGGTGTTCGACGAAGCCGACGACGCAGTCGGTGCCCCGCTCGACCCGGCGGTGCGCCTCGGAGAGCATGGCGTACGTCTTGCCGACGCCCGGTGCCGCGCCGAGGTAGATGCGGAGCTTGCCGCGTCCCATGTGCAGATTCTTCTTCTCTGTCGACGTGCGGGCGTTCGGGCGGTGTGATCAGGGTTCGAAGCGGTATCCCATGCCCGGTTCGGTGATCAGGTACCGGGGGTGCGAGGGGTCCGCCTCCAGCTTGCGCCGGAGCTGGGCCATGTAGACGCGCAGGTAGTTGGTGTTCTCCCCGTACGTCGGACCCCAGACCTCCAGCAGCAGCCGCGCCTGGGTGATCAGCCGCCCCGGGTGGGTGATGAGGATCTCCAGCAGGTGCCATTCCGTCGGGGTCAGGCGTACGGTGCGCTCGCCCCGTCGCACCTTGCGTGCGATCAGGTCGACGCTGAACTCGTCGGTCGTCACCACGGCGACGTCGTCGGGCCTGGACTCCGCCGGCGCCTCGTTCCTGCGGGCGGCCGCCCGCAGACGGGCCAGGAGCTCGTCCATGCTGAACGGTTTCGTCACGTAGTCGTCCGCTCCGGCGTCCAGGGCCCGGATCTTGTCCTCCGAGGTGTGTCGGGCGGAGAGGACCAGGATGGGCACGCGGGACCAGCCGCGGACGTTCTTGATCACGTCGACGCCGTCCATGTCGGGCAGCCCGAGGTCCAGCACTATGACGTCCGGCTTGCGCGCGGCCGCGAGCCGCAGGGCAGCGTTGCCGTCGGAGGCCTCCTCGACCTCGAACTTGCGCGCCTGCAGGTTGATCCGCAGCGCGCGGACGAGCTGGGGATCGTCCTCCACCACCAGCACCCGGGTCATCGGTGTGCAGCCTTTCCTTCGTTGCGGGCGCGGACCGGGAGCCGGCGGGGTGTTCGGGCCCCCTCCCGGCGTCGGCCGGTGGAGTCCCGCACCTCGCCGGCTCCCGGTCCGCGCGATGACGGGCGTCAGCTCTTGGTCAGTGCCTTGAGGGCGGTGTTGAGCTCCAGGACGTTGACGCGGGGCTCGCCCATGAAACCGAGGGTCCGGCCGGTGGTGTGGTCGGCGACGAGCTTCTCGACCCGCTCGACGCTCAGGCCGTTCCTCTCGGCGACCCGGTGGACCTGGAGTTCGGCGTACGCGGGGGAGATGTGCGGGTCGAGGCCCGAGCCGGAGGAGGTGACGGCATCGGCCGGGACGTCCTCGGGCCTGATCTGCCGGGCGGCCGTGGAGTTGTCGGCGATGACCGCCTCCTTGGCGGCGACGACCTGGGCGCAGAGGGTGCCTTCCTCGGCGTCCTTGGTGCACCGGCCGTTGACCGCGCCGTTGTCGGCGGACCGGTTGGTGGCTCCGGAGAGGATCAGCGAGTACTGGGTGTTGACGCTGTTGCTGCCCAGTCCGTTGGACGGGCGAGGCTGGAACCACTTGAGGTCCGGCTTCGCCGCCTCTTCGGGGTCGTCGGGGTTCTGCTTCGGGAGGTTGTAGGTCTGCCCGATGAGGGAGGACCCGACGACCTGCCCGCTCTTGTCCTTGATCTCGGATCCGTTGGCCTTGTCGTGGAACAGGGCTTGGGCGATGCCGGTGACGGCGAGCGGGTAGAGGACCCCGCAGATCACGGTCAGGACGAGCAGGGCGCGCAGTCCGGCTCCGATCAACCGTGCGGTGTTGCCTACAGAGTTGTTCATGTCGTCTCAGCCGATTCCGGGGATGAGGGTGATGAGGAGGTCGATGATCTTGATGCCGATGAACGGGGCGATCAGGCCGCCCACGCCGTACAGCCCCAGATTGCGGCGGAGCATCTTGTCGGCGCTGGTCGGCTTGTACCGGACGCCCTTGAGGGCGAGGGGGACGAGCGCGATGATGATCAGCGCGTTGAAGATGACGGCCGAGAGGATCGCCGACTCGGGGGAGTGCAGGCCCATGATGTTGAGCTTGTCCAGGCCCGGGTAGACCACGGCGAACATCGCGGGGATGATCGCGAAGTACTTGGCGACGTCGTTGGCGATGGAGAAGGTGGTCAGGGCGCCGCGGGTGATCAGCAGCTGCTTGCCGATCTCGACGATCTCGATGAGCTTGGTGGGGTTGGAGTCCAGGTCCACCATGTTCCCGGCCTCCTTGGCGGCCGAGGTACCGGTGTTCATCGCCACGCCCACGTCCGCCTGCGCGAGCGCCGGCGCGTCATTGGTGCCGTCACCCGTCATCGCGACGAGCTTCCCACCCGCCTGCTCCCGCTTGATGAGGGCCATCTTGTCCTCGGGCGTGGCCTCGGCGAGGAAGTCGTCGACGCCGGCCTCCTCGGCGATGGCCTTCGCGGTCAGCGGGTTGTCGCCCGTGATCATGACGGTCTTGATGCCCATGCGGCGCAGTTCCTCGAACCGCTCGCGCATGCCCTCCTTGACCACGTCCTTGAGGTGGATGACACCCAGGATCCGGGCACCCCTGTCGTCCTTGACGGCGACCAGGAGCGGCGTGCCGCCCGCTTCCGAGATCGTGTTGGCGAGCAGGTCGGCGTCCTCGGCGACCGTGCCGCCCTGTTCCTCGACCCAGGTGATGACGGAGCCGGCCGCGCCCTTGCGGGTCTGCCTGCCGTCGACGTCGACACCGGACATGCGGGTCTGGGCGGTGAAGGCGATCCACTCGGCGTGCGAGAGCTCGCCCTGGTGGCGCTCGCGCAGCCCGTACTTCTCCTTCGCCAGGACGACGATGGATCGGCCCTCGGGGGTTTCGTCGGCCAGGGAGGACAGCTGGGCCGCGTCGGCGACCTCGGCGGCGGTGACGCCCTTGACGGGGACGAACTCCGACGCCTGGCGGTTGCCGAGGGTGATGGTGCCGGTCTTGTCGAGGAGCAGCGTCGAGACGTCGCCGGCGGCTTCGACGGCCCGCCCGGACATGGCGAGGACGTTGCGCTGGACCAGGCGGTCCATGCCGGCGATGCCGATCGCGGACAGCAGGGCGCCGATGGTGGTGGGGATGAGGCAGACCAGCAGCGCGGCGAGCACGATCATCGACTGCTCGGCGCCGGCGTAGATCGCGAAGGGCTGGAGGGTGACGACGGCCAGCAGGAAGACGATGGTCAGCGAGGCGAGCAGGATGTTGAGCGCGATCTCGTTGGGGGTCTTCTGCCGGGACGCGCCCTCGACCAGGTTGATCATCCGGTCGATGAAGGTCTCGCCGGGCTTGGTGGTGATCTTGATGACGATCCGGTCGGAGAGGACCTTCGTTCCGCCGGTGACCGCGCTGCGGTCGCCGCCGGACTCGCGGATGACCGGGGCGGACTCGCCGGTGATGGCGGACTCGTCGACCGAGGCGACGCCCTCGACGACGTCACCGTCGCCGGGGATCGTGTCGCCCGCCTCGCACACCACCAGGTCGCCGATCCTCAGCTCGGTGCCCGGTACGGACTCCTCGCCGCCGTCCTTGGTCAGGCGGCGGGCGACGGAGTCGGTCTTGGCCTTGCGCAGGGTGTCGGCCTGGGCCTTGCCCCGGCCCTCGGCCACGGCCTCGGCGAGGTTGGCGAAGATGGTCGTCAGCCACAGCCAGGCGGTGATGGCCCAGCCGAACCAGTCGGTGGGGTCCGTGAGGGCCAGCACGGTGGTGACCACCGAACCGATCAGGACCACGAACATGACCGGCGACTTGATCATGACGCGGGGGTCGAGCTTGCGCACCGCGTCGGGGAAGGACCTGATCAGTTGCTTGGGGTCGAACATGCCCCCGCCGACGCGGCCGGCAGTCGGCTTGTGCCCGGTGGGCAGGTCCTCGTGCGGGGCACGGGTCGGAGTGGCGGTGCTCATGATGCGAGCCCTTCGGCGAGCGGTCCCAGCGCGAGGGCGGGGAAGTAGGTCAGACCGGTGACGATGAGGATCGTGCCGACGAGCAGGCCCGTGTAGAGCGGCTTGTCGGTACGGAGGGTGCCCGCGGTCTCGGGGACGGGCTTCTGCTCGGCGAGCGAGCCCGCCAGCGCGAGGACGAACACCATGGGCAGGAAGCGGCCCAGCAGCATCGCGATGCCGATGGTGCTGTTGAACCACTGCGTGTCGGCGTTCAGGCCCGCGAAGGCCGAGCCGTTGTTGTTGGCGCCCGAGGTGTAGGCGTAGAGGACCTCGGAGAAGCCGTGCGCGCCGGAGTTCAGCATCGAGTTCGGCGGGGTCGGCAGGGCCATCGCCGCGGCGGTGAATCCGAGGACCAGGGCGGGGGTGATCAGGATGTAGCAGGCGGCGAGCTTGATCTCGCGGGTGCCGATCTTCTTGCCCAGGTACTCGGGGGTGCGGCCGACCATCAGGCCGGCGATGAACACGGCGATGATGGCCATGATCAGCATGCCGTAGAGGCCGGAGCCGACACCGCCGGGCGCGATCTCGCCGAGCTGCATGCCCAGCAGCTGGATGCCGCCGCCCAGTCCCGTGTAGGAGGAGTGGAAGGAGTTGACGGCACCGGTCGAGGTGAGCGTGGTGGCGACCGAGAAGATCGCGGAGCCGGCGATCCCGAAGCGGGTTTCCTTGCCCTCCATCGCACCGCCGGCGACATCGAAGGCGGGGCCGTGGTGGGAGAACTCGGTCCACATCATCAGGGCGGTGAAGCCGATCCAGATGGTGGCCATGGTGGCGAGGATCGCGTAGCCCTGGCGCAGGCTTCCGACCATGCGGCCGAAGGTGCGGGTCATCGCGAACGGGATCACGAGGATCAGGAAGATCTCGAAGAGGTTGGAGAGGGGGCCCGGGTTCTCGAAGGGGTGGGCGGAGTTGGCGTTGAAGTAGCCGCCGCCGTTCGTTCCGAGTTCCTTGATGACCTCCTGGGAGGCCACCGCACCGCCGTTCCACTGCTGGGTGCCGCCCGTGAACTGTCCGACCTCGTGGATGCCGGCGAAGTTCTGGATCGCGCCACAGGCGACCAGGACGAGGGCGCCGATGACGGCGATGGGCAGCAGGATGCGGACGGTGCCGCGGACCAGGTCCGCCCAGAAGTTGCCGAGCTCACCGGTGCGCGAGCGGGCGAAGCCGCGGACGAGCGCCACGGCGACGGCCATGCCGACGGCGGCGGAGACGAAGTTCTGCACCGCCAGGCCGCCGGTCTGCACGACGTGGCCCATGGCCTGCTCGCCGTAGTACGACTGCCAGTTGGTGTTCGCGACGAAGGACGCGGCGGTGTTGAAGGCCTGGTCCGGGTCGATGGCCTGGAAACCGAGCGAGCCGGGCAGGACGCCCTGGGCACGCTGCAGGGCGTACAGGAACAGGACGCTGACCGCGGAGAAGGCGAGGACGCCGCGCAGGTAGGCGGGCCAGCGCATCTCGGCCGACGGGTTGGCGCCGATGGCCTTGTAGATCCACTTCTCCGGCCTGTAGTGCTTCTCGGAGGAGTAGACGCGGGCCATGTGGTCGCCCAGGGGGCGGTAGGCCAGCGCGAGGGCGGCGATCAGTGCGAGGAGCTGGAGCACACCAGCGATCTGGGGACTCATGTCGGCGCTCAGAACCTCTCCGGGTACACGAGGGCGAGGACGAGGTAACCGAGCAGGGAGACGGCGACCAGCAGGCCGACGATGTTTTCGACGCTCACAGCTTGGTCACTCCCTTGGCGATGAGGGCCACCAGTGCGAAGACCGCGAGCGTGGTGACGACGAAGGCCAGATCGGCCATCGTGAGCTCCTGATGAAGTGATGAAATGGAATTGGCCGCAGTGGCCGAGACAGAGCAAACCGCGCTCGGAGCCCCGCGTTAAGACACCTTGACGGGCTCCATACGGGCGCCCCGGAACCTTTGACGTGTCCCTAACGCGCGAAGCCGCGCGAAGCCGCGAGAACCCGGAGAAACGCGGTCCCTCATCCCTTCCGGGACAGTCCGGAGGTGTCCAGTGCGGCACCGGCCTGGGCCGCCAGCGCCAGGGCCACCAGGCGGCAGTCCTCGGGCGGGAGCGGACCGGGGACGGGACTCAGGAGGAACCTGCCGTAGTAGTGACCGCCACCGACGGCCCGGAGCTCGGTCTCACCCTCGGGCCACACGCCGTACTCGACGATGCGAGGGCCTTGACGCAGCCAGATCCCGCCGTCGTGTTCCAGGCGCGGCCTGTGCCCCATGAGGGTGCCGTACTCGAAGCGGCAGTCACGCAGGCCCAGCAGGCCGATCAGTTCCCGACGCACGTACTCGACCACGTCCTCGGCCGAGTCCGCCGACTCGGCCAGACGGGCGGCGGCCTGGAGACCGGCCAGGTGAGCGTTGTCGGCGGTGACGGTCGCCGCCAGGCGCCGCGTCCGCACGGCGAGCTGCGAGACGATCAGGCCCGCGGCCAGCAGGAGGACCGCCGTCTCGACGTCCTCGGGATCGGTGATCGTGAACGCCCGGTACGGCCTGGTCAGGAAGAAGTCGAACCAGGCCGCCGCGCAGAGCGCGGCGACGGCCCCGGTGGCCCGGGTACCCATCGCGGCGACCGCCACCACGGCCACCACCATGACCAGGGCCGCGTTCGTCGAGGACAGGTCGGTGCGGAACGGGACCAGGGCCAAGGCCACCGCGAAGGGGACCGCGAGCGCCGCGCACCACGCGACGCCGTCACGGAGCCGGTATCGGTAACCGGACATGTGACGCCTCCCGTCAGGACGGATCGGCGAGGCCGGAAACGGAGTTCCCGGTATCAGAACTTGTCGGGCCTGATCAGGGCCACTACCAGGTAGCACAGCAGGCACAGGGCCACCAGGAGCCCCACCGCATTCTCGACGTCCATGAAGGCCGCCTTCCCTCTCGTCCTTCTCACACTGCCCCGTGGTGAAGGGGGCGGCACGCGGACGGGTGGGGTGTTGACGGGATCCATACGTCCTGCCGCGCGGCGCGTATGGAACGCGTGAAGAGTGGCGGGACCCGCGTATGGATCCCGCCAAGCCGGCCGGCGGACCCGGTCGTGAACTCCGACGCTGTCCTCACTTTGCTCACCTCGGAGGAACACGGCGACATGGCCATACACACAGGCGAACCGAAGACGGCCGGATCGGGACCCAGCCAGGAGGAGCCCCCCGATACCGGCGCCGCGGCCGCGGACCAGGCGGAGGAACGCCACCGGCTGACCGCGCTCCAAGGGCTCGCCGCGCTCTCGCTCGACGCCATGGCGTCCGTCGCGTACGGTCCCGAGTCGATCGTCCTCGTCCTCGCGGCGGCGGGCGCGTACGGCCTGGGCTTCACGCTGCCCGTGACCGTGGCGATAGCGGCGCTGCTGGCCGTGCTGGTGGCCTCCTACCGGCAGGTCATCGCCGCCTTCCCGAACGGCGGCGGCTCCTACGCCGTCGCCAAGCGGCACCTCGGTCGCCGCACGAGCCTGGTCGCCGCGGCCTCGCTCATCCTGGACTACGTACTGAACGTGGCCGTGTCGGTCACCGCCGGCGTGGCCGCCCTGACCTCGGCGTTCCCCTCCCTGTACGGGGAGCGGGTGTGGATCTGCCTGGGCGTGCTCGTGCTCGTCACGGCCGTGAACCTGCGCGGGGTCGTGGACTCGGCCAAGGCCTTCCTCGTGCCGACCGCGCTCTTCGTCGGCTCCATCCTCGCGATGATCGCCGTCGGCCTGTTCCGGGACGGACCGGTCTCCACCCAGACCGCCGCAGGCCACGCCTCCGCCCTCGGTGACGGGGCCACCGCCGTCGGCGCGCTGCTCCTGCTCAAGGCCTTCGCCGCCGGATGCTCCGCCCTCACCGGCGTCGAGGCCGTCGCCAACGCCGTGCCCTCCTTCCGCGCCCCCGCGGCCCGCCGCGCCCAGCGCACCGAGGTCGCCCTGGGCGCCCTGCTCGGCGTCATGCTGATCGGCCTGTCCGTCCTGATCGGCCGCTTCCACCTCCAGCCGGTCGAGGGCGTCACCGTCCTCGCGCAGCTCGCCGACGCCTCCTTCGGCCACAACGCGGCCTTCTACGTCGTCCAGTTCGCCACCGTGGTGCTGTTGGCCCTGGCCGCGAACACCTCCTTCGGCGGGCTGCCCGTCCTGATGGGCCTGCTGGCCCGCGACAACCACCTCCCCCACGTGTTCTCCCTCAAGGCGGACCGCCAGGTCCACCGGCACGGAGTGGTCTGGCTGGCCCTCGTCTCCGGGGTCCTGCTGGTGTTCTCGGGCGGCGACGCCAACACCCTCGTCCCCCTGTTCGCGATCGGCGTGTTCGTCGGCTTCACCATCTGCCAGGTCGGCATGGTCCGGCACTGGTCGCTGGAGCGTCCGGCCGGCGGGCGGGCGAAGGCCCTGCTCAACGGTTTCGGCGCGCTCCTGACGGGCGTCAGCGCGATCGTGGTGACCGCCGGCAAGTTCACCGAGGGCGCCTGGTTGATCGTCGTGGCCCTGCCGCTGTTGGTGCTCGGCTTCGAGAAGGTGCATCGCGCCTACGCCCGGATCGGTGAGCGCCTCGAACTGGGTCGGGTCCCCCAGCCGCCGACCCGCTCCCGGTCCCTGGTCGTCGTCCCGGTGTCCGGGCTGTCCCTGCTGACCTGCCGGGCCCTGACCGCCGCGCATTCGCTCGGCGACGAGGTCCTGGCCGTCACCGTCACCCACTCCGCGCCCGAGGACCTTCGGGCCACCGAGGCGCTGCGCCGCGACTGGGAGCTGTGGGACCCGGGGGTCGAGCTCGTCGAGCTGTCCTCGCCGACCCGCTCCCTGGGCCGGCCCGTGTCGTCCTACGTCCGTGAGCTGGCCGATCGGCGACCTGACGTCCAGGTGACCGTCCTCATCCCCGAGACGGAGCCGGAGCGGCTCTGGCAGCGGATCCTGCAGAACCAGCGCGGCTCCGTGGTCGCCCTCGCCGTGCGCCGCGACACGGACGCCGTGATCTGCCGCCTCCGCTTCCGCGTCACCACCGACGGCCGCTGACGCGATCTTGACGCGCACCTGACGCGACGCGTACGCGGCCGTCAAGACGCCGCCAATTCCCCGCCCCGTACGTCGTGTCGGGGCGGGAACGGCGTTACGTTCATGCCTGGCGCGCTGCCGGGACCTCCCTCCGCATACGACGGCCGAGGGGGTCACCTGTGCGGGGCCCCGGCAGCGCCCCATCCCTCTTCCCGAGCCCCTGTCCGCCACGCGCGGGCAGGGGCCGTCCTGTCGAATCCGTACCCCCAGAAGGTCATCCGATGTCTTCCGCTGCCACGCGGCACACCTCCCCGGGTCTCGGCAATCCTCCCCGCTCCCCGGTCACCCGACCGCCCCGCAAGCGCCCCCGACCGGCGGACGTGCTGCAGCCGGGTCGGCTCGCGGCCTCGGCCGGGGAAGCCGTCGCCAAGCTGCATCCGCGCGAGCTGGTCCGCAAGCCCGTGCTGTTCGTCGTCGCCGTGGGCGCGGGCCTGACGACCCTGTCCGCGCTCATCCACCCGTCGGTCTTCGCCTGGGTCATCAGCGTCTGGCTGTGGCTGACCGTGCTGTTCGCCAACTTCGCGGAGGCGGTCGCCGAGGGCCGCGGTCGTGCCCAGGCCGCCTCGTTGCGCAAGGCCCGCACGGACACGGTCGCGGTCCGGCTGAGGCACTGGACGTACGGAACGAACCTGCGTACCGCCGAGACCGAAGTGATCACGCCGGCCGAGCTCCAGCCGTTCGACTTCGTGCTGGTGGAGGCGGGGGAGCTGATCCCCGCGGACGGGGACGTCGTCGACGGCGCCGCCATGATCGACGAGTCGGCCGTCACCGGGGAGTCCGCCCCGGTCCTGCGCGAGTCCGGCGGCGACCGGTCCGGTGTGACCGGCGGGACGACCGTCCTGTCGGACTCGGTCGTCGTCCGCGTCACCTCCCGCCCCGGTGAGAGCTTCATCGACCGGATGATCGCCCTGGTCGAAGGCGCGTCCCGGCAGAAGACCCCGAACGAGATCGCCCTCAACATCCTCCTCGCGGCCCTCACGTTCGTTTTCGTCCTGGTCGTCGTCAGCCTGGAACCGATGGCCGGGTACGCGCGGGCCGACCGGTCGACCACCACCCTCGTGGCCTTGCTGGTCACCCTGATCCCGACCACCATCGGCGCCCTGCTGTCCGCGATCGGCATCGCCGGCATGGACCGGCTCGTCCAGCGCAACGTGCTCGCCATGAGCGGACGTGCGGTCGAGGCGGCCGGCGACGTGAACACCCTCCTCCTCGACAAGACCGGAACCATCACCCACGGCAATCGCGAAGCCGCGGACTTCATCCCGCTGCCCGGAGTCGACCACGGAGCACTGGTGGACGCGGCCCAGCTGTCCTCCCTGGCCGACGAGACACCCGAGGGCCGGTCGATCGTCGAACTCGCCGCGCGGTACGGCTTCACTCCGCCGGCCCTCCACGAGCCGGCAAGTCCGCAGTTCACGCCGTTCAGCGCCCGTACCCGGATGAGCGGGCTCAACCTGCGCTGGGACAACGGCGCCGGACTCGCCATCCGCAAGGGCGCCGCCGCCCAGGTGATGGACTGGGTGGCGATGCGCGGTGGAACGGTCCGGGCGGAGGCCGCGGCCTGGTCCGCGCAGGTCTCCGAGTCCGGGGGAACACCGCTGCTGGTGGCCGTGCACGACTGGGACGGGCCGCGCGTCCTCGGCATCGTCCACCTCAAGGACGTGGTCAAGGAGGGCATCCGGGAGAGGTTCGCCGAGCTGCGCGCCATGGGGATCCGTACGGTCATGGTCACCGGAGACAACGAGCTGACCGCCCGCGCGATCGCCGCCGAGGCCGGCGTGGACGAATATCTGGCCGAGGCCACGCCCGAGGACAAGATGGCCCTCATCAAGCGGGAGCAGGCCGGCGGGAAGCTCGTCGCGATGACGGGTGACGGCACCAACGACGCGCCGGCGCTCGCGCAGGCGGACGTGGGCGTGGCGATGAACACCGGTACCTCGGCCGCCAAGGAGGCCGGGAACATGGCGGACCTGGACTCCAACCCCACCAAGCTCATCGAGATCGTCGAGATCGGCAAGCAGCTGCTGATCACCCGCGGCGCCCTGACCACCTTCTCCATCACCAACGACGTCGCCAAGTACTTCGCGATCATCCCGGCCATGTTCACCGCCGCCCACCCGGGGCTGGAGGCGCTGAACATCATGGGCCTGCACAGCCCCGAGTCCGCCATCACCTCGGCGATCATCTTCAACGCCCTGATCATCATCGCGCTCATCCCGCTGGCGCTGCGCGGAGTGCGCTACCGGCCCGCCTCCGCCCACGACCTGCTGCGCCGCAACCTCGCCGTCTACGGCCTCGGCGGCCTCGTCCTGCCCTTCGTCGGGATCAAACTGATCGACCTCCTCGTCTCCCACGTCCCCGGCCTCGGATGAGCCCCGCCGACCGTCCGGCCCCGTACGGGTCGGGCGCCGACGCCCCGACCACCGCGCGGCGCGTACGGGCGCTGGGCCGTCGGAGGGAACGGCGTTAAGACATCATCTCATTTGGCGAGTCTGCGGTAGCAGATGAGAGTGCAGGCGAGGCTGGTGAAGGCGAGGAAGTGCTCGGCCTTGCGTTCGTAGCGG
>NZ_JBEZIB010000055.1:0-37765 GCF_040650855.1 Streptomyces sp. NPDC048606 | reverse complement strand
CGGGCCTGAACAGCACGAGCGAAACCTCCGACGACGAAGCTACATGCCTGAACCGAGTCCCGCTCACAGAGCTCGTTTACGGGACAGCCCTTAGCTGCAAGGAAACACTTGGCCGGCTACATCGAAGACCGCTGGATCAACAAGAAGAAGGACCCTGTCACCGGCAAGCGCGAGCGCACCGCCCGGTACGGCAAGGGCAGCCGGTACCGGGTCGCGGGCATCCCGGGCGTCCGGGGCATGTCGTTCGACACCCTGGAGGACGCCAAGGCGTGGCTCCGCAGGGCTGGCACCGACAACGAGCGGGGCGAGTTCGTCGACCCGCGCGACGGCTCCATCACCGTCGCCGACTACGTCGCGCGCCACTGGCAGGCGGGCGTGCGGGGAGCGCCGGGCACGGTCAAGCGGGTGGACGAGCGAGTGCGCCTCCATGTACTCCCGCACATCGGTGACGTCGCGCTGCGAGACGTCACCGCATCGGTCCTGCGCGGCTACATCGCCACGCTCGAAGGCGAGTGCGCACCGCGCTACGCCCGGCAGATCCTGACCACCCTCTCGAACGTCTTCGAGACGGCGATCGATGACAAGCGCCTGGTCCGCAACCCGATGCGCGCCAAGTCGGTGCGCTGGCCCAAGGCCCCGGAGGACCAGCGGGAGGCTTGGCTGCTGGAGACCGCGCAGCGGGTGCGGGACGCCGTCAACCAGCGGTACCGGATCGCCGTCGTAGTCGCCCTCGGGTGCGGGTTGCGCCAGGGGGAGGTCTTCGGGCTGTCGCCGGCGGACATCGACTTCGAGCGCGGCCTCATCCGCGTCCGCCGACAGGTCCAGCTTCTGTACGGCCGTTTGTACTTCACTCTTCCCAAGGGCGGGAAGACCCGGGTCGTCGACATGCCGCCTTCGGTGGCCGCCGAGCTGCGCGCACACTTCCTGCAACACACGGCCGTCGAAGTCGAGCTGCCCTGGGGCGGCCCCGAACCCGACCGGGAGAAGCGCTCCTTCCCGCTGGTCCTGACCACGACCTTCGGCAACGCGATCCGCGCCAACATCTTCAACGACGAGGTGTGGAAGCCCGCCCTCGCGAAGGCCGGCGTGATCCCCGTGCGGGAGAAGGGCCAGCGTTGGAGAGCCTCCCGCAAGGACGGCTTCCACGTGCTCCGGCATACCTACGCCTCCGTGATCCTCGAGGCGGGTGAATCCGTCGTCACCCTCGCCCGATGGCTTGGCCACTCCAGCCCGACCATCACCCTCGACCACTACGCCCACTTCATGCCAGAGGCCGGCGGCAAGGGCCGTGCGGCAGTCGATGCGCTGCTCGGTGTGGCCCCTCAGTACGTCCCAGACGACCTTGCCCTTGCCTGAGAACGGGTGGCACAGCACATGCTGTGCCACCCGTTCTCGTTGGTGGGTCGGGCTCTGGGGCTCATGCCGCTCGACGCCAGGGCAGGCGGGGGCGCCGCGCGGGCAGTCCGAGTAGTTCGTGCAGCGCCTTGCCGTCGTGGGCCCATTGGCCGAGTCGGTCGCGGTCGACGCAGTGGACTCCGTGGCGGTCGCCCCAGGCCATGGCGTCGCGCGTGAAGGAGCTGTTGGTGACGACGACCGCGTGGTCCGCCTTGTGCGCGGGCCCTGCGGTGCCGTTCACCTCGTACATCACCGACGAGCCGACCTTGCCGCCGACGCGGGTGTGCTTCGCCTGCACCACGATCCGTCCGAAGGGGACCAGCACGCCGATCACGTCCGCCGCCTGGTCCCCGCCCCGGCCCACCTTCGTGGCCGCCCAGCCGTCGCGGACGAGGAGGTCGCGCAGCGCGTACTCGAACTGCTGGTCGTCCATTGCGTCCAACTCGGCCAAGGTGATGCGCAGACGAGCCAGCCTCTCGCTGTCCGCGCGGTTCCGGCGGGAGCGCCGTAGCCCGAGGCAGGCCAAGCCGGTGGCGAGGGCCAGACAGATCAGGACCAGCAGCGGCCAGCTCGCGGCGGCCTTCGCCAGGAGGCGCGATGCGGCCTGTGCCAGGGCGACTGCGAGAGCGAGGGCAACGGCTGCCGCACCCAGGACGTCTGCGGTACTGCGCGGTCGCCACCGGATGCTTCGCCGCCGCCGGGCCGTCACTGGCCGCCTGCTGGCGCGGAGACGCCGGGCTTCGGCGCGGGCTGCTGCTCGGCGGAGCTGTCGCCGAACCCGAAGATCTGCCCCCAGAGCCACACCACCGCACACAGGCCGGCGATGGCCCAGACGCTCAGCCCCTTGGCGGACTTTGGACCCGGCCTGCTCCGGAAGTGCGGCCGTACGTACACCTTGCCGTCCGGAACCTTCGGCATGCTGATTCCCTCCCCATCGGTCCGCGCCGTGCGGACCTCCAGTTCGGTTGTAGCGGCGGCCACTGACAGAACCTGATGCACCGTCATGATCGAGTGGGTGACAAGAGTGCAAGTCGGCCATGTCTTCGGGAATGTCCGGCCGGATGCACAGCCCGCTGGCCTGCGCCGCAGCTCTTCGGTCGTGTGCCGCGCTGTGGAATCGCAGGGTGTACCGAATGGCCATTTCCCGCGGAGCGCGGTCAGCGATGACTGCGCCGGGCGCCGCCCCCGTTGAGGCGACGACGCCGAGTCCGGGCGACCCCTTGCCGCACGTTCTCCCCAGATTCTCCCCACGGGGCCTCTGGGGACATCATTCGAGGTTCGCTTGCGCTAAGTCGATCAAGTTCGTGCGGTGGTTCGCTACAGCCAGTCGCGCTTCTTGAAGATGACGTACAGGCTCGTGCAGACGACCGCCATGAGGAGGAGGGCGAAGGGGTAGCCGGCGGCCCAGTGGAGTTCGGGCATGACCTCGAAGTTCATGCCGTAGATGGTTCCGACCAGAGTGGGGGCGAAGAGGATGGCGGCCCACGAGGAGATCTTCTTGATCTCCTCGTTCTGTTCGAAGCCGGCTTCCGCCAGGGCGCGCATCTCGGCGTTCTGTTGTTGCGAGACCAGGGTGGCGTTGACCGTGAGGATTTCCGTCAGGGCCTGGCGGAAGCCGTCGACGCGTTCGCTGGTGTGGGTGACGTGGTCGGCCACGTCGCGGAGGTAGCGCTGGAGTTCCTCGTCCGTGCCGTACTTGGCGAAGCCCGCCATCAGGGCGTGCAGCATGCCGACCAGGGGGCGGGTGGCGCGTTGGAACTCGACCATCTCGCGGGAGAGTTCGTAGATGCGGCGGGAGACCTCCGGGTCGCCGCGGAAGACCTCCGTCTCGATCTCGTCCATGTCGTTCTGGACGCCCGCCACGACCGGGGCGTAGCCGTCGACCACCGCGTCGAGGATCGCGTAGAGGGCGGCCTCGGGGCCCAGGGAGAGGAGCTCCGGGGTTTCCTCCATGCGGCGACGGACCGCGGAGAGGTCGGGGGCGGCGCCGTGGCGGACGGTGATGAGGAAGTCCGGGCCGACGAAGACGTGGAGCTCGCCGAACTCGACCTCCTCCGGGGCGTCGAGGTAGCGGGCCGCGCGCAGGACGACGAAGAGGGTGTCGCCGTAGCGTTCCAGCTTGGGGCGCTGGTGGGCCTCCAGGGCGTCCTCGATGGCCAGCGGGTGGAGGTTGAACTCCGCCTCCAGCGAGTGCAGTTCGGCCTGCGTCGGACGGTGGAGGCCGATCCAGGCCATGCCGTCGGGCCGTTCGCGCAGTTGCCGGAACGTGTCGGCCAGGGTGGCGGGGGAGGCCGCGCGGCGGCCGTCGCGGTAGACGGCCGAGTCGACGACGCTGTGGTGGTCCGGAGGCAGCGGGGAGGGGGAGGGGGTGGTGGAGGGCGGGCGGTGGCGGTCGGGTCGGGCGGGTCGGTTCGGGCGCTCCGGCATCGCAGGTCGGCTTTCCGGTCGGGGATCGCGGACAGAACCTGACCGCGACGCGGGATAGCTTTCCGGTATGGCCTCCACGACGCATCCCGTACTCGACACCCGCGCTCTGAACCGTGCCACGCTCGCCCGCCAGCTGCTGCTGAGCCGCGCCGAGAGGTCCGCCGAGGACGCCGTGGCGCACCTGCTCGGACTCCAGGCGCAGAACGTCAAGCCCCCGTACTTCCAGCTCCACGCCCGCCTCGCAGGGTTCCGGCCGGCGGAGCTGGCCGCGCTCATGGAGTCGCGCCGAGTGGTCCGGATGGTGACGATGCGCTCCACCATCCACACCCACACGGCCGAGGACGCCCTCACCCTGCGCCCCCTCGTCCAGCCCGCCCGCGACCGGGAGGTCAACGCCTTCCGCAAGGGCCTCGTCGGCGTCGACCTCGACGCGCTCGCCGCCCGCGCCCGTGCCTTCGTCGAGGAGGAGCCGCGCACCATGGGGGAGATCCGCGAGGAACTGCTGCGGACGTGGCCCGACGCCGACCCGCAGTCGCTGTCCGTCGCCGCCCGCTGCCTGTTGCCCCTCGTCCAGGTGACCCCGCGCGGGGTGTGGGGCCGCAGCGGCGCCGTGCGGCTCACCACCGTCGAGCTGTGGCTGGACCGGCCCGCCGGGCAGGCGGTGCGAATCGACGAGGTCGTGCTGCGCTACCTCGGCTCCTTCGGGCCCGCCTCCGTCAAGGACATGCAGACCTGGGCCGGCCTCACCCGGCTGCGCGAGGCCTTCGAGCGGCTGCGCCCGCGCCTGCTCGTCTTCCGCGACGAGAACGGCGTCGAGCTGTTCGACCTCCCCGACGCGCCCCGGCCCGACGCCGACACCCCGGCGCCCCCGCGCTTCCTGCCCGAGTTCGACAACCTGCTCCTCTCCCACGCCGACCGCTCCCGCGTCGTGACGCCCGAGGCCAAGGGCCGTACCTGGACGGGGAACCAGGCCCATCCGACGCTGCTGGTGGACGGGTTCCTCGCCGGGCTGTGGCGGTTGGACCCCGCCGGCAGCGCCGCCGCCGGCCCGGCCGACGGTCCGGGGTTGACCGTAGAGCTGTTCGGCGCGCACTCCAGCGCGGCTCGCGAGGAGGTCGTGGCCGAGGGGGAGAGGCTCCTCGTCGAGATGGGCGGCGGACCGGGCGCCGTGCGTTTCGGGCCGATCCGCGGCTGAGCCGGCCGGAGGGGACCGCATCGGCACCGGGTGCGGAGACCCGTTTGTGCCAGACTCCGCACCAGCTGACGTACTTGTCTGGACACTGGACACAGGAGCGTGCACATGCGGATTCCGATGACCGTCGCGGACTTCCTCGACCGGGCGGAGCTGGGGTTCTCCTCCAGTCCCGGTGTCGTCGACGAACCCGATCAGCCCGGCCGGCCCGTCGCGGAGTCGACCTACGGACGCCTGGGTGAGCGGGTGCGCGCCTGGCAGGCGGGGTTCGACGCGTTGGGCATCGGCGAGGGTGAGCGCGTGGCGGTCGCGAGCCACAACTCCGCCCGTCTGCTGGAGCTGTTGTTCGCCGTCCCGATGAGCGGCCGGATCTGCGTACCGATCAACTTCCGTCTGAAGCCGGAGGAGATCGCCTACGTCATGGAGCAGAGCGGCGCCTCCGTGCTGTTGGTCGATCCCGAGCTGGACGCCGCCACCTCCGCCGTTCCCGCCCGCCACCGCTTCGTCCTCGGCGAGGAGACCGACACCGGGCTGATGCGGTTCGGCGTCGAGCCGCGTCCCTGGTCGAAGCCGGACGAGGACGCGACCGCCACCATCAACTACACCTCGGGGACCACCGCCCGCCCCAAGGGCGTCCAGCTGACGCACCGCAACATCTGGGTCAACGGGCTCACGTTCGGGCTGCACACCCGCGTCTGGGAGCGGGACGTGTACATGCACACCCTCCCGATGTTCCACTGCAACGGCTGGGGCATGCCCTACGTCATGGCCGGACTCGGGGTCAAGCAGGTGGTGCTCCGCAAGGTCGACGGCGCGGAGATCCTGCGCCGGGTCGACGAACACGGCGTCACGCTGATGTGCGGCGCGCCCGCCGTCTGGAACGCCGTGCTCGACGCGGCGGCCGGCTGGGAGGGGGAGGTCCCGGGCCGCGACCGCGTACGCATCGTCTGCGCGGGCGCCCCGCCGCCGAGCCGGATGATCGAGCGGGTGGGCGAGGAGCTGGGCTGGGAGTTCACCCAGATCTACGGCCTGACCGAGACCTCGCCGCTGCTCACCTTCAACCGGACCCGACCCGAGGACGCCGCCCTGCCCGCCGCCGAGCGGGCGCGCAAGCTCTCGCGCGCCGGGCTGCCGGCGCTCGGCGTGAAGCTGGAGGTGTCGGGGAGCGGTGAGGTCCTGGCCCGGTCCAACGTCGTGTTGGAGGGGTACTGGGAGAAGCCGCAGGAGACGGCGGACGCGCTGGAGGACGGCTGGTTCCACACGGGCGACGGAGGGGAGATCGACGGGGCCGACGGGCACCTCACGATCTCCGACAGGAAGAAGGACGTGATCATCACCGGCGGTGAGAACGTGTCGTCGATCGAGGTCGAGGACGCGATCTTCAGCCATCCGGCGGTCGCGGAGGTGGCCGTCATCGGAGTGCCGCACGAGAAGTGGGGCGAGACGATCAAGGCCCTGGTGGTCCTGGCCGAGGGGACCGAGGCGGGGCAGGTGGGGGAGGCCGAGATCATCGCCCACTGCAAGCAGCGGATGGCCGGGTACAAGGCGCCGACGAGCGTCGAGTTCCGGGAGGCCATCCCGCGCACGGCCACCGGCAAGATCCAGAAGTTCAAGCTCCGCCGACCCTACTGGGAGGGGCTGGACCGCCAGGTCAACTGAGAGCCGGGCCCCCGCCCCGACTCGCCGGCCCCGTCCGGCCCCGCCCCGGGAAGGGGCGGGGCCGGACGGGTCGGCCGCGCGGCGACTAGGCCGGCAGCTGCGCCTCGATCGCGGCGATCACCTCGGGGGCCTCGGGCTCGGTGCGCGGGCGGAAGCGCGCCACGACCTCGCCGGCGGGGGAGATCAGGAACTTCTCGAAGTTCCACTGGACGTCCCCGGCCTCGCCCTCGGCGTCCGCGGTCTTGACCAGCTCCGTGTACAGCGGGTGCCGGTTCTCGCCGTTCACCTCGGTCTTCTCCAGCATCGGGAAGGTCACGCCGAAGCCGGCCGCGCAGAAGGTCTGGATGTCCTCCGCGGTGCCCGGCTCCTGCCCGCCGAACTGGTTGCAGGGCACGCCGATGACGGTGAAGCCCTTCGCCTCGTACGCGAACTGCAGACGGGCCAGCCCCGAGTACTGGGGGGTGAGACCGCACTGCGAGGCGGTGTTCACCAGCAGGATGGCCTTGCCCTTGTGGGCCGCGAGGCTGGTGGGCTCGTCGTCCAGGGTGGTCAGCGGGATGTCGTACAGGCTCATCGGGCTCTCCTCGGCGGGATCTCGGTCTTCGACCTCCGAGCCTAGGCCCCCGTCCCGACCAGGATGTCCGCCGGGTCGTTGACCGGCTGGGGCATGCCCGTGAGGTCCATGACGAACAGCGGTATCCCCAGCTCGTCCGCGCGGACGCGGGCCTCCTCCGTATATCCCGCCAGGGAGAAGTAGACGCTGGTCGCCGAGGCCGTCAGACCGTTCAGCCAGACGCACTCCACCGCCCGCAGCCCGGCGGGCGCCGTCGTCGGGTCCACCTGGGCCACCATGCCCGGGGCCCGCAGGTCCACCGCCGCCGAGGGGATCGGCAGCCCGTCGGGTTGCCGTACGTCGCGGAACCCCAGCCAGCGCAGGTACAGCGCGGCCGTCACCACCGCGTCCCGGGCGGTACGGATGGTCACGGGCCGGAACGCCGGCCGCGGCACCGCGCCCCGACTCCCCGCCGACCCGGACGCGGGGGCGGGGGCGGACCCGGGCCCGGAGCCGGGACCAGGGCCGGTACCAGGGGCGGGGGAGGAGCGCGGACCGGCGCCGGCGCCGGAGTCCGGGTCGGGCGCCCCTGGAGCGGCGCCCGCCGCGCCCGCGCGCGCGTCGCGCTGCGCCGGGCCCCGTACGCCGTCGCCCGCCGCGCCCGCGCCCGGCGCGGACCCGGTGGCCCCCGTGGCCCCGGCGGATCCCCCGGGGCCGGGCGGCCGCGGGGGCTCGGCGCCCTGCGGCGGGCGTACGGGGATGAGGACCACCGTCCCGCACGCCCCGCAGCCCACCTCGGGATGCGGCCACTCGCTCTCCCGCCCGCAGGCCCCGCACCGCACCGCCACCCAGCTCTCCGACCAGGTGCGATGCGTCAGGGGCAGGGGCTGCGCGCCGAGGTCCAGCGGTGGCGCGACCGGACTTCCGCAGGCGCAGGGGAAGACCGGGGCGGTGTAGCCGTTCTCGCGCAGGCATCCCGGGCAGCGCACCGGTACCGCTTCCGCCATGAGACCTGGACCCCCTCCGTCGCTGTGCGTACGTACATGCTCCACCACCGGCGACCGCCGGCGCGGGCGAGGGCGCGGATTCGCGCCGATCCGCCCCCGGAAGGCCGGCCATTTGTGCAACTCACCGAACGGGATGCGGCTTTTGGTGGGTTCCGGGGTGCCGCACCGCCTTGACGAGCGGGAAGACGCCGCTTAGCTTGTTCCGTATAGCAGAACAAAAATTCCGGATGACGGAAAAAGTCTGACCGCCAGACCCGCAGGAGAACCTGATGCCTCGTATGACAGCCGCCGCAGCTGCAGTTGAGATCCTCAAGCTTGAGGGTGTCGAACAAGCGTTCGGCGTGCCCGGCGCTGCGATCAACCCGTTCTACCGCGAGCTCAAGAACGTGGGCGGCATCAACCACACGCTCGCCCGCCACGTCGAGGGCGCCTCGCACATGGCCGAGGGGTACACCCGTGCCAAGGCGGGCAACATCGGCGTCTGCATCGGCACCTCGGGTCCCGCCGGCACCGACATGATCACCGGCCTGTACTCCGCCATCGCGGACTCGATCCCGATCCTGTGCATCACCGGTCAGGCTCCGGTTTCGAAGCTCCACAAGGAGGACTTCCAGGCCGTCGACATCGCCGCGATCGCCAAGCCGGTCACCAAGGCCGCGACGACCGTCCTGGAGGCCGCGCAGGTCCCCGGCGTCTTCCAGCAGGCCTTCCACCTGATGCGCTCCGGCCGTCCGGGCCCGGTCCTCATCGACCTCCCGATCGACGTCCAGCTGACCGAGATCGAGTTCGACCCCGCGACCTACCAGCCGCTGCCGGTCTACAAGCCGCAGGCCAGCCGCGCCCAGGCCGAGAAGGCCCTGAGCTTCCTGCTGGAGTCCGAGCGCCCGCTGATCGTCGCCGGTGGCGGCATCATCAACGCCGACGCCTCCGACCTGCTGGTCGAGTTCGCCGAGCTGACCAACATCCCGGTCATCTCCACCCTCATGGGCTGGGGCGTCATCCCGGACGACCACGAGCTGGCCGCCGGCATGGTCGGTGTCCAGACCTCGCACCGCTACGGCAACGCGACCTTCCTGGAGTCCGACGTCGTCCTCGGCATCGGCAACCGCTGGGCCAACCGTCACACCGGTTACAACCTGGACGCGTACCTGGGCGACCGCAAGTTCGTCCACGTCGACATCGAGCCCACCCAGATCGGCAAGATCTTCGCCCCCGACTTCGGCATCGCCTCCGACGCCAAGGTCGCGCTGGAGCTCTTCATCGAGGTCGCCAAGGAGCTCAAGGCCGAGGGCAAGCTGCCCGACTTCGGCGCCTGGGCCGCCTCCGCCCAGGAGCGCAAGGCCACGCTGCTGCGCCGTACGCACTTCGACAACATCCCCATGAAGCCGCAGCGCGTCTACGAGGAGATGAACAAGGCCTTCGGCCCGGAGACCCGCTACGTCACCACCATCGGCCTCTCCCAGATCGCCGGCGCGCAGATGCTGCACGTCTACAAGCCGCGCCACTGGATCAACTGCGGCCAGGCCGGCCCGCTCGGCTGGACCATCCCGGCCGCCATCGGTGCCGCCACCGCGGACCCGGAGACCCCGATCGTCGCGCTCTCGGGCGACTACGACTTCCAGTTCATGATCGAGGAGCTGGCGGTCGCCGCCCAGCACAAGGTCCCCTACGTCCACGTCCTCGTGAACAACGCCTACCTGGGTCTGATCCGTCAGGCGCAGGGCGGCCTCGGCATCAACTTCGAGGTCAACCTCGAATTCGAGAACATCAACACCCCCGAGCTCGGCGCCTACGGCGTCGACCACGTCAAGGTCGCCGAGGGCCTGGGTGTCAAGGCCATCCGCGTCACCGACCCGAACGAGCTGGGCGCCGCCTTCGAGCAGGCCAAGAAGCTGGCCCAGGAGTTCCAGGTCCCGGTCGTCGTCGAGGCCATCCTGGAGCGCATCACCAACATCTCGATGAGCAAGACCGTCGACATGAGCGACGTCACCGAGTTCGAGGAGCTCGCGACCGAGCCGGGCCACGCGCCCACCGCGATCAAGGCCTTCTGAGCTCCCTGAAGGCCACCGAAGGCCCCTGAAGGTTCCTGAGGACCTCCGGGCCTCGCGGGCAGCACACACGCCGCGGCCCCCGTTCCCCCCTCCGCACAGAGGGGAGAACGGGGGCCGTCGTGCGTCGTGGCCGCGGGTCCGGGAAGGTGCGCTCAGGAGCCGAGGACGTGGCCCGTCGTCGCGTCCACGTGGGCCGGGACCGCCTCGTGGCGGTCGCCGACGGTGGAGGTGCCGGTCGGCTCGAACATGAGGATCGCGGCGCCGGACGGCGCGGAGGGCCTGTGCTCGGTGCCCCGGGGGACGGTGAAGACGGCGCCCCGGGGCAGCACGACCGTCCGCTCGCCGTCCGGCTCGCGCAGGGAGATGCGCAGCTCGCCTTCGAGCACGAGGAAGAACTCGTCGGTGTCGTCGTGGGCGTGCCATACGTGCTCGCCGTGGACCTTGGCGACGCGTACGTCGTAGTCGTTGACGCGCGTGACGATACGAGGGCTCCACAGGGCCTCGAAGGAGGCCAGGGCATCGGCGAGGGCGAGGGGTTCGTGGCTCATGACCCCATCGTTCCCGCCGGCGCGCGGCCTCCGTGAGTGCTACGAATCGCACATGCCGCAAGAATCCTCGCAACCGTCCTCGCCGCCCCACCGGGTCGTCGTCATCGTGGACGAGAACTCCAACCCCTTCGAGCTCGGCTGCGCGACCGAGGTGTTCGGCCTGCGCCGCCCCGAGCTCGGCCGCGACCTCTACGCGTTCGGCCTGTGCTCGCCCGAGCCCCGCACGGTGATGCGGGACGGGTTCTTCACGCTGACCGGGGTCGCCGATCTGGAGGCGGCCGACACGGCGGACACCCTGATCGTCCCCAACCGGCCCGATACCGAGGTGCCCCGACGCCCGGCCGTCCTGGACGCCGTACGGCGGGCACACGCGCGCGGAGCCCGCCTGATCGGCTTCTGCAGCGGCGCCTTCACCCTGGCCGAGGCGGGGGTCCTCGACGGGCGCCGGGCCACCGCCCACTGGCTGTGGGCGCCGTCCTTCCGGGCCCGCTTCCCCGCCGTCCGGCTCGAACCGGACGTGCTGTTCGTGGACGACGGAGACATCCTGACCGCCGCGGGCAGCGCCGCCGCGCTCGACCTCGGGCTGCACGTCGTGCGCCGCGACCACGGGGCGGAGGTGGCCAACGCGGTGAGTCGCCGGCTGGTGTTCGCCGCGCACCGCGACGGAGGGCAGCGGCAGTTCGTGGAGCGGCCGGTGCCCGAGCAGCCGGACGAGTCCCTGGCCCCCGTCCTCGTATGGGCCCAGGAGCGGCTGGACGCGCCGCTGACGGTGTCCGACCTCGCGGCGCGGGCCGCGGTCAGTCCCGCGACGTTGCACCGCCGCTTCCGGGCCCAGCTCGGTACGACGCCGTTGGCCTGGCTCACCGGGGAGCGGGTCGCGCTGGCCTGCCGGCTGATCGAGCGGGGGGAGTCCGGCTTCGACCTGGTCGCACGGCGCAGCGGGCTCGGTACGGCGGCCAACCTGCGCGCGCTGATGCGGCGCGAGACGGGGCTCAACCCGTTGGCGTACCGCCGCCGGTTCGGACCGGGGACGCCCTGACCCCGCCCGGCCCGCCCCACCCCCGGACCGCGGCGAGGGGGCGGGGCAACGACAAAGCGCCGAGTCACGGGACCGTCCGTGACTCGGCGCTCTGGTTTGTTACCGCCCGACGGAGCGAGGCTGGCGCGACAGGACGTTCGCACCGCCGGGCGGAGAGGGTGGGGAGGTTGTCCTCTATACAAGGGACTCTGTGCGTGGCCCTTATACAGAGGAGAGGATGGCTGGGACCGTGGCGGGCGGCGACGAGAACTTCGGCATCGTCTCCCTCAGGTCAAGAGACGGGCCTCGGAACCCATTACCACCGCACTGGCTCGCACGCTCGCCACGGTCCTCGTCCTGCCCTCACCGCGTACCACCCCTCATCCGGGTACGTGGATCGGGCTCGGCACCCGGGGTCTGACCTCCCGTCAGACCCCCGGTGCAGCTTGATCGGCTCAGGCGTCGCGCAGGGCGCGGACGGCCTCCTCGACGCGCTTGCCGTAGTCGGCGTCGGCGGCGTGGAAGTGAGCCAGGTTCTTCTCGATGACGTCCTCCAGGGTGACCTGAGACAGGCCGCCGGCGATGTTCGCCACCAGACGCTGCTTCTCGGCCTCCGACATCAGGCGGTAGAGCTCACCGGCCTGGAAGAAGTCGTCGTCCTTGGTGTGGGCCGGGGCCTCGTGGGTGCCCGTGTAGCCGGAGACGGCCTTCGGGGCGCCGAGGGCGAGACCGGTCTCGGCCGGGCCCTGGTACGAGTTGGGCTCGTAGTTCTTGTCGTGGCGCGAGCCGTTGCGCAGCGCCATGACGCCGTCGCGGCCGTAGTTGTCGGCCTTCGTCGCCTTCGGGGCGTTGACCGGCAGCACGGTGTGGTTCACACCGAGGCGGTAGCGCTGGGCGTCGGCGTAGGCGAACAGGCGGCCCTGGAGCATCTTGTCCGGCGAGGCGGTGATGCCCGGGACGAAGTTGTTCGGGGAGAACGCGGACTGCTCGACCTCGGCGAAGACGTTGTCCGGGTTGCGGTCGAGGACCAGGCGACCCACGCGCTGCAGCGGGTAGTCGGCGTGCGGCCACACCTTGGTGAGGTCGAACGGGTTGAAGCGGTAGTCCGCGGCCTCGGCGGCGGGCATGATCTGGACGTAGAGGGTCCAGCTCGGGTTCACGCCGCGCTCGATGGCCTGGAGCAGGTCGGTCTGGTGCGAGTTCGCGTCCTTGCCGACCAGCTCGGCGGCCTGCTCGCCGGAGAGGGAGCGTATGCCCTGGTTCGTCTTGAAGTGGTACTTGACGAAGAAGGCCTCGCCCTGGGCGTTGGTCCACTGGTAGGTGTGGGAGCCGTAGCCGTTCATGTGGCGGTAGGACGCCGGGATGCCGCGGTCACCCATGAGCCAGGTGATCTGGTGCGTCGCCTCGGGGGCGTGCGCCCAGAAGTCCCAGACGTTGTCCGGCTCCTGCTTGCCCGTGAAGGGGTCGCGCTTCTGGGAGTGGATGAAGTCGGGGAACTTGATCGGGTCCTTGATGAAGAACACCGGGGTGTTGTTGCCGACGAGGTCGTAGTTGCCCTCTTCGGTGTAGAACTTCAGGGCGAAGCCGCGCGGGTCGCGGACGGCGTCCGCGCCACCGAGGGAGTCGGCCACGGTGGAGAACCGCAGGAAGGTCTCGGTCTTCTTGCCGACCGTGTTCAGGAACGCCGCGCTGGTGTACGCGGTGACGTCGTCGGTCACCTCGAAGTAGCCGTAGGCGGCGGAGCCGCGGGCGTGCACCACGCGCTCCGGGATGCGCTCGCGGTTGAAGCGGGCGAGCTTCTCCAGGAGCTGCTGGTCCTGGACCAGGAGCGGGCCACCGACGCCGGCGGTGGCGGAGTTCTGATTGTCGGCGACCGGGGCGCCGGACTCGGTCGTCAGCGTGCGCTTCGACATGGTGACCTTCCGTACGGATAACTGCTGACGGAATGCGTCTTCCGTCATGCGGAACAGCCTAATTTCGGCGTGAACGCGACGTCAACAGTTTGTTGAACAAAGATGGGAGAGAGGAAATCCGGACGGTGCCGGCGCTTGGGCGCGACAGGACAGGTGTCAGCACCGGCACCATCCGGAAACTCAGGCCCCCGTGAGGGGGAGGGGCGGCCCTGTCAGCGGGCCGCCGCGGGGAGGCTCGCTCAGATCTGGGCGCCGGAGAGGCGCTCGACCGCGCGGAGCAGGGCGGAGTGGTCCAGGCCGCCGTCACCCTGGGCGCGCAGCGAGGCGACGAGCTGGGCGACGACCGCGCCGACCGGCAGGGCCGCACCGACGTTGCGGGCGGCGTCGGTGACGATGCCCATGTCCTTGTGGTGCAGGTCGATCCGGAAACCGGGCTTGAAGTCGCGGTTCAGGAAGTTGTCCTTCTTGCGGGTCAGGACCGTGGAGCCGGCCAGCCCGCCGTTGAGGACGTCCAGGGCGGCCTGGAGGTTCACGCCGGACTTCTCGAGGAAGACGACGGCCTCGGCGCACGCCTGGATGTTCACCGCGACGATGAGCTGGTTGGCGGCCTTGACGGTCTGGCCGGAGCCGTGCGGACCGCACAGGACGATGACCTTGCCGAGCGCCTCCAGGATCGGCAGCGCGGCGTCGAAGTCGGCCTGCTCGCCACCCACCATGATCGACAGGACGGCCTCGATGGCGCCGGCCTCGCCGCCGGACACCGGGGCGTCGATGACGCGGATGCCCTTCTCGGCCGCGTTCTTCGCCAGGTCGACGGAGGTCTGCGGGGTGATCGACGACATGTCGATGATCAGCGCGCCGGACTTGGCGTTCTCCAGGATGCCCTCGGGGCCGTAGGAGATGGCCTCGACGTGGGGGGAGGCGGGCACCATCGTGATGATGACGTCCGCGTCCTTGACGGCCTCGGCGATCGAGCCGGCGGCGGTACCGCCGGCGGCGGCCAGGCGGTCCAGCTTGTCCTGCTCCAGCGTGAAGCCGGTGACCGAGTAGCCGGCCTTCAGCAGGTTCTCGGCCATGGGGGAGCCCATGATGCCGAGGCCGATCCAGGCGATGTTGGGGAGGGTGCTCATGATGAGGGTCCTTCTCTTAATGCTTCGTACGAAAAGTGCGAGGGGTGCCTGGCCGATCGACCGGACTTCTTGCGCCTAGCGGGCGGCGCGGGCCTCGACCGGGAGGAATCCGAAGGACGCCGCGGCGTCCTCCGCCTTGTACTCGAGGCCTACCCAGCCCTCGTATCCGGCCTTCTTGAGCTGGTCGAGGAGCGCCTCCAGGGGCAGCTCGCCGGTGCCGGGGGCACCGCGGCCGGGCTTGTCCGCGATCTGGACGTGGCCGGTCTTGGCGGCGTACTTTTCGATGACCTCGGAGAGGTCCTCATCGTTCATCGCCAGGTGGTACAGGTCGAGGAGGAACTTGGCGTTCCCGAGGCCGGTGGCCTCGTTGACCTTGTCCACCACCTCGATGCCGGCCGGGGCGCTCACCAGGGGGTAGAGCGGCGACTCGGGCTTGTTGAGGGTCTCGATCAGGAGGATCGCACCCACGCGGTCGGCGGCGCGGGCCGCCACGACCAGGTTCTCCAGGGCCAGCTCGTCCTGGACGGCCGGGTCCACACCCTCGACGCGGTTGCCGTAGAGGGCGTTCAGCGCCTTGCAACCCACCGAGGCGGCGAAGTCCGCCGCCACGTTGATGTTGGCGTTGAAGCGGTCCGACTCCTCGCCGGGGACCGATACCGCGCCGCGGTCCGGGCCCGGCAGCTTGCCGGCGTAGAAGTTCAGGCCCACCAGCTGGGTGCCGGCGTCCTCAAGAGCCTTCTTGAGGGCGTCGAGCTCCTCCTGAGCGGGGGTGGGGGTCTCGATCCAGGGCCACCACAGCTCGACCGCGGTGAAGCCCGCCGCGGCGGCGGCCGCGGGGCGCTCCAGGAGCGGGAGTTCCGTGAAGAGGATCGACAGGTTCACATCGAAGCGCTGGTCCGTGTATCCCATGAGGGGTGTGCGCTCCTTCCGTATTGCGGAAGTTATTTTCTGCTTGATGGAAGACTGCAAGCCGGGCGCCGCACTTGTCAAGTGCGGACTCCCGAAAAATCGTGACCGCGCAGTAGGTTGACCGCGTGCGATTGAGAGTGGAGTTCACGACCGAGCCCTTCGACCTCGAAGAGCCCCCCGCCCATGCCGTGGCCGCCCGCGAGGTCATCCAGAAGGCGCAACTGGACGCGGTGGACGTCGGCCCGTTCGGCAACACCGCCGAGGGCGCGTCCGACGAGGTGCTGACCGCGGTGGCCGCGCTGCTGCGCGACTCGCTGGAGGCCGGCGCCACGCGCGTCTCCCTCCAGGTCAACGTGATCCGGGAGGAGACCCCGTGACCGAACCCCGCGACCACCCCTTCGTCACCGCGGTCAAGCCGCTGGTCGACGCGATGGGCGGCGAGCTGATGGATCCCGCCCTGGCGCAGCCCGACGACGTCGTGCTGTCGTGGGAGGGTCGGGAGCTGCTGGCCGTGCGCCTGCCCCAGCTGTCCGATTCGCTGGATCACATCCTGGCGGCGCTGGAACGTCGGCACGGTGTGCCGCTGGCCCAGCTCGACCGGAAGTCCAAGCAGGACGTGGTACGCATACTGGAGGCGCGGGGCGCCTTCTCGGTCCGCCATGGTGTGGAGACGGTCGCGGGGGCCCTGGGCGTGAGCCGTTTCACCGTCTACAACTATCTGAACAGGGATTCCGCCACCCAGGCGAAGTCCGCCAAGAACAGCCGGGAGTGAAGGGCGACTCACTCGCCGTGACGAGCCGCCGCCCAATTCATCCGGGCGGCGGCTTTTGTGTACGGGAAGTTTCAACAAAGTGTTGACGCCGTGTTGTCGAGGGCGTTAGCTATGCGCAGCCCGTCAAAGCAACAACAGGCCACGGAGGCCTACCGTGACTTCGAGTCCGACCCCGGGTCTCACCCGGTTCAACGCCTTGGACGACAGCGCGGCCACGGCCGAGCTCCACGAGGTGTGCGCCAGTTCGGCGTGGGGCGGCAAGCTCCTCGCCCAGCGCCCCTTCGCCACCGCCGATGCCCTGTTCGCCGCGAACGAGTCCGCCATGGCGGAGCTCACCGCCGAGGACCTGGGCGAGGCGATGGCAGGCCACGCGCCGATCGGCCGGCCGAAGCCGGGAGACCCGACCTCCGCCCGCGAGCAGCGTGGCATGGCCGGTGCCTCGGAGGAGCTGAAGAACGAGCTCCTCGAACTGAACCTGGCCTACCAGGAGAAGTTCGGCCACGTCTTCCTCATCTGCGCCACCGGCGCGACCGGTGAGTTCATGCGGGACGCGGTCAAGGTCCGGATCGACAACTCGCCGGAGCGGGAGCGAGAGATCGCCCGCGGTGAGCTCGTCAAGATCAACCGGATTCGTCTGACCCGCCTCGTCGAGCTCGCAGAAGGAGAGTGACCATGAGCACCGAGACCACCGCGTCGGTGTCCACCCACATCCTGGACACCAGCATCGGCCGCCCCGCCGAGGGCGTCGCCATCTCCCTGTCGGCCCGTGCGGGGCTCGACGGCGAGTGGGCGGCCCTGGGCGGCAGCGCCACCGACGCCGACGGGCGTTGCAAGGACCTGCCGGCGCTGCCGGAGGGCACCACCCACGTACGTCTCGACTTCGAGACCGAGACGTACTTCTCAAAGAAGCAAGCCGAGGCGCAGCAGGACGCCCCCCGCGTAAGGGACAGCGGTGCGTTCTTCCCCGAGGTAACGATCACCTTCGCGGTGAACCCGGGCGAGCACTACCACGTACCGCTGCTGCTCAACCCGTTCGGCTACTCCGTTTACCGAGGGAGCTAGCATGGCCACGATTCTGGGCCAGAACCAGTACGGCAAGGCAGAGAACCGCGTCGTCAAGATCACGCGGGACGGCGACACCCACCACATCAAGGACCTGAACGTCTCGGTCGCCCTCTCCGGCGACATGGACGACGTCCACTACTCCGGCTCGAACGCCAACGTGCTGCCGACGGACACCACCAAGAACACGGTGTACGCGTTCGCCAAGGAGTACGGCATCGAGTCCGCCGAGCAGTTCGGCATCCACCTGGCCCGTTGGTTCGTGAACAGCCAGGAGCCGATCCAGCGCGCGCGCATCCGGATCGAGGAGTACGGCTGGGACCGGATCGCCACCTCGGACGCCAACTCGAAGTTCATCGGCTCCGACGAGGTCAACCACTCCTTCGTCCGCAAGGGCATGGAGACCCGCGTCACCCAGATCACGTACGACGGTCAGAACTGGGAGGTCATCTCCGGCCTCAAGGACCTGATCGTCATGAACTCCACGAACTCCGAGTTCTGGGGTTACGTGAAGGACAAGTACACGACCCTCCAGGAGGCGTACGACCGCATCCTGGCCACCCAGGTGTCGGGTCGCTGGCGCTTCAACTGGACCGACGACGAGCAGCGGATGCCCAACTGGGAGAAGTCCTACGCCGAGACCAAGAAGCACATGCTCCAGGCCTTCGCGGAGACCTACTCGCTGTCGCTCCAGCAGACCCTGTACCAGATGGGTTCGCGCATCATCAACCACCGTTCGGAGATCGACGAGGTCCGCTTCTCGCTCCCGAACAAGCACCACTTCCTCGTCGACCTCGAGCCCTTCGGCCTCAAGAACGACAACGAGGTCTACTTCGCCGCGGACCGTCCGTACGGTCTGATCGAGGCGACGGTCCTCCGCGACGGCGCTGACGCCCGTATCCCCGTGGACATGACCAACCTCTAGTACGACACGCTCGTCCCGGGGCTCCGCAGTGGCCCCGGGGCGGGCGACACCCCCACCAACTTCCTGAATCGGCACCCGGACGCAACACATGGGGCGGCAGTACTGTCAGCTGTCAAGGCCCCCGGCTCCGGCACTCAAATCCCCTGGGTTTTGCCGTGCCCGCACCGCCACTGAAAGCACGAGGAAGTCCCATGGCAGCATCGGCAGCCCATGACAGCGCGGTCGAGCGCATCGTCATCGAGAACTGTGCGATCGCGACCGTCGACGCGAACGACACCGAGTACGCCTCGGGTCACGTGGTCGTCGCCGGCAACAAGATCGAGTTCGTCGGCGCGGGCAAGGCCCCCGCGAACCTCGAGAACGTAGTCCGCCGCATCGACGGCACCGGGCACCTCGTGACTCCCGGTCTGGTCAACACGCACCACCACTTCTACCAGTGGATCACGCGTGGCCTGGCCACCGACCACAACCTCTTCAACTGGCTCGTCTCGCTGTACCCGACGTGGGCGCGCATCGACGAGCAGATGACGTACACGGCCGCGCAGGGCTCCCTCGCCGCGATGGCCAAGGGCGGCGTCACCACCGCCATGGACCACCACTACGTCTTCCCGAAGAACTCGGGCGACCTCTCCGGCTCGATCATCCGCGCCGCCTCCGAGATGGGCGTCCGCTTCACCCTCGCCCGCGGCTCCATGGACCGCAGCGAGAAGGACGGCGGCCTGCCGCCGGACCACGCCGTGGAGACCCTCGAAGGCGCCCTGGCCGACACCGAGGCGACCGTGAAGAAGTACCACGACGCCTCCTTCGACGCGATGACCCAGATCGCCGTCGCCCCCTGCTCCCCCTTCTCGGTCTCCACCGAGCTGCTCAAGCAGGGTGCCGAGCTGGCCCGTCGCCTGGGTGTGCGCCTGCACACGCACGGCTCGGAGACCGTCGAGGAAGAGCAGTTCTGCAAGGAACTGTTCGGCATGGGCCCGACCGACTACTTCGAGTCGACCGGCTGGCTCGGCGAGGACGTGTGGATGGCGCACAGCGTCCACATGAACGACTCCGACATCGCCGCGTTCGCCCGCACCAAGACCGGTGTCGCGCACTGCCCGTCCTCCAACGCCCGTCTGGCCGCCGGCATCGCCCGCGTCCCGGACATGCTGGCCGCCGGCGTCCCGGTGGGCCTCGGCGTGGACGGCACCGCCTCCAACGAGTCCGGTGAGCTGCACACCGAGCTGCGCAACGCGCTGCTGATCAACCGTCTGAACCCGGTCCACCGCGAGCGCGCCCTGAACGCGCGTCAGGCCCTGCGCCTGGGCACCTACGGTGGCGCCCAGGTCCTCGGCCGCGCCGACAACATCGGTTCGCTGGAGGTCGGCAAGTGCGCCGACCTGGTGCTGTGGAACCTGAACACCTTCCTGCACTCCTCGATCGCCGACCCGGTCACGGCCCTGGTCTTCGGTGCCGCGGCCCCGGTCACCGCGTCGTTCGTCAACGGCAAGCAGATCGTCGAGAACAACCGCCTCCTCTTCGCCGACGAGGACGCCATCGCGGTGTCCACCCGTGAAGAGGCCCAGCGCCTGGCGCGCATCTCCGCGCAGGCCTGATCCCACGGAGTCCGGTCGGGGGGGACGGCCCCCGGCCGGCGGCCGCGGACCCGAGCGGGGTCCGCGGCAGCCGTTCCCGGGAAGCGCCCGAGGATATTCCGAGGGCGCTCCCGGGGGCGGTGACTCGTGACACTTGCGCCACAGCTCCTGTCTCGCGCCACTGCCACGGCACCACCCGGCCCCGCCGGCCGGTCGCCACCGCGCGGAACGATTTTTGGGCGAATCGATTCCGCACCCCTTGGGACAAGCATTCGCAGTACCCACAACTCCATACAGGCTCGACTCGCACCGCTTTCGCACCACCTCCATGACACCCACGTCCCTGCCGACGTGTTACCCGACCGGAGGAAGCCGTGGCCAACGCGCCCAGGTTTCGCAAAGACGCAGTCGCAGTACCGGAGGAGAAGCACCCGGTCGACGAGACCCTGCCTCCTCTGAAGATGTTCACGAGCGGCCTCCAACACGTGGCCGCCATGTACGCGGGTGTAGTGGCCCCGCCCATGATCGTCGGACCCGCCGTCGGTCTCTCCGCCACCGAAACGGCCTTCCTGATGGGCGCCTCGCTCTTCACGGCCGGCCTCGCCACCCTCCTCCAGACCCTCGGCTTCTGGAAGATCGGCGCCAAACTCCCCTTCGTGAACGGCGTTTCCTTCGCCGGTGTCACCCCGATGATCGCCATCGGCAAGGGGGAGGGGGACAACGCCATCCCCATCATCTTCGGCGCGATCATCGTCGCCGGCCTCGTCGGATTCCTCGCCGCCCCCTACTTCGGCAAGCTCGTCCGCTTCTTCCCGCCCGTGGTCACCGGCACCGTCATCACCCTGATCGGCGTCTCGCTGCTCCCGGTCTCCTTCAACTGGTCGCAGGGCGGCAACAGCACCGCCTCCGACTACGGCTCGATGCAGAACATCGGCATGGCCGCCCTCACCCTCGTGATCGTCCTGCTGATGCGCAAGTTCCTGCGCGGCTTCCTCCAGCAGATCTCGATCCTGCTCGGCCTCGTCGTGGGCACGCTGATCGCGATACCCCTCGGCATGACCAACTTCGACGCGGTGAGCAACGCCGACGTCATCGGCTTCCCCACCCCCTTCCACTTCGGCGCCCCGCAGTTCCAGGTCGCCGCCATCATCTCGATGTGCATCGTCATGCTCGTCTGCATGACCGAGTCCACCGCCGACATCCTGGCCCTCGGCAAGATCGTCGGCCGGCCGGCGGACGCGAAGACCATCGAGGGCGGCCTGCGCGCCGACACCCTCGGCAGCGCGCTCAGCCCGCTGTTCAACGGCTTCATGTGCAGCGCCTTCGCGCAGAACATCGGACTCGTCGCGATGACCAAGGTGCGCAGCCGCTTCGTGGTCGCCGCGGGCGGCGGCATCCTGATCCTGCTCGGCCTGTGTCCGATGGCCGCCTCCGTCATCGGGGTCGTGCCGCTGCCCGTCCTCGGCGGCGCCGGCATCGTGCTCTTCGGCTCGGTCGCCGCGAGCGGCATCCAGACCCTGGCGAGCGCGGCCATGGAGAAGGGCGAGAACGCCCTGATCGTGGCGGCCTCGGTCGGCATCGGCCTGATCCCGATCGCCGCGCCGCAGTTCTACCACGCCTTCCCCAAGGACCTGCTGGTCGTCCTCGACTCCGGGATCAGCACCGGCTGCGTGGTGGCCATCCTGCTCAACCTGGCCTTCAACCACCTCGGGGCGAAGAAGGACGGGGCGAAGGAGGAGGAGGGCGCGGGAGCCGAGCCGGCCTTCGCGCACTGAGCACACGACCGCACGGCCGCACGGCCGCACGGCCGCACAACCGCACCCCATCGACCCCGGTCCGATCCACCGGCGCCCCGGCGGCGGTGCGTACGTCACCCACTGCGGGTGTGGCGTACGCACCGCCGCTTCGTGCCGTCCGGGGCCGGGCGGGGACCCGGGGCACGACGCCGGGCCGACCGGGCCGGCCGGTACGGATCGCCGCCGGGGCCGGTAGGGCCCCGCACGCCGGGCTCCCCGTGGCGCGAGGGGCGCGGAGCGCGGCGAGGGGCGGCAGGGACCGGAGTTCCGGTGCCGATCCGGCTTGTCACGTACGCCGTGCGGAAAGACATCCCCTGCGCACGCGGGACCCGTCGCACCGGGCCCGCGCGCCGCGCCCTCCCCTCGCCCGTACCCCGACGGACCGCCACCGCCCGCACCGCCCCGGCCCCGCCGGGTCGCGCCGAGGGCTGCCCGCGGACCGCCGGGGCGCGGGGGAGAAGGGGCCGTCCCCACCACCTCTCCGACCCGACAGGCGGTACAGCGATGGCAGACGTCCCACAGCTCTGGATGCGCAGCGAGACCCGCCCCACCGAGCGGCGCGCGCCGCTCACCCCCGACGGCGCCGCGCTCCTCGTCGAGCACGGCGTACGGATCACCGTGGAGGAGTCGGACCACCGGGTGTTCCCGCTGGAGGAGTACGCCGCCGCGGGCTGCCGCACCGCACCGGCCGGCTCGTGGGCCGAGGCCGCGCCCGGATCGGCGTACGTCCTCGGGCTGAAGGAACTCCCGGCGGCCCCCGAGCACCTGCACCACCGGCACGTCTACTTCGGGCACGCCTACAAGGGCCAGACCCAGGGCCCCGAACTGCTGCGCCGCTTCCTCACCGGCGGCGGGACCCTGCTGGACCTGGAGTACCTCGCCGACGCCCAGGGGCGCCGCCTCGCGGCCTTCGGCTACTGGGCCGGGTACGCGGGCGCCGCCCTGGCCGCGCTGCACGCCCGCGGCCGGCTGACGGCCCCGCTGGTCCCGATGCCCCGGCCCGAACTCGACGCCCGGCTGCGCGCCTGCCCGGCCGACGGATTACGGGCCCTGGTGATCGGCGCCGGCGGGCGCAGCGGCCGGGGCGCCTGCGACGCGCTGAGCACCGCCGGCATCCGCGTCACCCGCTGGGGCCGGGCCGAGACCCGCGCCCTGGACCGGGCCGCCCTCCTGGACCACGACATCCTCGTCCACGCGGTGCTCACGGACCGGCCCCGGGCCCCCTTCCTGACCCCGGCCGACCTCGACGCCGCGGGCCGACGCCTCTCGGTCATCGCCGACATCACCTGCGACACCGGCTCGGAACTGCACCTGCTGCCCGTCTATGACCGGCTCACCGACTGGCGGACACCGGCCCTGCGGCTGCGCCCCGCCCCCCGCCCGCTGGACGTCATCGCCATCGACAACCTGCCGTCCCTGGTGCCGGCCGAGGCGGCCCGGGCCTTCGCGGCGGACCTCCTGCCCAAACTCCTGGCCCTGCACGCCCCGTCCCCCGACCCGGACTGGCTGCGCTGCCGCGCCGCCTTCACCACGGCCCTGGCCGGCCTGCCGCACCAGCGCGGTTCCTAGGACCTGTCGACCGCCCCTTCCTCCTCCGGCTCCCACAGCATCAGGTTGCTCATCAACTCCGCCTGCTCGATGGCGTCGTCGAGCGCGTGGTGCGTGTGGGGGCGGCGGGAGAGGAGCGCGCGCGGCATGCGGCCCTTGACGGCGGCGCGCAGCGGCACGCGGGCCTTCGTCGCGTACAGGGTCTTCATGTCCAGGCAGCCGGAGTGCCCGAAGGGGCTGTCGTCGCCGAACTCGATCAGGTACCAGTACAGGAACGTCCAGTCGAAGGAGGCGGGATAGCCGCACATCACCGGCTGGGCCCCGGCGGAGACCTCCCGCACCCAGGCGCGGAACTCCGCCATGGCCGCGGCCGGTTCGGCGCCCTCGCGCAGGAGGCGGTCGCGGTCCAGTCCGCTCACGGCGAGCGCGGCGTCCACCCACCGCTCGCCGATCGGGCGCAACTCGCGGTAGAAGGTGTGCCGTTCCGGGTCGGCCGGGGTGTAGGTCCCCCCGTCCTGGCGGCCGGCCACGCAGGCCCCGAAGCTGATCATGGAGTAGGGGCCGGGGATCGGTCCGTCGGCTTCGACGTCGACGGAGATGTAGAGGCTCGGACGGTCGCGTCGGCCGGTGCGTACGGGGCGTGCTGTCATGGACCCGATCCTGACAGCACGCCCCGTCGGGCTCACCCGGTTTTCCGCCGTCCCCCGGCGGGCCGCGACGTGGGTCGCGCGGCGGGCTGCGGGGCGGGCTACGAGGCGGGCGTCAGGTACATCCCCGTGTGGTCGCCGCCGGCGGTGTTGCGGCACCCGACGGTGGAGTTCGCGGGCTGGGCCACGGCCAGGGACAGGCAGCGCCCGACGGCGAGTTGGCCGAAGTAGTTGGGGTGCATGGACTCCTGGATCAGGCCCTGCGACTCGTTGTTGTCGATCCAGCGGGCCCACTCGCTCGTGCGCGCGGAGGCGGGCGCCGAGGAGCTGACCTGCTTGCTGGCCTTCGCACACACCTCGCGGCCCTGGAGCATGTCCCGCAGGTCCAGGAACTGCACGCCCTTGGCCGTCGCGACCTGCTTGATGCGGTTCGCGATCTGCGGCACCAGGGAGTCGCGCGCCCAGTCCGAGTCGCGGTTCCAGAAGGGGCAGCCGCCGGTGTTGAGCCGGCTCCAGTCGCTCTGGGTGTAGCGGTTCTCGGCGCCCCGGGGGATCGGCGAGGGGTAGGACTGGAGGACGATGCGGTACGAGGAGTCCGTGTAGCCTGCCCCGCGCATGACGGCGCGGATCTCGTCGACGGACTTGCCGACGCCGGCCATCACCGCGTCGATCTTCTGGTCGACCCCGTACTGCTGGTCGTCGTAGCAGTACGAGCCCCAGAGCACGAAGTCGTACGCGCAGTCCTTGATGATGTCGGCGAAGCCGAGGTCGTTGCCGCCGATGGACAGCGCGATGACCTTGACGTCGCGGCTCGCGGCGACGGCCGCGAGCTGATCGGCCTGCGGGGCCTCGCCCTTGAAGGCGACGCCGCCGTTGGCGGCCCGGAAGACGTTCTGCGAGGTCGCGCCGGAGCAGGCCAGGTTCACGGCCGTCTCGGCGATGCCGCCGGCGCTGATCACCTCGGCCGAGTCCGAGCGGTGGCAGCCGCCGGCGGTCGTGCCGTAGACCTTGGAGGGGTCGTACGCGCCGCCGCTGGTCCAGGCCCGGTCGGTGCCGACCCGGCTGCCGCTGTTGGTCAGGCTGTTGCCCTTCCAGCGGCCGGCCTCGCCGGAGATGTAGCTGTCGCCCATGGACACCACGGCGGTGGGGCCGGTGCCGGGCCCGGCCGCGGCCGGCGTCGCACCGCCGGCGAGCAGCGCCGTGACGGCGAGGGGGAGTGCCATCGCGGCGCCCGCCGACCGTCGCACGCGCCTGCGGGCGGCCCTGTCCTTGTCGGCCTTGCGGAATCCGATCACTGCGGAACTCCTGCGGTCGGCCACGCGGAAGTCGCCAACAACTTCGGTGCGTGGCTGGGTAAGTGGGGGTACCTCCGGCGCCGGTGGCATCGGAAAGGTGACACGCGCCCACTTGTTACCGCTAGGTACAGCGAGGTCACGATGGAATAACGGCCGACCGTTCGTTCGGCCGTCCGGCCCCTGCCGCGACCGCGTTCCGGCAACGCGGCCCGGCCTTCGGGGCCTTGTCCCGCGAACGGTCGGGCAAAGCGCGGAGCGAACGCCTCCGCCCCCGTTGCCGGCAAGGCGACGGGGGCGGAGGCGTGGTTCGGCCGCTGTGCGTTTCCGGCCGAATCGTGTGGGTCAGCCCACGAGTCGGTCGTACGCGGGGAGGGTGAGGAAGTCCGCGTAGTCGGCGTCGAGGGAGACCTGGAGGAGGAGGTCGTGGGCCTGCTGCCACTTCCCGGCCGCGAAGGCCTCCTCGCCGACCTCGGCGCGGATCGCGGCGAGCTCCTCGGCGGCGATCGCGCGGGTCAGGTCGGCGGTGGCGAGCTCGCCGTTCTCGAACACGACGCCGGCGTTGATCCACTGCCAGATCTGGGAGCGCGAGATCTCCGCTGTGGCCGCGTCCTCCATGAGACCGAAGATGCCGACCGCGCCGAGACCGCGCAGCCACGCCTCGATGTAGCGGACGCCGACCTGGACGGCGTTGCGCAGGCCCTCGTAGGTGGGCTTCGCGTCGAGCGAGTCGATCGCGATGAGCTCGCCCGGGGCCACCGAGACGTCCTCGCGCAGGCGGTCCTTCTGGTTGGGCTTCTCGCCGAGGACCGCGTCGAAGGAGGCCATGGCGATCGGGACCAGGTCGGGGTGGGCGACCCAGGAGCCGTCGAAGCCGTCGTTCGCCTCGCGGTCCTTGTCGGCCTTGACCTTCTCGAAGGCCACCCGGTTGACCTCGGCGTCCTTGCGGGACGGGATGAAGGCCGCCATGCCGCCGATGGCGTGGGCGCCGCGCTTGTGGCAGGTGCGGACCAGCAGTTCGGTGTAGGCGCGCATGAACGGGGCCGTCATGGTCACCGCGTTGCGGTCCGGCAGGACGAACTTCTCGCCGCCGTCACGGAAGTTCTTGACGATGGAGAAGAGGTAGTCCCAGCGGCCCGCGTTCAGGCCGGCCGCGTGGTCGCGCAGCTCGTAGAGGATCTCCTCCATCTCGTACGCGGCGGTGATCGTCTCGATGAGGACGGTCGCGCGGACGGTGCCCTGCGGGATGCCGACGTAGTCCTGGGCGAAGACGAAGATCTCGTTCCAGAGGCGGGCCTCCAGGTGCGACTCCGTCTTCGGCAGGTAGAAGTACGGGCCCTTGCCGAGGTCGATCAGGCGCTTGGCGTTGTGGAAGAAGTACAGGCCGAAGTCGACGAGGGAGCCGGAGGCGGGGCCGCCCTCGAAGCTGAGGTGGCGCTCCTCCAGGTGCCAGCCGCGCGGGCGCATCACGACGGTGGCGAGCTGGTCGGCGGGCTTCAGGGCGTACGCCTTGCCGGTGCGCGCGTCCGTGAAGTCGATGCGGCGCTCGTAGGCGTCGATGAGGTTGAGCTGGCCGAGGACGACGTTCTCCCAGGTGGGAGCCGAGGCGTCCTCGAAGTCGGCGAGCCAGACCTTGGCGCCCGAGTTCAGGGCGTTGATGGTCATCTTGCGGTCCGTCGGACCGGTGATCTCCACGCGGCGGTCGTTCAGCGCCGCCGGGGCCGGGGCCACCTTCCAGTCGCCCTCGCGGACCTGTGCGGTGTCCGGGAGGAAGTCGAGGGTGGAGGTCCGGGCGATCTCGGCGCGGCGTTCACCGCGTCGGGCGAGGAGCTCGGCGCGGCGGGGGGCGAACCGCCGGTGGAGCTCGGCCACGAACGCGAGGGCCGCTTCGGTGAGGACTTCGTCCTGCCGGGGCAGGGGCTCGGCGTCGACGATGGCCAGCGGGGACGGCGCTGGTGCGGACATATCTGTCACTCCTTCAGCGGCGGTGCCTGGCGGCCGCGGGGAATGCTCGCGCGAGACGGCACGCAGTGCCGTCGGGTGTGGAGAGTTCCGGGTAACGGTCGCGGGCGCCGTCTGTGGGTTCAGGGCGCTTCTGACCAGTGGATAGTAATTTCCTCATGGTGGAAGTTCAATGGTTTGTTGATGTCGAGATTCTCTGAGTCGACAGATTCCACTTGCCGGTGGCCCTCAGTGCCATCGCGGTCACAGCCCGCTCAGGCCCCGCACGAGCCCCACTCAATCCAGTCGTGCCAGGTCGGGCGGGGTGTCGATGTCGAAAGCGGCCGCGATGTCCCCGCACTCCACCAGCATGACCTCCTTCGCGTGTTCCCTCAGATGGACACGCGCACCCCGGTCCCCCGTGGCCGTCGCCGCGATGTCCGCCCACCGGTCCGCCCCGAAGAGCACCGGGTGACCGCGCTCCCCGTCGTAGGAGGCCGCCACCAGGCTCGCGGGCGAGCGGTACGCCCCGCGCACCCGGGCCACGGCGTCCGGACCGATGCCCGGCTGGTCCACCAGGGAGACCAGCGCCGCCCCCGCCCCCGTACCGGCCAGCGAGGCCAGGCCCACCCGCAGGGACGAGCCCATCCCCTCGGCCCACTCCGGGTTGTCCACGACCACGCAGCCGCTCAGGTCGGCCCGCTCGCGGACCTCGGCGGCCGAGGCGCCCAGCACCACGTGGATCGGCGCGCAGCCCGCCTCGCGGAGCACCCGCACGGCGTTCTCCACCAGCGGGCGCCCCCGATGGGTCAACAGGGCCTTGGGGCGCCCGCCGAGCCGGCGGCCACCCCCCGCGGCGAGGAGCAGCCCCGCGACCACCGGGGTCACGGCAGGGGTCGCACGGCCTGGTTCGAGGGCGCCGGCGGAAGGCGTACGGTCTGGTTCGGTTGGCATGTCAGCGATTCTCGCCCCTGCGCCGCGGGCCCGGGGCGGCGAGCCCGGCCGTGCGTCGACAGCCGCCGTACGGCGGCCCACAGCGCCCGCACGCGCAGCGGCTCCGCGATCCGGTTCCCGGCGGCGGCCACCAGTGCCCGCTCGTCACGGTCGGTGAGGAAGTGCTCCGTCATCGTGGCTTCTCCTTGCCAATCGGGGGCCAATACCGCGAGTCTGGACCTCGATTGGCCTGGCAGGCAGAGCCAATCGGGGGAGGTTGGCATGGCGAACGGGCGAGTGGTCCACACGGCGGACAGGACGATCGGCAGCCGCCAGCTCGCGGCCATGCTCCCCGCGGAGGTCCGGGCCCGCCCCGGCTACCGGGCCCTCGCCGACGCCGTCCGCACCCTGATCCTCGACGGCCGCGTCGCCCTCCACGTACGCCTGCCCGCCGAACGCGAACTCGCCGAGGCCCTCGGCGCCAGCCGCGCCACCGTCACCGGCGCCTACGACCTGCTGCGCGAGAGCGGCTACGTGCGCAGCCGGCGCGGCTCCGGCACCTGGACCGAACTCCCCGACGGCCACGCCCCCGTCGGGGCGCACGCCATCGTCGGCGCCGGCGGCTACCACGCCGACGGCGACCCCGGCATCGACCTGGCCATCGCCGCCATGGGCGCCCCCGACGGCAGCCTCGCCGACGCCCTCGCCTGGGCCGCGCCCCGTCTGCCCGCCCTCACCCACAGCCCCGGCTACCACCCCTTCGGCCTGCCCGACCTGCGCCGGGCCGTCGCGGACCGCTTCACCCGCCGAGGGCTGCCCACCCGCCCCGAGCAGATCCTCGTCACCGCCGGCGCCCAGCAGGCCTTCGCCCTCGTCGTGAGCCTCCTGTGCCGCCCCGGGGACCGCGTCGTCACCGAGAGCCCCACCTACGCCAACGCCCTCGACGCCCTGCGCCACGCCCGCCTGCGCACCGGGTCCATCGCCGTCTCCGACACCGGCTGGGACATGGACATCGCCGAGTCCACGCTGCGCCAGACCGTCCCCCGACTGGTCTACGCGATACCCGACTTCCACAACCCGACCGGCCTGCTCATGCCCGAGGAGCAGCGGCTGCGCCTGCTCGCCGCCACACGCGCCACCGGGACCTGGCTGGTGGTGGACGAGACCATCGCCGACATCGCCCTGGACGTGCCCGCGCCCGCCCCCACGGCCTCGCTCGCGCCGCGCTCCGGCGCCGACCACGTGATCACCATCGGCTCCCTCAGCAAGACCCACTGGGGCGGCCTGCGCGTCGGCTGGGTGCGGGCCGGCGCCAAGCTGATCACCGAACTGGCCGCCGTCCGGGTCAGCGCCGACATGACCGGCTCGGTCCTGGACCAGGTCGTCGCCCTGCGGCTGATGGAGGGCCTCGACCGCTCCCTGCCGGTCCGGCTGGAGCAACTGCGCGGACAGCGCGCCGCCCTGATCGCCTCCCTCCAGCGGCACACCCCCGAGTGGTCCTGGCGGGTGCCGCCCGGCGGCCTCTCGCTCTGGGTGGACCTCGGGGAACCCGTCAGCTCCGCCCTCGCGGAGCGGGCCGCGGCGGCCGGCGTGCACATCGGGCGCGGGGCCCGTTTCGGCGTCGACCCCGGCACCTTCGAACACCGGCTCCGCATCCCGTACACCCTGCCGGCGGCCCGCCTGGACGAGGGCGTACGCCTCCTCGCGCGGGCCTTCCACGACGGCGTCCCGCTCGCCCCGGGCGTGGAGCGGCCGTACTGGGTGGCCTGAGGCCCGCCGCCCCCCTCCGCTACGGGGTGCGGATCAGGCGGCGCCCGGCCGCCGCCGCCACCGCCGAGGTGCGCGAGTCGACGCCGAGCTTCGCGTAGACGTGCACCAGGTGGGACTTGACCGTCGCCTGGCTGAGGAACAACCGCTTCGAGATCTGCTGGTTCGACAGCCCGTCCGCGACCAGCTGGAGCACCTCCAGCTCCCGCTTCGTCAGCGCCTCCGCCGGGGTGCGCATCCGGTCCATGAGCCGCAGCGCCACCGCCGGCGCCAGGGCCGACTGCCCGGCGGCGGCCGTGCGCACCGCCGCCGCCAGCTCCTCGGGCGGGGCGTCCTTCAGCAGGTACCCCGAGGCGCCGGCCTCCACCGCCGCCAGGATGTCGGCGTCGGTGTCGTACGTGGTCAGCACCAGGACGCGCGGCCCGTCGGGCAGCGCGGTGATCGCCGCGGTGGCCGCCGAGCCGTGCATCCCGGAGCCGAACCGGAGGTCCATCAGCACCACGTCCACCGGCTCGGACGCGGCCAGTTCCACCGCCCGCTCGGCGGTGGGGGCCTCGGCCACCACCGCGAAGTCCGGCTCGGTGTCGAGGACCGCGCGCAGCCCGGCGCGGACCACGGGGTGGTCGTCGGCGAGCAGGAGACGGATGGTCACGGTGCCTCCACGGGCAGCGGCAGGGTGACGGCCACGGCGGTGCCCTGGCCCGGATCGGACTCCACGGTGAACAACCCGCCCAGGCTCTCGGCCCGCGCCCGCATCGCCGGCAGGCCGAAGCCGCCCTCGCCGGACGGGGCGCGGGCGGGTTCGAAGCCCTCGCCGTCGTCGACGACGTCCAGGGTGACGGAGTCGTCCATGAAGGTCAGGGTGATCCCGGCCCGCCCAGCCCGCGCGTGGCGCACCACGTTGGCCAGCGCCGACTGCGCGATCCGCAGCAGGGCCACCTCGTAGGGCGTGGGCAGCTCGCGCAGGGTGCCGCTGACGGAGAAGCGCACGAGCGGCCCCGGCGCGTCCGCGCACAGCCGCTCCAGGGCGGCGGCCAACGACCCGTGCTCCAGGTCCGGGGGAGTCAGGGCCCGTACGAAGCGGCGCGCCTCGGCGAGGTTCTCCTGGGCGGCCCCGCGGGCCCGGGCGATGTGCGCCAGGGCCGCCGCCGCGCCCCGGTCGGCGGGCACGCCCCCTCCGGCGGGCATGTCACCCCCGGCGGGTGCGCCCGCGCCCCCGTCGGCCGGCGCGCCGGGGCCCGTACGGTCCTCGGACAGGGCGCGCTCCGCCGCGCGCAGCAGCAGCTGGATCGAGGACAGGCCCTGGGCCAGGGTGTCGTGGATCTCCCGGGCGAGGCGCTCGCGCTCGGCCAGGATCCCCGCGCCCCGCTCGGCGACGGCCAGCTCGGCGCGGGTGGCGATCAGTTCCTCGATCAGCTCGCGGCGCCGCTCGCTCTCGCGGTACAGCGCCTGGTAGCCCAACACCGTCGCCACGGCCACGGCCCCGCCGAGCACCGGCCCGAGGAAGGCGCCCGGGCTCGGGACTCCGCTGTGCGCGACGAAACCGCCGATCGCCGCGCAGGCGGTGACCGCCACGGCGGCCACGGCCCAGCGCAGCCGCAGCAGGTGCAGCTCCAGGAAGTACAGCGGGAAGGCGATCCACAGCCCGTCGGGGGAGACCACCAGCAGCGCCGCCCAGGCCGCGCCGACCGCGCCCAGCCAGATGCCGGCGGCCCGCGCGGAGCGGCTCACGGAGGGGGCCCGTACGCCGGCCGCGTAGACGGCGAGCAGGAGGACGCAGACGGCGACCACCAGGCCGGCGCGGGGCGCGGAGCCGGCGACGGCGCGGGCGGCGGCCAGCGCCAGCAGTCCGAGGAACAGCGCGTGCAGGCACAGCCGCAGCACGCGGGAGACGGGCGTCAGGGGGCGGGAGCGGGGGGCGGAAGACATCTTCCGACCAGCGTAAGCGGGCGGCGGGGAGCCCCGGTCAACCAAAAGTTCGATGTCCGCGTGCCACCTTCGATACCAGGATCCCTACCGCGGCGCGATGCCGCGCGCCCACGGGGCGGACCAGGCTGGGGATCATGTTCGTCGCATGGAGAGATCTACGGTTCGCCAAGGGCCGCTTCGCCCTCATGGGTTCGGTCGTCGTGCTGATCACACTGCTGGTCGGCCTGCTGTCCGGGCTCACCTCCGGACTGGCCCGGGAGAACGTCTCGGCCATCACCGGCCTGCCCGCCTCACGACTGGCCTTCGCGGCGCCGGCGGGGGACCGCGAGGTCTCCTTCACCGACTCCCGGCTGCCCGAGAGCGCCTGGCGGTCCTGGCGCGAGCGGCCGGGGGTGAGCTCCGCGCAGCCCCTCGGCATCCGCACCACCAACGCCGTCTCGGGTGAGCGCACGGCCGCCGTCTCCGTCTTCGGCGTCGAGCCGGCGGGATCGCTGCCGCCCGCCGGCGCCGGGCTCGCCCAGGGGTCCGTCGTCCTCGCGCACAAGGCGGCCGAGGAGCTCGGCGGGCTGCGCGCCGGCGGCAAGGTCCGGATCGGGCCGCTGGAGCTGACGGTGGCCGCCGTGTCCGGCACCGCCGCCTACAGCCACACCCCGGTCGTCTGGATGGACCTGAACGACTGGCAGCGCGTCGGCAATCCGGGCACCTCCCCGGAGACCCTCGCCACCGTCATCGCGCTGGAGACCTCGGACTCCGCGGACCTCGCCGCGGCGGACCGGGCCGCGGGGACGGCGTCGCGGACGATCGACGAGGCGCTCGGCGCCATAGGCTCCTACCAGGCGGAGAACGGCTCGCTCCAGCTGATGCGCGGGTTCCTCTTCGCCATCTCCGCGCTGGTCATAGGGGCCTTCTTCACGGTGTGGACGATCCAGCGCGGCCCGGACGTCGCGGTGCTGAAGGCACTGGGTGCCTCCACCCCGTACCTGCTGCGGGACGCGCTCGGCCAGGCCGTGGTGATGCTCGCCCTCGGCACCGGCCTCGGCACGGCCCTCGCGACCGGCATCGGCGCGCTGATCGGCGGCGGTGACGTGCCCTTCGTCCTCGACGCCCGCACCGTGCTGGTGCCCGCCGCGATCATGATCGCGCTCGGCGCGCTGGGCGCGGCCCTGTCCATCCGGCGGATCACCGCCGTCGACCCGCTGACCGCCCTCGGGAGCGCCCGATGACCCTGCTCGTCCACGACGTCACGCTCACCTACCCGGACGGCGACGGTCGCCTCACGGCGCTCGACTCCGTCGACCTGGAGGTCCCGGCGGGCACCCTGACCGCCGTCATCGGGCCCTCGGGCTCCGGCAAGTCCAGCCTGCTGGCGGTGGCCGCCACCCTGGTCACCCCGGACTCCGGCCGGGTCGTGGTCGCCGGGCAGGACGCCACGGCGCTGGGGGCCGCCGAGAAGTCGGCCCTGCGCCGGGAGCGGATCGGGATCGTCTTCCAGCAACCCAACCTGTTGGCCTCCCTGACCGCCGCCGAGCAGCTCCAGGTGATGGCGCACCTCTCGGGCCGGCCGGCCGGGCGGCTGCGCGCGCGGGCCCTGGAACTGCTCGACGCGGTGGGGCTCGCCGACCAGGCCGACCGGCGCCCGCACCAGCTCTCGGGCGGGCAGCGCCAGCGGGTGAACATCGCCCGCGCCCTGATGAACGAGCCCGCCGTGCTGTTGGTGGACGAGCCGACCAGCGCCCTGGACCACGAGCGGGGCGCGGCGGTCCTCGACCTGCTGGTGACCCTCACCCGGGAGCGGTCCACGGCCACGGTGCTGGTCACGCACGACCACGCGCACCTGGAGCGGATGGACCGCGTCGCGACGATGACCGACGGCCGCCTCACCCGGTCGGACGCACCCGCGCCGACCGTCCCGACGGCCTGAACCCCCGACGGGCCGGACCCACCCCGTTTCCCGTACGCCGGAGCCCCGGCCCCCTCCGAAGGGGGCCGGGGCTCCGGCGTACGGAACGGCGCGCCGGCGGTTACGCCGGGTTCTGGCTCTGGAGGGCCACCGACAGCTCGGCGGCCACGCCCTGGAGGATCGGCACGAAGGACTCGGCCACGGCCTCCGTGACCCGGCCGGCGGGGCCGGAGATGGAGATCGCGGCGGCGGTCGGCGAGTTCGGCACCGACACGGCGAGGCAGCGGACTCCTATTTCCTGCTCGTTGTCGTCGACCGCGTAGCCCACCTTGCGGACCTGCTCCAGGGCGTCCAGGAAGCCCTCGGGCGTGGTGATGGTCTTCTCGGTCGCGGCCGGCATACCGGTGCGCGCCAGCAGGGCGCGGACCTCGTCGGCCGGGGTGTAGGCGAGCAGGGCCTTGCCCACGCCGGTGGAGTGCGGCAGCACCCGTCGGCCGACCTCGGTGAACATGCGCATGGAGTGCTTGGAGGGCACCTGGGCGACGTAGACGATCTCGTCGCCGTCCAGCAGGGCCATGTTCGCCGTCTCGCCGGTCTCCTCGACCAGGCGGGCGAGGTAGGGGCGGGCCCAGGTGCCCAGGAGGCGCGACGCGGACTCGCCCAGGCGGATCAGACGGGGCCCGAGGGAGTACCGTCGATTGGGCTGCTGCCGGACGTAGCCGCACGCGACGAGCGTGCGCATCAGGCGGTGGATGGTGGGCAGCGGGAGGCCGCTGGCGGCGGAGAGCTCGCTGAGGCCGACTTCGCCCCCGGCGTCGGCCATGCGTTCGAGCAGATCGAAGGCGCGCTCCAGGGACTGGACGCCACCGCCCGCGGCGGTGGGCTTGGCGGAAGCGTCGGTGGTGCTGGCGCTGGACGTCGGCACGGCGCGGTCCTTTCGGTGCTGGCAGGCAAGGGAGCAGCCTACCCGTCGGTCGGCGACGGCCCTAGATCCGGGGCCCTGCCCTCCTCGCCGGTCAGAGGTGGTTTGTCCTGGTGGCGGACCCCCTCCGGAAGGTAGTGGCCCGATGGTGGGTGGTGGTAGCTACATTCTGGATAGTGAAATCTTAATTCCATCCTGTGGAAACCTCCAATTGCGGTGCAAGCCGGTCAGCCGTCCCTCCGGACGCTCTTGACTGGCCCCGGATCGGGGTGAAGACTCCGTCAACAGAACGTTGAATTTCGCTCTGTGGAAGTAGATGGGGAGGTTCCGGTGGCCGACGTGGCTGTGGAACTGGTACTGCGCTCGACGCGCGTCATCACCCCCGAGGGGACGCGCGCCGCCTCGGTGGCCGTCGCCGGCGGGAAGATCACGGCCGTGCTGGAGCACGGGGCCGAGGTACCGGCCGGAGCCCGACTGGAGGACTTCGGCGACGACGTCCTCCTGCCCGGCCTGGTGGACACCCACGTCCACGTGAACGACCCCGGCCGCACGGAGTGGGAGGGCTTCTGGACGGCCACCCGCGCCGCCGCCGCCGGTGGCATCACCACCCTCCTCGACATGCCGCTCAACTCCCTGCCGCCGACCACCACGGTCGACAACCTCCGCGTCAAGCAGGAGGTCGCCCGCGCCAAGGCGCACGTGGACGTCGGCTTCTGGGGCGGCGCCCTCCCCGACAACGTCAAGGACCTGCGCCCGCTGCACGACGCCGGGGTCTACGGCTTCAAGTGCTTCCTGTCGCCCTCGGGCGTCGACGAGTTCCCCGAGCTCGACCAGGAGCAGCTGGCCGCCTCCCTCGCCGAGATCACCGGCTTCGGCGGCCTGATGATCGTGCACGCCGAGGACCCGCACCACCTCGACGCCGCCCCCGTCGTCCCCGGCCCGAAGTACGCCGACTTCCTCGCCTCCCGTCCGCGCGACGCCGAGAACACCGCGATCGGCAACCTGATCGCCCAGGCCAAGCGCCTCGACGCCCGCGTGCACGTCCTGCACCTGTCCTCCTCCGACGCGCTGCCGCTGATCGCCGAGGCCAAGGCCGCCGGCGTCCGGATCACCGTCGAGTCCTGCCCGCACTACCTCACCCTGACCGCCGAGGAAGTGCCGGACGGCGCCAGCGAGTTCAAGTGCTGCCCGCCCATCCGTGAGGCCGCCAACCAGGACCTGCTGTGGGACGCCCTGGCCGACGGCACCATCGACTGCATCGTCTCGGACCACTCGCCCTCCACGGCGGACCTGAAGACGAGCGACTTCTCCACCGCCTGGGGCGGCATCTCCTCCCTCCAGCTGGGACTCCCGGCGATCTGGACCGAGGCGCGCCGCCGCGGCCGGTCGCTGGAGGACGTCGTGCGCTGGATGTCGAGCGCCCCCGCCGCCCTCGCCGGACTGGACCGCAAGGGCGCCATCGAGGTCGGCCGCGACGCCGACTTCGCCGTCCTGGCCCCCGAAGAGACCTTCACCGTGGACCCGGCCGAACTGCACCACCGCAACAGGGTCACGGCGTACGCGGGCAAGACCCTGCACGGCGTCGTGAAGTCCACCTGGCTGCGCGGCCGCCAGATCGCCGACCACGGCACCCCGACCGAGCCCACGGGCCTCCTCCTTGAAAGGCAGAACTGACAGTGGCGATTCCTTCCTTCACCGGTAACGCGAACCCGTACGGAGGCGGCGACCCGTACGCGGACTACCGCACCGCGGACTTCCCCTTCACCCAGTACGCGAACCTCGCCGCCCGTGAGCTGGGCGCCGGTGTCATCGCCGCCAACGACGAGTTCTTCGCCGAGCGCGAGAACCTCCTCATCGCCGAGGCCCCGCACTTCGACCCCGAGCACTTCGGCCACAAGGGCAAGGTCATGGACGGCTGGGAGACCCGCCGCCGCCGCGGCGTGTCCGCCGAGCAGCCCTGGCCGACCGCCGAGGACCACGACTACGCCCTGATCCGCCTCGGCGCCCCCGGCGTCATCCGCGGCATCGTCGTCGACACGGCCCACTTCCGCGGCAACATGCCGCAGGCCGTCTCGGTACAGGCCGCCTCGGTGGCGGGTTCCCCGACCGCCGAGGAACTGCTGTCCGACGACGTCAAGTGGACGACCCTCGTCGAGCGCACCACGGTCGGCGGCCACGCGGCCAACGGCTTCGAGGTCGACGTGGAGCAGCGCTTCACCCACCTGCGCCTCAACCAGCACCCGGACGGCGGCGTCGCCCGCATCCGCGTCTACGGCGAGGTCCGCCCCGACCCGGCGTGGCTCGCGGTGCTCGGCACCTTCGACGTGGTCGCCCTGGAGAACGGCGGCTCGGTCGAGGACGCCTCCAACCGCTTCTACTCGCCGCCGACCAACACCATCAACCCGGGCCGCTCCCGCAAGATGGACGACGGCTGGGAGACCGCCCGTCGCCGCGACAACGGCAACGACTGGATCCGCTACCAGCTCGTCGCCGAGTCCGAGATCCGCGCCGTCGAGATCGACACCGCCTACCTCAAGGGCAACTCGGCCGGCTGGGCCTCGCTGTCCGTCAAGACCGGCGAGGAGGGCGAGTGGACGGAGTTCCTGCCGCGCACCCGCCTGCAGCCCGACACCAACCACCGGTTCGTCCTGGACGCCCCGGCCGTCGGCACCCACGTGCGCATCGACATCTTCCCGGACGGCGGCTTCTCCCGCCTGCGCCTGTTCGGCTCGCTGACGGAGGCCGGCGCGTCCGCGCACGCCGCCCGTCACCAGGAGCTGGGCGGCTGAGGCAGCCCCCGACCGCCCCGGGGGCCGACACCTCCGGGGCGCGGACACACCCCTGCGGGGGGGGCCCCGCGCGGGGGGGCCCCCGGGGGGTGCGGCCCCCCCCCCCGCGGGGGGGCCGCGGCCCGGGGGGGCCACCCCGCCCCGCGCGCGGCCCCCCCCCGGCGAA
>NZ_JBEZIB010000054.1:0-38324 GCF_040650855.1 Streptomyces sp. NPDC048606 | reverse complement strand
ACACCTCGTCGAGGGTTTCGGCACGGTCACCATCGCCCCCGTCGACCCCGCCGCCGACGCGGCCCTGATCCACGGATGGGTCAGCGAGGAGCGGGTCCCGCCCCGCAGGCGTTCCTCCCGCTACGCGGCGTGCCCTCCGTCGACCGAGAGCTCCGCGCCCGTGACGAAGCCGGCCTCCGGCCCGGCGAGGAAGGACACCAGCGCGGCGACCTCCGCGGGGGTGCCGAAGCGGCCGAGCGCCGTCAGGGCCCGCTGCGCGTCCGCGTGCGGTCCGTCGGCCGGGTTCATGTCGGTGTCGACCGGGCCGGGGAGGACCAGGTTCGCGGTGATCCCGCGCCCGCCCAGCTCCCGGGCCAGGGCCCGGGTCAGACCGGCCAGCGCCGCCTTGCTCATCGTGTAGAGGGTCCCGCCGGGCCCCGCGACGCGCAGCGCCATGCAGCTGCCGATGGTCACGATCCGTCCGCCGGGGCCCAGGTGCGCGGCCGCCGCCCGGGTGGTCAGGAAGACCCCCCGCACGTTGACGTCCAGCACCCGGTCCACGTCGCGCGGGTCGAGCTCCTCCAGCGGGCCGAGCACGCCGATCCCCGCGTTGTTGACCAGGACGTCGAGCCGGCCCAGGGTCCGTACGGTCTCCTCGACGCAGGCCGCGGCCCGCGCGGGGTCGCCCGCGTCGGCGCGTACGGCCAGGCCCCTGCGGCCGAGGGCCTCGATCCTCCCGACGACCCCGTTCGCCGCCTCCTCGCCGTCCGTGTAGGTGAGGGCGACGTCGAAGCCGTCCTCGGCCAGGCGCAGCGCCGTCGCCGCCCCGATGCCGCGGCTGCCTCCGGTCACCAGGGCCACTGTCCGGTCGTTCATGTTTCCTCCCCGAATCCACCAACAAGTCGTTGCGGCTTCAATGAAACGGGGGCGGGGAGGGCCGCGCCGGCGGGAATCGGACGGGGCGTTCACGCGCGCCGCGCCGATGAGTACCGGGCGGCCCGGGAGTCTGAACGGGTGCACGGGGTAATCGGAACGCAACGATCCAAGGAGCGCTGAGCCATGGGAAAGCTGACCCTGACCACCTTCCTGACCCTCGACGGCGTCGTACAGGCCCCCGGCGGGCCGCAGGAGGACACCGACGGCGGGTTCGAGTACGGCGGCTGGTTGACCCCCTTCGCCGACGAGGGCATGGGGGAGTTCATGACCGAGGTCTTCGACCGGGCCGGGGCCTTCCTCCTGGGCCGCCGGACCTACGAGATCTTCGCCGGGTACTGGCCGGCGCAGACCGACCCCGCCGACCCGATCGCGAGCCGGCTGAACGCGCTGCCGAAGTACGTGGCCTCCACCACCCTCAAGGAACCCGCCTGGGCCGGCACCACCGTCATCGACGGGGAACACCTCCAGGCGGAGGTGGTCCGGGCCAAGGACGCCACCGACGGCGAGCTCCAGGTGCACGGCAGCGCCCTGCTCGCGCAGTGGCTGCTGGCGCGGGACCTGGTCGAGGAACTGAACCTGCTGACCTTCCCCGTCTTCCTCGGCGCGGGCCGCCGGCTGTTCCCCGTCGGCGGTCTGCCGACGGCCTACGAGCTGACGCACTCCCGCACCACCGGCGGCGGCGCGGCCATCCACACCTACCGGCCCGCGGGCCGCGCGACCTTCGGCACGATCGGCGCGTAGCCGACCGGGCCGGCGGGGGCGGGCGGAGAGCCGGCGGGGGCGGGCGGAAAGGGGTCGACCGGGAAGATCGACTCGGCTACGGTGGGCCCGCACCCGTGCGAGCCACCGTCGTCTCCACCCCCTTCTCGTGGCCGGAGCCGCCCCGGTGTCCACCCTCGCCGTCACCGCCCCCGCGCACGCCCCCCGCCGAGCCTGGCTCGCGGACCTGCCCGTCCTGCTCGTCGCCGTCGTCTGGGGCGCCAGCTACCTCGCCGCCAAGGGCATCACCACCACCCACACGGTGATCGCCGTCCTCGTCCTGCGCTTCGCCCTGGTCCTGCCCGTCCTCGTCGTCGTCGGCCGCCGCCGGCTGCGCGCGCTCACCCCCGCCCAGGTGCGCGGCGCGGGCGCGCTGGGCCTCGTACTCGGCGGGATCTTCCTGCTGGAGACCTACGGGGTCGTGCACACCTCGGCCACCAACGCCGGGCTGATCATCAGCCTGACCATGATCTTCACCCCGCTCGCCGAGTCCGCCGTCCGGCGCACCGCGCCCCGCCCCGCCTTCCTCGGCGCCGCCGCCCTCTCCGTCGCGGGGGTGGTGCTGCTCACCCAGGGCGCCGGCTTCACCGCGCCCGGCGCGGGCGACCTGCTGATCCTCGGCGCCGCCCTCGCCCGCACCCTGCACGTGCTCCTGATGGCCCGGATCAAGGCCGTCCAGGACGCCGACGCGCTCTCCTTGACCACCGTCCAGTTCGGCGGCGCCGTGCTGGTCTTCGCGCTCCTCGCGGCCCTGCCCGGCACCGGGGCCACCCCCTGGCGGGCGGCGGCGGACTTCGGCCCCGCCGAGTGGGCCGGGCTCGCCTTCCTCACCCTCTTCTGCACCCTGTTCGCCTTCTTCGTGCAGATGTGGGCCGTACGCCGCACCTCGCCCTCCCGCGTCAGCCTGCTGCTGGGCACCGAACCCCTGTGGGCGGCCGCCGCCGCCATCGCCATCGGCGGGGAGCGCCTGGGCGCCCTCGGCCTCGCGGGGGCCGCGTTCGTCCTCGTCGGCACGGCCTGGGGCCGCCGCGCCGCGGCCTGACCCCCGGCCCCGGGCCGCGCGCGTCCGGCGCCGCGCCGCCGCCCGGTGGTCCGATTGGCCGACAATCGGCTGCTGCCCGCCCGAGCGCCGGGCCTACGGTGGCCCCCATGGTCCGCACCGCCCCCTCAGAGGTCCGGCAGCTCCGCCGGCCGCACGGGGCGCCGCTCCCGCCGCGAGAGCTCGCACGCCTCCGCCACCCGGAACGCGGCCAGCGCCTCCCGGCCGTCGCAGGGGTTGGGCCCCTCGCCGCGCACCAGCCGGACGAAGGCCGCCAGCTCGGCCTCGTAGGCGGGCCCGAACCGCTCCAGGAAACCGGACCACGGCTTGCTCGCCGGGGGAGGGCCGTGCGGTTCGGTGGAGGCGATCGGCGTGCGGTCGTCGAGCCCGGAGGAGACCTGGTCGAGCTCCCCGGACAGCTCCATGCGCACGTCGTACCCCGCGCCGTTGCACCGGGTCGCGGTGCTGGAGACCAGCGTCCCGTCGTCCAGCGTGAGCAGGGCCGCCGCCGTGTGCACGTCCCCGCTGTCCCGGAACGCCGCGAGGCCCCCGTCCGCGCCGGTCGCGTACACCTCGTCCACCTCCCGCCCGGTCACCCAGCGGACCATGTCGAAGTCGTGCACCAGGCAGTCGCGGTACAGGCCGCCCGAGGTCGCCAGGTAGGCGGCGGGCGGCGGCGTCGGATCGGACGTCGTGGTCCGTACGGTGTGCAGCCGGCCCAGCGCCCCGGAGCGGACCAGCTCCCGCGCGGTGGCGTACCCGGCGTCGAACCGCCGCATGAAGCCGAGCTGGAGCGTCCCCCCGACGGCGGCCACCTCGCGCAGCACCGCCAGGGTGCGGGCCAGGTCGGGGGCCACGGGCTTCTCGCAGAACACCGGCAACCCGCCGCGCACCGCCCGGACGACCAGCTCCGCGTGCGCCGCGGTCGCGGTGGCGATGACCACCGCGTCCACGCCCCAGGTGAACACCTGGTCGACGGAGGGCGCGGCGGTGGCACCGAGCCGGTCCGCGAGCCGTGCGGCCCGCCCGGGGTCGGCGTCGGCCAGCAGCAGCGAACCGGCGTCGGGGTGGCGGGCCAGGGCGGCCGCGTGGAACGAGCCGATCCGGCCGGTTCCCACGATCCCGATGCGCATGCACTCAACGTGACCCCGTACGGGGGACCTGTCAATCCGCCCGCGCACGCCCCGATGGCCCCTCATGGTCCACTGTGGCGGATACTGGGCGGCTGGAACCGTAATGACCGATTGATGACGCAGTGATGACGCACGAGGGAAGGGCACGGGGACGTGGCTAGGGTTCGGACAGGGGTACGCGTCGTGGGCGCGGTGCTCGCGGCGGTACTGGGAGCCTCCCTCGCGGGTTGCAGCAGCACGGGCGGCAAGCGCGCCGAGGAGCGGGCGCGGGCCGCCGAGGCGGGCCGACCCGCGGTGTCCACGCCGCGCTGGACCTTCGCGATGGTCACCCACGCGGGCGATGGCGACACCTTCTGGGACATCGTGCAGAAGGGCGCCAAGGAGGCCGCGGCGAAGGACAACATCAACTTCGTCTACTCCCACGACGACCAGGCGCAGCAGCAGGCGCAGTTCGTGCAGAACGCGATCGACCAGAAGGTCGACGGGCTCATCGTCAGCCTCGCCAAGCCCGACGCCCTCAAGGACGTCATCGGCAAGGCCGTGAAGGCCGGCATCCCGGTGGTCACCGTCAACTCCGGATCGGCCCAGTCGGCCGAGTACGGCGCCCTGACCCACATCGGCCAGGACGAGGGGATCGCCGGCGAGGCCGTCGGCACCGAGCTCAACAAGCGCGGCCGCAAGAAGGCCGTGTGCGTCCTGCACGAGCAGGGCAACGTGGGCCACGAGCAGCGGTGCGCCGGGGCGAAGAAGACCTTCGCCGGCTCGATGGAGAACCTGTACGTCGAGGGCACCAACATGCCCTCCGTACAGGCGTCCATCCAGGCCAAGCTCCAGGCCGACCCCTCCGTCGACGCGATCGTCACCCTCGGCGCCCCCTTCGCCCCCACCGCCGTCAAGGCGAAGGGCGCGGCCGGCAGCTCCGCGGAGGTGGACACCTTCGACCTGAACGAGTCCGTCGCCCGCGACCTGAAGTCCGGGGCGCTGGGCTTCGCGGTGGACCAGCAGCCCTACCTCCAGGGGTACGAGGCCGTGGACCTGCTGTGGCTCAACCGCTACAACGCGGACGTCCTCGGCGGCGGCCGGCCGGTCTTGACCGGCCCGCAGATCGTCACCGGGACCGAGGCGGGCAAGCTGGAGGAGTACATCAAGCGGGGCACCCGATGAGCGCCGCCTCCGCCCCCGCCGACGAACGCCTCGCCCCGGCCTCGCTCGTCCGCAGACTGCTGGGCCGCCCCGAGCTGGGCGCGGTCGTCGGGGCCGTCGCCGTCTTCGTCTTCTTCTCCTTCGCCGCCGACAGCTTCCTGCGGGCCTCCAGCCTGAGCACGATCCTCTACTCCGCCTCCACGATCGGGATCATGGCGGCCCCCGTCGCGCTGCTCATGATCGGCGGCGAGTTCGACCTCTCCGCCGGGGTCATGGTCACCACGTCGGCGCTGGTCAGCTCGATGTTCAGCTACCAGATGACCGCGAACGTCTGGGTGGGCGTCGGGGTGTCGCTGCTGGTCACCCTGGCCATCGGCTTCTTCAACGGCTTCATGCTGACCCGCACCCGACTGCCCAGCTTCATCATCACGCTCGGCACCTTCCTGATGCTGACCGGACTGAACCTCGGCTTCACCAAGCTGATCAGCGGATCGGTCTCCACCAAGAGCATCGCCGACATGGAGGGCTTCGCCTCCGCCCGCGCGCTGTTCGCCTCGCAGTGGAACGTCGGCTCGGTCACCCTCAAGGTCACCATCCTGTGGTGGTTGGCCCTGGTCGCCGTCGCCACCTGGATCCTGCTCCGCACCCGCGCCGGAAACTGGATCTTCGCGGTGGGCGGCGGCGCCGACGCGGCCCGCGCCACCGGCGTCCCGGTCGTCAAGACCCGCATCGGCCTCTACATGGGCGTCGCCCTGTGCGCCTGGATCTCCGGGCAGCACATCCTCTTCTCCTTCGACGTCGTCCAGTCCGGGGAGGGCGTCGGCAACGAGTTCCTCTACATCATCGCCGCCGTGATCGGCGGCTGTCTGATGACCGGCGGCTACGGCTCCGCGATCGGCTCGGCCGTCGGCGCCTTCATCTTCGGCATGACCAGCAACGGCATCGTCTACGCCCAGTGGAACCCGGACTGGTTCAAGTTCTTCCTCGGCGGGATGCTGCTGCTGGCCACCCTGCTGAACGCGTGGGTGCGCAAGCGGGCGGAGGCCAAGTGATGACCGGGACCGACACCGGGAAGGGCGCCGGCGCCGCGCCCGGCACCACCCTCGTGAAGCTGACCGACGTCAGCAAGCACTACGGCAACATCCGCGCCCTCCAGGGGGTCTCCCTGGAGGTGTCCGCGGGCGAGATCACCTGCGTGCTCGGCGACAACGGCGCCGGCAAGTCCACCCTCATCAAGATCATCGCCGGGCTGCACCAGCACGACGCGGGCACCTTCGAGATCGAGGGCGAGGAGACCGTGCTCGCCAACCCGCGCGCCGCCCTCGACCGCGGCATCGCCACCGTCTACCAGGACCTCGCCGTCGTCCCCCTCATGCCCGTCTGGCGCAACTTCTTCCTCGGCTCCGAGCCGACGAAGGGCCGCGGCCCCCTGCGCCGCCTCGACGTGGACCTCATGCGCGAGACCACCCGCGCCGAGCTGCTGCGCATGGGCATCGACCTGCGCGACGTCGACCAGCCCATCGGCACCCTGTCCGGCGGCGAGCGCCAGTGCGTGGCCATCGCCCGCGCCGTCTACTTCGGCGCCAAGGTCCTCGTCCTGGACGAGCCCACCGCCGCCCTCGGCGTCAAACAGTCCGGCGTGGTCCTCAAGTACGTGGCCGCCGCACGCGACGCCGGTCTGGGCGTGGTCCTCATCACGCACAACCCGCACCACGCGCACCTGGTCGGGGACCGTTTCGTCCTCCTCAAGCGCGGCACCATGGCGGGCAGCCACACCCGGGACTCGATCACCCTCGACGAGCTCACCCGGCAGATGGCGGGCGGCTCGGAACTGGACGAGCTGAGCCACGAGCTGGAGCGGGTGGCAGAATCGGGGACGGACACCCCCACCGGCGCGGCCGCGGCCGCACCCACCTCCGACAGGGACGACACGACTCGATGAGCACGTACCGGGACTTCACGCTCGCCCACCGGGGGGCGGCGCGAGGCACCGTCCTGCGGACCGTCGGGACCCGCGAGCGCCGCTCGCTGCTGACCGCCCCGCGCGTCCCCACGGTCGGCATCGACATCGGCGGCACCAAGGTCATGGCCGGGGTCGTCGACGCCGACGGGGTCATCCTGGAGAAGATCCGCACCGAGACCCCCGACAAGTCCAAGAGCCCCAAGGTCGTCGAGGACACCATCGTCGAGCTGGTCCTCGACCTCTCCGACCGGCACGACGTCCACGCCGTGGGCATCGGCGCCGCCGGCTGGGTCGACGCCGACCGCTCCCGGGTGCTGTTCGCCCCGCACCTCGCCTGGCGCGACGAGCCGCTGCGCGACGCCCTCCAGTCCCGCCTCGCCGTCCCCGTCATGGTCGACAACGACGCCAACACCGCCGCCTGGGCCGAGTGGCGCTTCGGCGCCGGCCGCGGCGAGGACCACCTCGTCATGATCACCCTGGGCACCGGCATCGGCGGGGCCATCCTGGAGGGCGGCCAGGTCAAGCGCGGCCGCTACGGGGTCGCCGGCGAGTTCGGGCACATGCAGGTCGTACCCGGCGGGCACCGCTGCCCCTGCGGCAACCGCGGCTGCTGGGAGCAGTACAGCTCCGGCAACGCCCTGGTCCGCGAGGCCCGCGAACTCGCCGCCGCCGACTCCCCGGTCGCGTACAACATCATCGCCCGGGTCGGGGGCAACGTCCACGAGATCACCGGCCCGCTCATCACCGAGCTGGCCCGCGAGGGCGACGCCATGTGCGTCGAGCTCCTCCAGGACATCGGCCAGTGGCTCGGCGTCGGCATCGCCAACCTCGCCGCCGCCCTCGACCCGTCCTGCTTCGTCATCGGCGGTGGCGTCAGCGCCGCCGACGACCTCTTGATCGGCCCCGCCCGGGACGCCTTCCGCCGCCACCTCACCGGCCGCGGCTACCGCCCCGAGGCCCGCATCGCCAAGGCCCAGCTCGGCCCCGAGGCCGGCATGGTCGGCGCCGCCGACCTCGCCCGCCTCGTCGCCCGCCGCTTCCGCCGCGCCACGCGCCGACGCGTCGAGCGGTACGAGCGCTACGCGCAGCTCGGCCGGCGCGGCACCACCGCCCCCGAGGACCAGGAACAGCAGTGACCCCGCCCTCCCTGCCCCACCAGGCATCCGCCCCCGAGGCGGACGGCCCGCCGTCGACCCCCGCCGAGGACCGCCGGCACGTCGTCCGCCGCCGCTGGATCACCGCGATCATCATCCTGCTCCTCGTCGGGGTCCCGGCCGGCTACCTGGCCGTCTCCGCGCAGCAGAGCCGCGAGAGCGGCCGCGACAAGGCCGCCAAGATCGGCGCCGTCAAGGTGCGCGGCGGATGGCCGTCCAAGGTGCAGCGCAGCGTCTACGAGGTCCCCATCCCGATGATGGCCTCGCTGGTCGGGTACCTGGAGACCAACAACTGGCACACCAGCCGGCTGTACGTGCAGTTCGGCGTGACCCCGACCGAGCTCGACACCTTCCTCGCCGACATCGGCACCAGCCGGGAGGCGCTGACCCCCGGCGTGTCCGTGTCCGCCCACGACGCCAAGGTCGCCGGCTGGAGCTGGAGCCCCAAGCACCAGTGGGTCGGCACCACCCTGGAGCAGAAGGAACCCCGCCCGACCCGGGACGTCACCGTCGACCTCACCAACCCGGCCAACCCCCGCGTCTACGTCGTGTCCACCGCCATTCCCTAGACGGTGCCGGGCCCCGCCTACCCTGGGCCCATGAAGCTCACCAAACGGCTGCACTCCTGCGTCCAGTTGGAGAAGGACGGGCACACGCTCGTCATCGACCCGGGCGCCTTCAGCGAAGCGGACGCGGGTCTCGGCGCGGACGTCCTGCTCGTCACGCACGAACACCCGGACCACTTCGAGGAGGGCCGGCTGCGCGCCGCCCTCGACGCCAACCCGGCGGCCGGGCTGTGGACCCTGCGCAGCGTCGCCGAACGCCTCGCCGGCGCCTACCCGGGCCGCGTCCACACCGTGGGACACGGCGACGCCTTCACCGCCGCGGGCTTCGAGGTCCGGGTGCACGGCGAACTGCACGCGGTGATCCACCCGGACATCCCCCGCGTCACCAACGTCGGCTACCTCGTCGAGGGCTCCCTCTTCCACCCGGGAGACGCCCTGACCGTGCCGGACGCCCCGGTGGACACGCTGATGCTGCCCGTGCACGCCCCCTGGAACAAGATCGCCGAAGTGATCGACTACGTCCGCGAGGTCAAGCCCCGACAGGCGATCGACATCCACGACGCCTACCTGGCGGACCTCGCCCGACCCATCTACGACAACGCCCTCGGCGGCCTCGGCGGCGCCCCGCACCACCGCCTCGGGGCGGGCGAGAGCGCCGCGGTCTGACTGTCGGTGCCGGGCGGTAGGTTGGTGGACATGCGTATCGCCACGTTCAACGTCAACTCGATCACCGCCCGGCTGCCGCGCCTGCTCGCCTGGCTGGAGAGCTCCGGCACGGACGTCCTGTGCGTCCAGGAGACCAAGTGCTCGGCGGAGCAGTTCCCGACCGAGCAGCTGCGCGAGCTGGGCTACGAGTCGGCCGTCAACGCCACCGGCCGGTGGAACGGCGTCGCCCTGCTCTCCCGCGTCGGCCTGGAGGACGTGGTCCTCGGCCTGCCCGACGGCCCGGACTACGAGGGCGTGCAGGAACCCCGCGCGATCTCCGCCACCTGCGGCGGGGTGCGCGTCTGGTCGGTGTACGTGCCCAACGGCCGGGAGGTCGAGCACGACCACTACGGCTACAAGCTCCAGTGGTTCGGCGCGCTGACCACCGCCATCGCCCAGGACGCGGCGGGCTCCCGCCCCTTCGCGGTCCTCGGCGACTTCAACGTGGCCCCGACCGACGAGGACGTGTACGACCCGGCGGTCTTCGAGGGCCTCACGCACGTCACCCCCGCCGAGCGCACCGCCCTGGAGGCGCTGCGCGGCGCCGGCCTGTCCGACGTCATGCCGAGGGCCCTCAAGTACGACCGCCCGTACACCTTCTGGGACTACCGGATGCTCGCCTTCCCGAAGAACAAGGGCATGCGCATCGACCTCGTCTACGGCAACGAGCCCTTCACCAAGGCCGTCAAGGACGCCTACGTCGACCGCGAGGAGCGCAAGGGCAAGGGCGCGTCCGACCACGCCCCCGTCGTCGTCGACCTGGACCTCTAGAGCCCAGCCCCGGATCCCCGTCGAACCAGGCGCGCCCTGTGGCCGGCGGGGGATCCTGGTGCCAGGCTGGTCGGTATGAACATCCCCTTCCTGGCCCACTGGCTGAACCGGCACGAGACGGAACGGGGTGCGGGGCTCGCCGGCGCCCTCGCGAACGACCCCGAGGGTGTCGCCGAGCTGTTCTCCGAGTGCGAGATGCTGCGGGCCCAGGCGAGGGCGGCCGGGCTCGAACTCGACCAGACCCCGGCCTCGTTGGAGGCCCTCGACCAGCTGATGCCGCGCTGGCGACGGGATCCGGAGGCCGTGCCCTGGCTCGGCAACGACGCCGGTTTCTACCTCGGGACCGTGATCGTGCGCACCATCCCGGGAGCGGTCTGGCAGGTCTGGCCCAACGGCCAGCCGGTGATCCGGCTGGAGTCGGGGCGGGAACTGAACGTGGTCGAGTCGGGGGTGTCCTGGGCGATGACCGGTTCCCCCGAACTCAGCCAGGCCTACGCGGAGGCCTCCGAGGGCTGAGCCGTAAATCGGCTTTATGTACCGATTGGGCGTGTCGGGACGAAGCCCTCCCGACGGCTGGATAGTTTGCGCTGACCTCGACACACCGACAAGTGGGCAGGGCAGCGTATGGCCGTCGATCCGTTGATCGAGCTGCGGGACGTCAACAAGCACTACGGGACCTTGCACGTCCTCCAGGACATCAACCTCACCGTCGGCCGCGGGGAGGTGGTGGTGATCATCGGCCCCTCCGGCTCCGGGAAGTCGACCCTGTGCCGGACGATCAACCGCCTGGAGACCATCGAGTCGGGGACGATCCTCCTCGACGGCCGCCCCCTGCCCGCCGAGGGCAAGGAACTGGCCCGGCTGCGCGCCGAGGTCGGCATGGTCTTCCAGTCCTTCAACCTCTTCGCCCACAAGACCGTCCTGGCGAACGTCTCCCTCGCCCAGGTCAAGGTCAGGAAGCGCGGGAAGGACGAGGCGGACAAGCGCTCCCGCGAACTCCTGGAACGCGTCGGCCTCGCGAACCAGGCCGAGAAGTACCCCGCCCAACTCTCCGGCGGCCAGCAGCAGCGCGTGGCCATCGCCCGCGCCCTCGCCATGAGCCCCAAGGCCCTGCTCTTCGACGAGCCCACCTCCGCCCTCGACCCCGAGATGATCAACGAGGTGCTGGAGGTCATGCAGCAGCTCGCGGCCGAGGGCATGACCATGGTCGTGGTCACCCACGAGATGGGCTTCGCCCGCTCCGCCGCCAACCGCGTCGTCTTCATGGCGGACGGCCGGATCGTCGAGGACCGCGCCCCGGAGGCCTTCTTCACCGCTCCGGAGAGCGAACGCGCCCGGGACTTCCTCTCCAAGATCCTCAAGCACTGAGGGGCGGCCCGAGATGAAGCGCACCCGCGTCCTGAGGACCGTCCTGCTGCCGCTGCTGACCGCCGTCCTCCTGGTGGGCTGCGGCCGGCCCGGCAGCCCGCCCGTCAAGGGCCCGCAGCCCGAGGACCTGCCCGTCTACCAGGTGGCCACCGACTTCCGGTTGCCCGATTCCCGCACCTGGGAGCGGGCCAGGAAGCGCGGCCGGCTCGTCGTCGGCGTCAAGGAGGACCAGCCGTACCTGGGCGAGAAGGACCCGGCCGCCGGCCGCTACTCCGGCTTCGACATCGAGATCGCCAAGATGATGGCCGCCTCGCTCGGCTTCAGGCCCGAGCAGATCGAGTTCAAGACGATCGCCTCCGCCAACCGCGAGACCGCCCTCCAGAACGGCCAGATCGACTACTACGTCGGCACCTACACGATCAACGACAACCGCAAGAAGCAGGTCGGCTTCGCCGGCCCCTACTTCATGGCCGGCCAGTCCCTCCTGGTGCGCCGCGACGAGAAGGACATCAAGGGCCCCGACGACCTCGCGGGCAAGAAGGTCTGCTCCGCCGCCGGATCCACGCCCTACCAGCGGCTCCAGCGCGAGTACCCCAAGGCCGTCCTCGTCGCCTACGACACCTACTCGATCTGCGTCGACAACCTGCTGACCTACCAGGTCGACGCCGTCTCCACCGACGACTCCATCCTCCTCGGCTACGCGGCCAAGGTCCCCGAGGAACTCAAGGTCGTCGGCACCCCCTTCTCCAAGGAGCCCTACGGCATCGGCGTCCCCCGCGGCGACGACGCCCTGCGCTTCGCCCTCGACGACGCGCTCGCGGCGCACGAGAGGAACGGCGACTGGAAGAAGGCCTACGAGGCCACGCTCGGCCTCTCCGGCGTGCCCGCCCCGACCCCACCGCCCATCGACCGCTACCCGACGAGCTGAGGGGAGAACGCACCGCCATGGACGTACTCACCGAGAACTTCTCCCTCTACGGCAAGGGCTTCCTCGGCACCGTCGAGCTGACCGTCTACGCCTCCCTGCTGGCCCTGGTCCTCGGCTTCCTGATGGCCTCCTTCCGGGTCGCGCCCGTCGGCTCCTTCCGGGTGTTCGGCACGGTGTGGGTGACCGTGCTGCGCAACACCCCGCTGACCCTGCTCTTCTTCGCCGTCCTGCTGGGCCTGCCGCGCTTCGGCCTCGTCCTGCCGTTCGAGGTCTTCGCCGTCCTCGCGCTCGGCTGCTACACCTCGGCCTTCATCTGCGAGGCCCTGCGCTCGGGCATCAACACCGTGCCCAAGGGACAGGGCGAGGCGGCCCGCAGCCTCGGCATGTCCTTCGGGCAGACGCTGGGCACGGTGGTGCTGCCGCAGGCCTTCCGCTCCGTCATCCCGCCCATCGGGTCCACCCTGATCGCCCTCGCCAAGAACTCGGCGATCGCGGGCGCCTTCAGCGTCAACGAGCTGCTCGGCACGTACAAGACCCTCAACGAGCTGGGCTACAGCATCATCTGGACCTTCGTCTGGATCGCGGTGGGCTACCTGATCATCACCCTGTCCATCAGCGCGCTCTTCAACGTGCTGGAGAAGCGCTACGGAGTCGCCCGATGACCGCGCACGCGCTCCACGGGGACGTCGAGTCCACCGCCCTCTACGACATCCCCGGTCCCCAGGCCCGGCGCCGCCACCTGCTCTACGGGATCCTCTCCACGGTCGTGATCCTCGCGCTGCTGGCGTGGATCCTCTACCTGCTGTTCGACACGAACCAGTTCACCGCGGCCAAGTGGTCGCCCTTCACCTACGAGGGCATCCAGGAGCTGATCCTGCGGGGGCTCGGCAACACCCTCAAGGCCTTCGCGTACGCCTCGGTGTTCTCGCTGGCGCTGGGCGCGGTCCTCGCGACGGGACGGCTGTCGGCGCACCGGCCGGTGCGCTGGGTCGCGACCCTGTTCGTGGAGTTCTTCCGGGCCATGCCGGTGCTGGTCATGATCTTCTTCATCTTCGTGGCGCTGAAGGTCCAGCCGCTGCCCGCCCTGGTGGCGGGGCTGACGCTCTACAACGGCTCGGTGCTGGCGGAGGTCTTCCGCACGGGGATCAACTCCGTGGAGAAGGGGCAGCGGGAGGCGGCGTACGCGCTCGGGATGCGCAAGACGCAGGTGATGACCTTCGTGCTGGCCCCGCAGGCGGTCCGGGCGATGCTGCCCACGATCATCAGCCAGCTGGTGGTGGCGTTGAAGGACACCTCGCTGGGCTACCTGATCACCTACGAGGAGTTCCTGCACGCGGGCAAGCTGATCGCCTCGAACCTGGACTACGACCTGCCCTTCATCCCCGTGGTGATGATCATCTCCCCGATCTACATCGGCATGTGCATGCTGCTGTCCTGGTTCGCGACCTGGGTGGCCCGCCGCGAGCGCCGCAGCCTGAAGACGCGGGCCGTGGACGTCCCCGACGGCGAGCCGGGGACGGTGTTGCCGGGCCGGTGAGGGCGCCGGGGCGCCGCCCCCGCCCCGGCGGGGGCGGGGGCGGGGGCGGAGCGGGTCACCGCTCGCGCAGCGGTACCGAGACGTAGGAGGGATCGGTGTTCGGCGAGGAGAAGGTCAGCCGGGCGCCGAGGGGGTTGTGCTCGATGTAGAGCGGGTCGACGGTGTCGACGACCAGGGCGAGGCGGTGGCCGGCGGGGACGTCGTAGGCGGTGGAGAAGAGGTCGAGGTCCACGCCGAAGGCCCGGCCGGGGTCTTGCCGTGGAAGGTGAGGGGGGCGTGGGTGACCAGCTTGCCGAGGCCGAGCGGGCCGACGTCGTAGAGGTAGGCGACGAAGGTGCCGTCGCCCCGGGTCGGCGTGACGGTGGTGTGCAGGCGGACGGTGCCGCGCACGTGGCGCTCGCGCTCGGCGCGGTCGGACTGCCAGACGGCGGCGAAGGTGCGGGGCAGCAGCGGGACGGAGGCGACCGGGGGCGCCTTGACGAACTGGTCGAGGACGCTGGAGAGGAAGACGATCCCGCCGTTCGCGCCGGAGTCGACCCCGGTCAGGACGTGCTCGCTGTCGGAGAGCGGGACGCGTTCCTCGCCGCCGGACCCGACGTCCTTCCAGGAGGCGTAGCCCTCGTACCCGCCGGTGCTGCGGGACTTGATCTGGACCGGGGCCTCGTCGTCGATGCCGTTGCGCTCGCCCTTGAGGTGGCGGTCGAACCAGCGGTGGGCGTTGGTCCAGGTGTCGTTGGGCAGGCCGAACAGGCCGCCGGCCTCGGCGGTGGCGTGGTCGCCGGGGCGGAACTCCAGCCGCTTGGGGCCGGTCAGCTTCTCGAAGAACGTCGCGTACTGGTTGGGCGGGAAGATGGTGTCCCCCCAGGCGTTGCCCAGCATGATCGCGGCGCCGTTGGCGTTGATCCGGTCCACCTGCCGGTCGGGGGAGCGCCTGGCGCCCCACGCGAGCATCGCCTCCTCCTTCTCCAGCCGGGAGCCGAGGAAGTCGCCGAGGACCTCGCGCAGTTCGGGCCCCGGGCGGCCGGTCAGGTACCCGGCGACGCCGAGGACCCCGGCGGCCTGGAGGTGTTGGGTGCGGCCGGAGTAGATGGACTCGATCAGGTCGGCCCAGCCACTCAGCGCGACGACGGCCTTGACGCGCGGGTCGTGCGCGGAGGCCTGGAGGCTGATGCCCGCGCCGTACGAGACGCCGCCGAGCCCGATCCGGTCCGCGTCGGCCGGGGTGTGCGCCAGGGCCCAGTCGATGACGGCGGAGACGTCGGCGACGTCGGCCGGACCGGCCGTCTCGATCTCGCCGCCGGAGAGCCAGAACCCCCGGGAGGTGTAACCGACCACCACGTAGCCGGAGTCGGCGAGCTTCCTGGCCTGGGCGACGTACTCGATCTGGGGCATGCCCCAGCTGGTGGGGAGCACGATCAGCGGGTAGCGGCCGCCGGCGACCGCGTTCGCCGGGGTGAAGACGTTCCCCTTGAGGGTGATGCCGCCGGATCCGGGGATGTCGTGGAAGCGCAGCTGAGGCGCGGCCGCGGGGGCGGACGCGCCGTCGGCGGGGGCCGCCTGGGCCTGGTGGGGGGCCAGGCCCAGGGCGGCCGCCGCGAACAGTGCCGTCACGGCTGCTGCGGTGGGGGTGCGGAGTGCCATCGATCGCTCCTCGCGTGCGCCGTCGTCGAAGTGACCCGACGGTAACGGGAGCGACTTACCCGGGGTAACCCATCAGTAAGTTACGTGGTGGTAACAATTGAACGATAGTCAGTTCGGCTCGGTCGAACGGTTCGGCGGCCCGGGGCCCCGAGCCGTTCGACCGGGCGCGCGGCTCAGCCGTTCTGCGCGCCGCCGCCGGCCAGCGCGCTCTTGGCCTTCCACTGGTCGAAGGTCATGTTCCACTCGCCGTAGCCGTTGCCGACGTCGGCGTTGCCCTTGGAGCCGTTGCCGACCACCTCGAAGGGGTCGCCGACCTGGACGGACTCGTAGAAGGACTTCGCGTTGGCGTCGCTCATGCCCACGCAGCCGGAGCTGCTGTTGGTGTTGCCGAAGGCCGCGTTGTTCCACGGGGCCGCGTGCGCGTACATGCCCGACCAGGTCAGCCGCATCGAGTAGTCGACCATCTTGTCGTAGGCGTCGCCCAGGCCCACCGTCTGGGAGTCCATCCGGATGGTGCCCTCCTTGGACATGAGCACCATCTTCCCGGACCAGGAGGCCTTCTTGCCGCCCGGCGTGCCGGCCGAGATCGGGATCGTCCGCACCACCTGGCCGTCCTCGGAGACCGACATCTTCTTCGTGTCGAGGCTGACCTCCATCCGACGGTCCTTGCCGATCTTGAACTCGGTGTTGTAGTCCCGGGCGAACATGCCGCCGCCCGGACCGGAGTCCACGCCGTTCAGCTTCATGTCGACCTTCACGTCGGTACCGGACTTCCAGTACTCCTTCGGCCGCCAGTCGACCCGGTCCTTGCCGGAGTAGTCCTTGATCCAGCCCCAGGAGCCCTCGGTGTTGTTCGAGGTGGTGACCTTCAACTGCTTCTCGACCTCGGCCTTGTTCTTCACCGGGTTGTCGAAGACGAGCGACACGGGCATCGCCACGCCGACCGTGCTGCCCTTGGAGACGTTGATGGAGACCTTGTTGACCTTGTCCGCCGCCGAGGTCTTGAACTGCGTGTTCGCGCTCTGGCTGTCGGTGCTCTGCGCCTCCACCTTGTATTCGGTGGCGGGCGAGGCGTTGCGCTCGGAGGTCCAGGTCTTTCCGTCGGCGGATATCAGGCCCGGCAGTTCCCCGCCCTTGCCGTCCGTCACCTTCACCTGGGCGAACTTTCCGTCCGCGATGGTCACCTTCACGGGCTCGCCGGCCTTCACCGACTCGCCCGTCAGGTTCACCGATATCGCCATCGGCTGCTTCTGCTTCGGATCCGCCTTGCCGTCACCGGAGGCGGCGCCGCCGGAGCCGCCGCCACAGGCGGTCAGCGCGGCGGCGAGCAGGGCGGTGCCCACCACCACGGTGTGGCGGCCCCGCCCCGGGAGTACCTGACGGCGCGACGGTGCGGTACGGCGTGTGCGGCTCAACGAAAACCCCTCCGAAGTAAAGATCGTCCGTAAGCAAGGAGTGGACCGGTCGGCTTTCGGTTGCGCATTCCCAGAAAAATGTCGGCCATGTCGTTGTGACGTGGACCGCAGGCAGGGCAATCGGGCCCGGATAAAGGACCTTCGACCCTGGTCACGTACCGGAATGGGACGGCTTCGGGACCGAATCGTCAATTCCGCTACGGGACCCGCCGGCGCCGCGGCGGCAAATTCAGGCCGACCGGGTGGATTTGGCCGGCGCCGGGCCCGTCACCGATGCGGGGTACCCTCCACAACCGGCCCCGAATCGCGGGCCCCGCGCCGCTCGAAACCCCTGGAGAGACAGATGGACGCCGCCACCACCACGGTCGACGGGCGGCCCCCGGGCCCGGCCCCGACCGACACGGCCCCGCGCGCGGGCGGCTCCGTCCTGCGCAGCGGCGCCCTGATGGCGGCCGGCTCCATCGTCTCCCGCGTCACCGGGTTCGTCCGCTCCGCCGTCGTCCTCGCGGCCCTCGGCATCGGCGTCCTCGGCGACGGCTACGCCGTCGCCAACACCGTCCCGAACATCATCTACATGCTCCTGGTCGGCGGCGCCCTCAACGCCGTCTTCGTCCCCGAGCTGGTCCGCGCCGCCAGGGAACACCGCGACGGCGGCGCCGCGTACACCGACCGGCTCCTCACCGCCTGCCTCGTGGCCCTCCTCGCGCTCACCACCGTCGCGGTCCTCGCCGCGCCGCTGCTCATCGAGACGTACACCCCCTCGTACACGGGCGAACACAAGAGCACCACCATCGCCCTCGCCCGCTACTGCCTGCCGCAGATCCTCTTCTACGGACTGTTCACCGTCCTCGGTCAGGTCCTCGGCGCCCGCGGCCGCTTCGGCGCGATGATGTGGACCCCGGTCCTGAACAACCTCGTCGTCATCGGGGTCTTCGCCCTCTTCCTCGCCCTCGCCCACGACGCCCCGGACGGCCTCACCGCCGCACAGACCCGCCTCCTCGGCCTCGGCACCACCGCCGGCATCGTCGTCCAGGCACTCGCCCTCCTCCCCTCACTGCGCGCCGCCCGCTTCCGCTGGCGCCCCCGCTTCGACTGGCGCGGCAGCGGTCTTGCCCGCCCCCTGCGCAACGCCGGCTGGCTGATCCTGCTCGTCCTCACCAACCAGATCGCCTACTGGGTCGTCACCCGCCTGTCCACCACCGTCGGCGAGGCCGCCGGCTCCTACGGCTACGCGGCCTACAGCAGCGCCTACCAACTGTGGATCGTCCCCCAGGGCATCATCACCGTCTCCCTCGTGACCGCCCTCATGCCCCGGATGAGCGGAGCGGCCGCGGACGGCGACCTCGCCGCCGTCCGCGAGGACACCTCCTACGCCCTGCGCTCCAGCGCCGCCCTCGTACTCCCCGCCGCGACCGTCTTCGCCGCCCTCGCCCCCTGGGTCATGGACTGCGTCGCCGGATACGGGCGCAACGGCCCCGCCGAGATCGCCGGCATGGCGGGCATGCTGCTCGCCTTCGCCCCCGGCCTCGTCGGCTTCTCCGCCCAGTACGTGCTCTCCCGCGGCTTCTACGCCCTGTCCGACACCCGGACCCCCTTCTTCCTCAACCTCGTCATCGTCGCCGTCAACGCCGGACTCTCCTACGCCGCCTACCTGCTGCTGCCGGCCCGCTGGGCCGTCACCGGCATGGCCGCCGCCACCGCCGTCGCCTTCACCGCGGGCGCCGCCGTCACCGCGTACGCCCTCTCCCGCCGCCTCGGCCCGCGCCCGCCGGCCCGCCGCGCACCGCGCGCCACCGCCCTCGGCACCCACCTGCGCCTGCTGGTGGCCTGCCTGCCCGCGGGTGCCGCCGGACACTTCGCCGCACGGGCCGCCGAGGGGCTCGGCGCGTTCGCCGCCGCCGGAACGGGAACCGCGGTGATCGCCCTCGTCGTCCTCCTCCTCGCCGGGCCGCTGCGCCTGACCGAGATCACCGCCCTGCGGGACTCGCTGCGCCGCAAGATCGGCCGCAAGCGGGAGGAAACCGTATGAAACACCTGGGGATACTGACCGGATGCCACGCGTACTGCTGATCGAGGACGACCCCTCCGTCCGGGAGGGGGTGGGCCTCGGCCTGCGTCGACGCGGTCACGAGGTGTGCGCCGCCGAGACCGGCGAGGAAGGACTCGCCCTCATCGGCGGCTTCCACCCCGAGCTGGTCCTGCTCGACCTCATGTTGCCCGGGATCAACGGGGTCCAGGTCTGCCGCCGGATACGCGAGACCAGCGAGGTGCCGATCATCATGCTCACCGCCCGCGGCGACGACGTGGACATCGTCGTCGGCCTGGAGGCCGGCGCCGACGACTACATCGTCAAACCCGCCCGCACCGAGGTCATCGAAGCCCGCGTCAGGGCCGTGCTGCGCCGCCTCGGCGACCCGGCGGGCCGACCCGAACCCGAACACCACGGCGCGCTCGTCGTCGACCGGGCCGCCCTGACCGTCGCCAAGAACGGCGAACGCGTCCCCCTCGCCCCCAGCGAGATCAAACTCCTGCTGCACCTGTGCGCCTCGCCCGCGCAGGTCTTCTCCCGGCAGCAACTCCTCGAATACGTGTGGGAACACAGCTACCACGCCGACGCCCGCCTGGTGGACGCCTGCGTGCGCCGGCTCCGCAACAAGATCGAGGACCCCGGCGGCGGCCCCCGCTACATCCAGACCGTACGGGGCTTCGGCTACCGTTTCGGACCGCTGTAGGGACGGGCGTGCGAAACCTCGCCCCGCTCGGCCTGCGCACCCGACTGATCGCGGCCTTCCTGCTGGTCGCCGCGATCAGCGCGGTCGGCACGGCCGCCCTCACCTACCAGCAGGCCCGCACCGCCATCCTCAAACAGAGCCAGGACACCGCCGTCAGCACCCTGCGCGACCAGCTGGAGAACCAGGCCCTCGCCCTCCCGCCGGACCGACCGCAGCTGCAACGGATGGTCAACGAGATCGGCAAGCGGGGCAAACCCCACCCCTGGACCGTGTACGCCGAGTACGGGACCCTGCGCGTCTCCACCGCCTCCGTCCCCGACCTGCCGGACGCCGTCACCGACACCCTCCGCCGGCAGATCACCGCCCACCCCCACGGCGCCTTCCAACGCGTCGAGGACTCCCGGGGCGAGCCCCACCTCGCCATCGGCATGCCCGCCGTCCTCGGCCGCGACCAACTGCGCGAACCGACCGGCCTGGTCCTGTACGCCGTCATGCCGCTGCACCCCGAACAGCAGACCGTCGACGCGATGGTCCAGGCCGCCCGGCAGGGCGCCGTGCCCGGCCTCGCCATCGCCGTGGTCCCCGCCCTGCTCGCCGCCCGCAGCGTCCTGCGGCCCGTACGGGACATGCGCCGCGCCGCCGAACGCCTCGGCCGGGGCCGCCTCGACACCCGCATCGAGGTCAGGGGCTCCGACGAACTCGCCGGACTGGCCCGCACCTTCAACGAGACCGCCGAAGCCCTGGAGGAATCGGTGGCCGAACTGCGCGAGGCCGAGACACGGGCCCGCCGTTTCGCCTCGGACGTCTCCCACGAACTGCGCACCCCGCTCGCCGGGATGCTCGCCGTCACCGAGGTCCTCGACGAGGACGCCGACGAACTCGGCCCCGACACGGCCAAGGCGCTGCGGCTGATCAGCTCCGAGACCGGGAAACTGGCCGTGCTCGTCGAGGACCTCATGGAGATCTCCCGCTTCGACGCCCGCGCCGCCGAACTCCACCCCGACGACGTGGACCTCGCCGAAGCCGTCGGCAAGACCCTCGAACGCCGCCACTGGGACGACGGCCGGGTGAGCACCGAACTGCCGCCGGGCCTGCGGGCCCGACTCGACCCCCGCCGCTTCGACGTGGTCCTCGCCAACCTCGTCGGCAACGCCCTGCGGCACGGTGGCGCCCCCGTGCGGATCTCGGTGTCCACCGCCTCCCGCCCCGAGGGGCGGCGCCTGCTCCTGGAGGTCGCCGACAGCGGCCCCGGCATCGCCGAGGCCGTGCTCCCGCACGTCTTCGACCGGTTCTTCAAGGCCGACGCCGCCCGCACCCGCTCCGCCGGGAGCGGCCTCGGCCTCGCCATCACCCTGGAGAACGTCCGGCTGCACGGCGGCACCCTGAGCGCCGCCAACGCTCCCGCCGGGGGAGCGGTGTTCACCGTGGACCTGCCCCTGGAGGTCACGGCATGACCCGCACCCCGCACCCGCGCCGGGGCCCGTACCGGCGCCCGTTTCCGAGCCCGGCCCTCGCCCTGCCGGCCGCCGTGGCGGTGACCGCGTCCACGCTGCTGCTCACCGGCTGCGGGATCAAGCCCACCGGCGTGGTCGAGAGCGGGGCCGCGGCACGGGTGGTCGTCACCGCGCCCCGTTCCGTCCCGATCGCCTACTTCGTCGACCCCGACGGGCGGCTCGTCCCCGTACCCGTCCTGTCCGCCACCCCCTCGGCCCCGCCGGCGCCATCCGCCCCGCCTGCGCCCTCCGTCCCGCCGGTCTCCTCGGCCACGCCCACCCCCTTCCCTTCCCCCACCCCGACCCCCGCTCCGGCCACCCCGGCCACCCGGGGCGTCGTCCACCTCCTCCAGGGACCCGGCCCGACCCGGCGACAGGCCGGACTGGGCACCCGCCTGCCCGACCTCGACCCCCCGCGGATCCCCGAGGTCGCCGTCGTCCCCGTCGGGCCGGAGCGGATCGAGGTCCGGGTCCCCTTCGCCGTGGACGCGCTGGAGCCCCTCGCCCGCGACCAGTTGCTGTGCACCGCCCTGTCCTCCTACGCCTCCGGCTACGAGGCCGTGTTGCGCGGCACCGACACGGACCTGGACCCCGCCGGCTGCGACGTCCGCTACTGAGGCCCCCGACGCCGACCGACGCCGACGCCGACATCGACTCCGACGACCCGCCCGGGACACGGCCCTTGCGCGGACGCCGGCCCGCCGCCACCGTGTGGACCATGGAACGCGCAGCCGAAGCCCCCGCGCCCGACGTCTTCGACCCCCGCCTCTACGCCCGGGGCGTCCCGCACGAGCGCTACCGGCTGCTGCGCGCCCACCACCCGGTGGCCCGGCAGGCCGAGCCGGAGATCGACGGCTGGCCCGCCGGCCCCGGCTTCTGGGCCGTCACCCGCCACGCCGACGTCGTACGCGTCCTGCGCGACCACACCGCCTACTCCTCCCTGCTCGGCGCCACCCAGATCCGCGACCCCGACCCGGCCGACCTGCCCTTCCTGCGGCGCACCATGCTCAACCAGGATCCCCCCGGGCACGGCCGGCTGCGCCGGCTCGTCTCGCGGGCCTTCACCCCCGCCCGCGTCGACGCCTTCGAGTCCCGGGTCCGCGCCCGGGCCCGTACGCTCCTGGCCGCCGCCCGCGAGGGAGCCGTGGACGGGGCCGCCGACGTGGTCACCGCCGTCACCGACGAGTACGCCCTGCTGAACCTCACCGACCTGCTGGGCATCCCGCCCGCCGACCGCGGCCTGCTGCTGGAGTGGACCGTACGGATCATCGGCTACCAGGACCCCGAGGACGCGCCCGCGCCGCTGCGCGACCCCGACGGCAAGCCGCTCAACCCGCGCTCCCCGGCCCTGCTCGGCGAGATGTTCGCGTACGCCCGCGAGCTGGCCGCCCACAAGCGGGAACGACCCGGCGAGGACGTCATGACCTCCCTGGCGCACGCCGGACTCGACGACGCCGAACTGGAGATGTTCTTCTTCCTGCTCACCGTCGCGGGCAACGACACCGTCCGCAGCGCCGCCCCCGGCGGCCTCCTCGCCCTGGCCGGCGCCCCGGACGCCTACCGGGGCCTGGCCGCCGGTGAGGTGGCGGTGGAGCGGGCGGTCGAGGAACTGCTGCGCGTCCACCCGCCGGTGCTCAGCTTCCGCCGCACGGCCGCCGTCGACACCGTGCTGGCCGGCCGGTCGATCCGGGCGGGCGACAAGGTGGTCGTCTTCCACGCCTCCGCCAACCACGACGAGCGCGTGTTCACGGACCCGGGCCGGCTCGACCTCGACCGAAGCCCCAACCCGCACGTCTCCTTCGGCGACGGCCCGCACGTCTGCCTCGGCGCGCACTTCGCCCGCCTCCAGCTGCGGGTCCTCCACGAGGAGTGGCGGGCGACGATGCCGGCGCCCGAACTCGCGGGAGAGCCGCGCCGGTTGGTGTCGAACTTCATCAACGGGATCACGCGGCTTCCGCTGCGGGTGTCCGGGCGTCCCGGGTGACGTCGGCCACCAGTTCCGTCACGTCGGGACCGTAGGCGTCGGAGTTGACCACCTTCAACACCACGCAGAACGGCTCGTCGCGGTACCTGCGGGCCAGCCGCACGTGGTGCCTGGCCAGGTACCGGGTCGCGGCCTGGTTGCTGATCGCGGTCTGACCCGAGATCAGGAACACCGGCCGCGAGCCCCGTTCGGTCGTCAGTCGCGCCAGCAGGACGTGGTCGACCTGCCCCTTCTCCCAGCGGTACGCCTGCCCGCCGATCCGGATGGCCCCGCGGTCCGGATGCCCCGACGCGAGCCCGACGTCGGTCCGTACGCCCGGCAGCATGGAGGCCAGGTGGGCGGCCGTACGGGAGTTGGCGGCCGGGCCGCCCACGCAGAACTCGGCGCGTTCGCCGAAGCCCTGGCGGACCTCGTCCTGGGTGACGATCTGGACGTTCGCCCCGCAGTCCCTGATCAGGGACGAGACCTCCAGCAGGGCGAAGGCGTCGTTGCGGTGCACGGAGGACTCGGTGCCGCCCATCTGCCGCCCGACCACGAACAGGCAGTCGGAGCCCGTCGGCAGTCCGAAGAACGCCTGCTTGCGGCGCAGGGCCCGGCGCCACAGGTAGGTCCGGGCGAACCAACCGATGCCGCCGCTCAGTCCGGTGGCTATCAGCCCGAGCACGATGTTGCGCACGTCGTCGTCCATGCGGCGGATGGTAGCCGCCCCCGCGCGCCCATGACGGGGGGCGGCCGGTGAAGTTACAGTGCGGGGCCTGGCTCTGACCGGCCGTCGACTGGGAGGTTCGGGATGCGTCGTCCCGCCGCACGTCCATTAGCGCTCGTCGCCCTCGCCGGGGCGCTCGTCTCCACGGGGGCCGCGGCCCCGCCCACCACGACCCCGCCGCCCAAGGTCCCGGTCGCCACCGGTTACGGCGGGGCCGTCGCGAGCGTCGACGCCGACGCCTCCGCGGTCGGGATCGAGGTCCTGCGTTCGGGTGGCAACGCCGTGGACGCGGCCGTCGCCACCGCCGCCGCGCTCGGGGTGACCGAGCCCTACTCGGCGGGCATCGGCGGAGGCGGCTACTTCGTCTACTACGACGCCGGGACCCGCCGCGTCCACACCGTAGACGGCCGCGAGACCGCCCCCGCCTCGGCCGACGCCGGGCTGTTCCAGGAGAACGGCGTCCCCATCCCCTTCGCCGAGGGCCAGACCAGCGGTCGCGGTGTCGGCGTCCCCGGTACCCCCGCCACCTGGCGCACCGCCCTCGACGCCTGGGGCACCCGACCGCTGGCCCGGCTCCTGCGGCCCGCCGAGAAACTGGCCCGCGACGGGTTCACGGTGGACGGCACGTTCCGGGCGCAGACCGAGGCCAACCAGGACCGCTTCAAGGACTTCCCGGACACCCGGAAGCTGTTCCTGCCGGGCGGACGACTGCCCGTCGTCGGCTCCACCTTCAAGAACCCGGACCTGGCCGACACCTACGCCGAACTCGCCCGCAAGGGCGCCGGCGCCCTCTACCGGGGCCCGATCGCCGAGGACATCGTCGACGCCGTCCGCAAGCCCCCCGTCGACCCCGCCGCCACCCGCGTCGTCCGCTCCGGCGACCTCACCACCGCGGACCTGCGCTCCTACGCGACCAAGCGGCAGGACCCGACCCGCGTCACCTACCGGGGCCTGGACGTCTACGGCATGGCGCCCTCCTCCTCCGGCGGCACCACCGTCGGCGAGGCCCTCAACATCCTGGAGCGCACCGACGTCTCGAAGCTCTCCGAGACCCAGTACCTGCACCGCTTCATCGAGGCCTCCCGGATCTCCTTCGCCGACCGGGGCCGCTGGGTCGGCGACCCGGCCGCCGAGTCCGTACCGACCCGCGAACTGCTCTCGCAGCACTACGCCGACACGCGCGGCTGCCTGATCCGGCCCGACCGGGCCCTGACCAGCCCGCTCGCCCCCGGCGACCCCCGCCGCCCCGTGCCCTGCGGGAGCACCGGCGAGGCGGCCCCGACCACCTACGAGGGGGAGAACACCACCCACCTGACGGTCGCCGACCGCTGGGGCAACGTCGTCTCCTACACCCTGACGATCGAGTCCACGGGCGGCAGCGCCATCACCGTCCCGGGACGCGGCTTCCTGCTCAACAACGAGCTGACCGACTTCTCCTTCGCCCCGGCCGCCCCCGGCGTCCCGGACCCGAACCTGCCCGGCCCGGGCAAGCGCCCGCGCTCCTCCATGTCCCCGACCATCGTCCTGGAGCACGGCCGCCCGGTCCTGGCCGTCGGCTCCCCGGGCGGAGCCACCATCATCACCACCGTGCTCCAGACCCTCCTGGGCCACCTGGACCGGGGGCTGCCCCTGGTCGACGCCATCGCGGCGCCGCGCGCCAGCCAGCGCAACCAGACCACCACCGAGCTGGAGCCGGGGCTGTGGAACAGCCCGCTGCGCGCCGAACTGGAGGCCCTGGGACAGGGCTTCCGGCAGAACCCGGAGATCGGCGCCGCGACCGGGGTGCAGCGGCTGCCGGACGGCCGCTGGCTGGCCGCCGCCGAGACCAGCCGCCGGGGCGGGGGCTCGGCGATGGTGGTCCACCCGCACGGCCGGCCCTGAGCGCGGCCCTCACAGGGCGGTGAGGATCCTCGGGCCGTCGGCGGTGATCGCCACCGTGTGCTCCGCGTGCGCGGCGCGGGAGCCGTCGACGGTGCGCAGGGTCCAGCCGTCCGCGTCGCAGGTGTAGTCGTCCGTACCGCCCGCGGTCAGCATCGGCTCGATCGCCAGGACCATGCCGGGGCGCAGACGCATGCCGCGCCCCGGCGGGCCCTCGTTGGGCACGCCCGGGTCCTCGTGCATGCGGCGGCCGATGCCGTGGCCGCCGAAGCCCTCGGGGATGCCGTAGCCGGCGGCGCGGCCCACGGTGCCGATTGCGTGGGCGATGTCGCCGATCCGGTTGCCGGGGACGGCGGCGGCGATCCCGGCCGCGAGGGCCGCCTCGGTGGTCGCGATCAGCCGCAGGTCGGCGGGGCGGGCCCGGCCGACGGTGAAGCTGACGGCGGCGTCCCCGACCCAGCCGCCGAGTTCGGCCCCGCAGTCGATGCTGACCAGGTCGCCGTCGCGCAACCGGTGGGGGCCGGGGACGCCGTGCACGATCGCGTCGTTGACCGAGGCGCAGATCACGGCCGGGAAGGGCACCGGGGCGAAGCGGGGCCGGTACCCGAGGAAGGGCGAGCCCGCTCCGGCCTCGCGCAGCACGGCGCGGGCCACCTCGTCCAGCTCCCGCAGGGAGGTTCCGGGCCGCGCGTGGTCGCGTACGGCGGCCAGGGCGTGGGCCACCACCCGGCCCGCCGCCCGCATCGCGTCGATCGATTCGTCCGTCTTGAGTTCCACCATGCCAATAACTATACCGGTATAACTTTACCGGGATAGTTATTGGCCGCCGGGGTAGGATGACGGCATGGTCCGAACCCCCCTGACCCCCGAAGAACGCGAGCGCGGCGAGCGACTCGGCGCCCTGCTGCGCGAGGCGCGCGCGGGCCGCAGCATGGTCGAGGTCGCCGCCGGCGCGGGGCTGTCCGCCGAGACCCTCCGCAAGATCGAGACCGGCCGGGCACCCACGCCCGCCTTCTTCACCGTCGCCGCCCTCGCCGAGGTCCTCGGCCTGTCCCTCGACGACGTGATGCGCCGCTGCGCCCTCGTGCCCGTCTGAGGCCGCTCCGAGGTCGGGCGCGCGCGGGCCGAGCCCGTCGGGCGCGCCCGCGTCAGCCCCCGCAGCCGATGGGCCCCGGGGGCTCCCGGGGCGGGGCGGCGAAGGAACGGCACCCGCAGGGCGTGGCCGCCGTCACCCTCGACCGGGCCGGCACCTCCGGGTCGGGCCCGGGGCCCCGGCACGCGCCCCCGTCGTGCCGGTCCCTGACGTGCCCGCAGGTGTGGCAGGCGCGCCTGCCCTCGGCCATCGGGTCCAGGGCGAGCAGCAGCGCGAAGAGCACGAGCGGCCCGAGCGCGAACACGGCGAGGAACCAGTCGCCGCCCGACACGGCCTCAGCCCCCGCAGGTGACGTCGAACGGGCCCGATCGCCGCTCCCACCAGGACCCGGTCTCGCACCGGCACCGGCCGAAGGGTGACCCGCAGTCCTCGCACGGCGGCGCGGGGGAGTCCTCGCCGCCCTCGCCCCCGCCCGAGCCGTGCGTCGTCGCTCCGCTCATGTGCCCCGCCTCCGATGAGGCCCCCGGCCATCCGGCGGGGACCGCGCCTCGACCATCGAACACCGCGTACTCCGAACGCTTCGAACACCGGTCACGGTACCGGTCCCGGACGGAGCCCGGCAGGCCCGTCCCCCGGGGTGTGTCGGGCGGCCGATCGGACCAACCGGCGTTGTGGACGGCCCCGGTTGGGGCAGGGGTGAGGCGTGTCGGACATCCACGCAGTGAAACGGATCGGTCTCCTCGCGCTCGGCGCCCTCCTCGCGGGCGGCCTCCTCGCCGCGGCCTGCGCCGTCCCCGACGACCGCCCCCGATCCGGCGCCGGCGGCTGCGCCGCCGCCCCGCCGGAGGGGGCCGCGCCGGGCTGTCGACCCGTCGGCGCGGGCGTGTGAGGGGGCCGCGCCCGCCGGCGAGGCGCTCAGGGGCGCGGCAGCGCCTCGGCCACGAGGATCTGGGAGGCGTCAATGGCGCTCCGTCCGTCCTCGACGTCCCACAGCGTGTTCTGCAACAGCCGGCCCAGGGTCCAGCCGGTCGCCCTCCGGCGGTCCAGGCCGAGGGCCTCCGTCATCAGATCGAAACGACGGCGCACCGTCCGGCGGGCGTCCCCGCCGGAGCGGAGCGCCCCCAGGCCGCTGTCCAGCGCCGGCCACAGGTCGAAGCCCGGGTCGCCGACGAGGGGTTCGGGGTCGATCGCCAACCACGGTTCGCGCGCGGCGGCCAGCACGTTGTCGTGGTGCAGGTCCCAGTGCAGCATCCGGTCGCCGGGCTCGTCGACCAGCTCGCCGACCGCCGACGCCCAGTCGCGCAGCCGCCGCCGCTCCGCGGGGTCCGCCAGCGCGGAGGCCGCCGCCGGCGCCGACGCCACCATGGCGCGGGCGATGTCACCGAGGCCGCGCAGGCCCTCGGGCGCGGGCGCGGCGTGCAATCGGCCCAGGATCGCCGCCACCGTGCCCGTGGCCGCGTCGTCGTCCTCGACGGAGGCCAGGGTGCGCGAGCCGTCCAAGCGCTCCAGCAGTACGGCGTCGCTCACCGGGTCGTGGTCGAGCAGCCGCACGATGCCCGCGCCGTCCCACGCCCGCAGGCCCAGCAGCGCGGCGGTCGTCTCCTCGCGGGGCATCTGGAGCTTCAGGACGGCGCGGGTGTCGTCCGCGCGGCGCACCGGAACCACCAGGGCGGCCTCGCCGTGCGCGGTGTCCCCGTCGCGCGTCAGGTCCCACCGGTCGAGGAGTTCCGCCGCCAGCGCCGGCAACCCGGCGATCCAGGCCCGCTGCGCCCCACCGCCGTTCCCCGCGTACGACGCGACCAGGGCGTCCGGTACCTCGATGCCCTGTGACGGACGCGACGGACTCATGGGGGTGCCCTTCGGTGGGTGGCCTTCCCGGCGCGACCATCGTAGGGCGACTTCGACGCGCCCTCGCCGTCAAGCTTTGAGACTCCCGTAGCCCGCCCGTAACACGAATGGGATGCAATGCGGGGATGGAGACGCCGACTGCACGGGTGATCGGGCAACTCACGGAGTACCTGCGGGAGTTGACGCGCAGGCTGGATCCGGGGGCGGGTTGGTACGGGGAGTTCCTGCGGCGGGACCCGGACGGGATGCGGGCCTGTCTGGAGGGGGCCGCGATACCGCCCTGGGACGTCTTGGAGTCACTGCTCGGGGACCTGGTGGGGGAGCCGGACGCGATCGCCCGGGAGACCGCGTACGCCGCCGGGCTGCGGGCCGCCGCCGTCGCCGCCTGGGACGCCACGCCCGGAGGCGCCGCGGAACTGCGCACCCTGCTGCACGCCGCCGCCGCGCAGCGGGCCGCCTGCGCGGCGGCGCTGCGCAGGCTGACCGACCGACCGGCCGACGGCGACCCCGCGCGGGCCGCCGCCCTGGCCTCGGAACTGGCCTGGACCCGCGACGACGCGGCCCGCGCCACCGCCCGCCACGAGGACCTCGCGGCCCGGCTCCGGGCGCTGGCCGAGCCGTTGGCCGGCGTGCCGAGGCAGCGGGAGGGGGCCGTCGGGCGGGCCGAGGGGCGGTGGCTGCGCGCGGGGCGCCGGGCCGGAGGCGCCCGGTACGCGGGCGCGGCGCCGCCCGGGGCCGCGACCCCCACGCCGCGGCAACCCCCCGCCGCGCCCCTGCCCGCCCCGAGGGGCGCCCGCTTCGCACCCCCGCCCCCCGCCGCCACCCCACAGGACGCCGACGCCCACGCCTCCGGCCCGGCGCCGCAGGCCCCCGCCCCGCAGGACCACGCCTCGTACGGCCCCGCCGCGCAGGGCACCGACGGGTACGGCCCCGCCGCGCAGAGCCCCGTCGGGTATGCCGACGCGTCGTACGGCGCCGCCCCGCACGGCCCCGACGGGTACGGCGCCGCCCCGCACGGTCCCGCCCCCCACGCCGACGCCCCGTACGGTGCCGGGTCCGGTCCCGGCGGCGCGCCGTACGGCCCCGACGCGCACGGGCCCGCCCCGCACGTGCCCCGGCCCTACGCCCCCGCACCGCAGGGCCCCGCGCCCGCCGGGGCCGTGTCCGTTCCCGTACGGGCCCGGCGGGACTTCGTCGCCGAACTCCTCGCGCTGCGGGCGCGGGGGAGGACCGGGGAGGCGCACGCGCTGCTCTGCCAGGGCGCGGCCTGGCCCGCCGACCGGCTGCCCGGCCTCGCGGACGACCTCGCCCGCGCCGGGCTCGCCGCCGACTGGGGCACCCTGCTGTGGGAGGCGGCCTCGCTGCCGCCCGTACGGCTCGCCGAGGCCGCCGCCGCCCTGGGCCGGGCCGGCCGGACCGCCGACGGCGACCGGCTGCTGCGCCAGGGCGTGGCCCGCCCCGGCGCGGAGGTCGCCGAAGCGGCCCTCGCCCTCGGGGCCGCCGGGCACGAGCGGGAGGCCCACGCCCTGCTCGCCGCCTTCGTGCGGCTGCGCACCGCCGAGGAGGCCGCCGCGCTGGCCCGCCACGACCCGCGCTGGTTCGCGCCCCGGCTGCTGCGCGCCGCCGGCGAGCTGTCGGGGACCCGGCACCGCGATCTGACGCACGCGCTGCGGGTGGCGGGCGTCGCGGGAGCCTGAAGCGCCCGTCTGCTGATCGCAAACGACCGCGTGGCGACGTAACTTGATCGACTACTCCAACCGCGCAACGTGGTCTTGCCCCGCGCTGTGACGAGGCCTACCTTCGACTCCCTACGGACACCGTCTACGTGCGTAGAAGTCGGCGTTCCCGTCGCGAGGAGCAGCTCATGGCCCAAGTCGTCCGCGCCGCACTCGTCCAGGCCACCTGGACCGGAGACACCGAGTCGATGATCGCCAAGCACGAGGAGCACGCCCGCCGCGCGGCGGCGCAGGGTGCGAAGGTCATCGGCTTCCAGGAGGTGTTCAACGCCCCCTACTTCTGCCAGGTCCAGGAGCCCGAGCACTACCGCTGGGCCGAACCCGTCCCCGAAGGCCCCACCGTCCGCCGGATGCAGGAGCTGGCCCGCGAGACCGGCATGGTCATCGTCGTCCCCGTCTTCGAGGTCGAGGACGAGGGGTTCTACTACAACACCGCAGCCGTCATCGACGCCGACGGAAGCTACCTCGGCAAGTACCGCAAGCACCACATCCCACAGGTCAAGGGCTTCTGGGAGAAGTTCTACTTCCGCCCCGGCAACCTCGGCTGGCCCGTCTTCGACACCGCCGTCGGCCGCGTCGGCGTCTACATCTGCTACGACCGGCACTTCCCCGAGGGCTGGCGCCAACTCGGCCTCGCCGGGGCCCAGCTGGTCTACAACCCGTCCGCGACCTCCCGGGGCCTGTCCGCCTACCTGTGGCAGCTGGAACAGCCCGCCTCCGCCGTCGCCAACGAGTACTTCATCGCCGCCATCAACCGCGTCGGCCGCGAGGAGTACGGCGACAACGACTTCTACGGCACCAGCTACTTCGTCGACCCCCGAGGCCGCTTCGTCGGAGACGTCGCCAGCGACAAGGAGGAGGAACTCCTCGTCAGGGACCTCGACTTCGACCTGATCAAGGAGGTCCGCGACCAGTGGGCCTTCTACCGCGACCGCCGCCCCGACGCCTACGGAGGGCTCGTACAGCCGTGACCAACCCCATCCCCCTGCACAGTCGCCACCGCTCCGTGCTCCCCGACTGGCTCGCGCTCTACTACGACCGCCCCATCGAGCTCACCCACGGCGAGGGACGCCACGTCTGGGACGCCGACGGCAACCGCTACCTCGACTTCTTCGGCGGCATCCTCACCACGATGACCGCCCACGCCCTGCCGGAGGTCACCAAGGCCGTCTCCGAACAGGCCGGCCGGATCATCCACTCCTCCACCCTCTACCTCAACCGGCCGATGATCGAGCTGGCCGAACGGGTCGCCGCGCTCTCCGGCATCCCCGACGCCCGCGTCTTCTTCACCACCTCCGGCACCGAGGCCAACGACACCGCCCTGCTGCTCGCGACGACGTACCGCCGCTCCAACCAGATCCTCGCGATGCGCAACAGCTACCACGGCCGGTCCTTCTCCACCGTCTCCATCACCGGCAACCGGGGCTGGTCCCCGACGAGCCTCTCCCCGCTCCAGACGTACTACGTCCACGGAGCCGTCCGCTCCCGGGGCCCCTTCGCCCACCTGACGGACGAGGAGTTCACCGCCGCGGCCGTCGCCGACCTCGAAGACGTGCTCGGCCAGGCCCGCGGCGGCGTCGCCGCCCTGATCGCCGAGCCGATCCAGGGCGTCGGCGGCTTCACCTCACCGCCCGACGGGCTCTACGGGGCCTTCCGCGAGGTCCTCGACCGGCACGGCATCCTCTGGATCAGCGACGAGGTGCAGACCGGCTGGGGCCGCACCGGAGACCACTTCTGGGGCTGGCAGGCCCACGCCCAGAACGGCCCGCCGGACATCCTCACCTTCGCCAAGGGCATCGGCAACGGCATGTCCATCGGCGGGGTCGTGGCCCGCGCCGAGATCATGAACAGCGTCGACGCCAACTCCATCTCCACCTTCGGCGGCTCCCCGATCACCATGGCCGCCGGCGTCGCGAACCTCGCCTACCTCCAGGAACACGACCTCCAGGGCAACGCCCGTCGCGTCGGCGGCCTCCTCCTGGAGCGACTGCGCGCCATCGCCGCCCACGTGCCCGCCGTACGCGAGGTCCGCGGCCGGGGCCTCATGGCCGGCCTCGAACTCACCCGCCCCGGCACCGACCGGGCCGACCCGGAGGCCGCCGCCGCCGTCCTGGAGGCCGCCCGCGAAGGCGGCCTGCTGCTCGGCAAGGGCGGCGGCCACAACACGAGCGTGCTGCGCGTCGCGCCGCCGCTCTCCCTGACCGTCGCCGAGGCGGAAGAGGGCGCCGAGATCCTCGAACAGGCGCTCCGCAGCCTCACGTAGCCCGTCCCGTAGGGGGATCCCATGAGCACCCGCACCCTGATCCGCGGCGGACTGGTCGTCACCGCCGCCGACGAGCTGCACGCGGACGTCCTGATCGAGGACGGCCGCGTGGCGGCGCTCGCCACCCACGGCTCGGCGCCCGCCGGGGCCTGGACCGCCGACCGCACCATCGACGCCACGGGCAAGTACGTCATCCCGGGCGGGGTCGACGCGCACACCCACATGGAACTCCCCTTCGGCGGCACCTCCGCCTCGGACACCTTCGAGACGGGCACCCGGGCCGCCGCCTGGGGAGGCACCACCACCATCGTGGACTTCGCCGTACAGAGCGTGGGCCACTCGCTGCGCGAGGGCCTCGACACCTGGTACGCCAAGGCGGACGGCAACTGCGCGATCGACTACGCCTTCCACATGATCCTGTCGGACGTCAACGACCACACCCTCAAGGAGATGGACCTCCTGGTGGGCGAGGGCGTCTCCTCCTTCAAGCTCTTCATGGCCTATCCCGGGGTCTTCTACAGCGACGACGGCCAGATCCTGCGCGCCATGCAGCGGGCCGCCGGCAACGGCGGGCTGATCATGATGCACGCCGAGAACGGCATCGCCATCGACGTCCTCGTCGAACAGGCCCTGGCGCGCGGCGAGACCGACCCCCGCCACCACGGCGAGGTCCGCAAGGTCCTCCTCGAAGCGGAGGCCACCCACCGGGCCGTCCAGCTCGCCCGGGTCGCCGGCTCCCCGCTGTACGTGGTCCACGTCTCGGCCGAGGAGGCGGTCGCCGAACTGGCGGCGGCCCGGGACAAGGGACTGCCCGTCTTCGGGGAGACCTGCCCGCAGTACCTGTTCCTGTCCACCGACAACCTGGAGGAGCCCGACTTCCAGGGAGCCAAGTACGTCTGCTCCACCCCGCTCAGGCCCCGCGAGCACCAGGCGGCGCTGTGGCGGGGCCTGCGCACGAACGACCTCCAGGTGGTCTCCACCGACCACTGCCCGTTCTGCTTCCGGGGCCAGAAGGAGCTGGGCCGCGGGGACTTCTCGAAGATCCCCAACGGGCTGCCGGGGGTGGAGAACCGCATGGACCTCCTCCACCAGGCCGTCCTGGACGGGCACATCAGCCGCCGACGCTGGATCGAGATCGCGTGCGCGAGCCCGGCCCGGATGTTCGGCCTCTATCCGCGCAAGGGCACCATCGCGCCGGGCTCCGACGCCGACATCGTCCTCTACGATCCGCACGCCGAGCAGGTCATCTCCGCCGAGACGCACCACATGAACGTGGACTACTCGGCGTACGAGGGCAGGCGGATCACCGGACGCGTCGACACGGTCCTCTCGCGCGGCGAACTCGTCCTCGACCAGCGCCGGTACACCGGCCGTGCCGGACACGGAGCCTTCGTCCACCGGTCCACCTGCCAGTACCTGTAAGCACCGCACGCGGCAAGCGCAAGGAGCAGCCCGCCATGGACTTCGGCCTCGTCCTGCAAACCGACCCTCCCGCCTCGGCGGTGATCAGCCTGATGAAGCGCGCCGAGCGCAACGGCTTCCGCTACGGCTGGACCTTCGACTCGGCCGTGCTGTGGCAGGAGCCGTTCGTCATCTACAGCCAGATCCTCGCCAACACCCGCAAGCTCCACATCGGACCGATGGTCACCAACCCGGGCACCCGCACCTGGGAGGTGACCGCCTCCACCTTCGCCACCCTCAACGACATGTACGGCAACCGCACCGTCTGCGGCATCGGCCGCGGCGACTCGGCGATGCGGGTCGCCGGCCGGGCCCCCAACACCCTGGCCCGCCTGGGCGAGGCCATGGACGTCATCCGCGACCTCGCGGAGGGCCGCGAGGCGCTCGTCGACGGCAACCCGATCAAGATCCCCTGGATCCGCGAGGGCAGACTGCCCGTGTGGATGGCCGCGTACGGGCCGAAGGCCCTCGCCCTCGCCGGGCGGAAGGCCGACGGCTTCATCCTCCAGCTCGCCGACCCCTACCTCACCGAATGGATGGTCAAGGCCGTACGCCAGGCCGCGACGGAGGCGGGCCGCGACCCCGACGCGATCACCATCTGCGTGGCCGCCCCCGCCTACGTCACGGCCGACGACTCGCCCGCCGCCCTGGCCCACGCCCGCGACCAGTGCCGCTGGTTCGGCGGCATGGTCGGCAACCACGTCGCCGACCTCGTCTCCCGCTACGGCGAGCACTCCGACATGGTCCCCGAGGAGCTCACCGAGTACGTCAAGGCCCGCCAGGGCTACGACTACAGCCACCACGGCCGCGCCGGAAACCCCTCCACCGACTTCGTCCCCGACGAGATCGTCGACCGCTTCTGCCTCCTGGGCCCCGTCGACGCCCACGTCGACAAGCTCCGCCGCCTCCGCGACCTCGGCGTCCACCAGTTCGCCCTCTACGACATGCACGACGCGCGCGAGGCCACCATCGACACCTACGGCGAACACGTCATCCCGGCCGTCAACGGCTGACGCGCCGAACCCGGTCCGCGGCGGGGCCGCGGCGGGACGGGCGGCGCACGGGCGGTGGGAATCGGCGGGCGGGCGTGCTTTGCTGGGGACATGATCGATGAATTCCTGGCCCGCGACCTGTCCGCCGTGGAAGACGCCGTGCGCGCGGCGGCGGCCGCCGAGATCATGCCGAGGTTCCGGCAGCTCGCCGCGCACGAGGTCGACCACAAGAGCGGTCCCCACGACCTCGTGACCGCCGCCGACCGGCTGGCCGAGGAACACCTGACCGCCTCCCTCACCAAGATCCTGCCCGGCTCCGCCGTCGTCGGCGAGGAAGCGGTCCACGCCGACCCCGGCAGCTACGCCGCGCTGCGCGCCGACACCCCCGTGTGGATCGTCGACCCCGTGGACGGGACACGGCAGTTCGTGGACGGCGACCCCGCCTTCTGCACCCTCGTGGCACTGGCCGTGCGCGGCGAGATCCTCGCCTCCTGGACCTTCGCCCCCGCCCGGGAGGAACTGGCCACCGCCGTGCGCGGACAGGGCGCGTACGTCAACGGCGAGCGGATCCACAGCGGTTCGCCGCGACCGGGCGCCGAGCTGCGGGTCGCCACCGCCCACCCCCTCTACACCTCCGAGCACGACCGGCGCGCCCTGGCCCGCCTCGACGTACCCGGCGTCGCCGCCCGCCCCTGCGGCTCGGCGGGCCTGGAGTACCTGCGCGTGGCCCGCGGCGAGATGGACGCCCTCGCCTTCACCTGGCCCTCCGCCTGGGACCACGCCGCCGGACTGCTGCTCGTCGAGGAGGCGGGCGGCGCGCACAGCACCGTCGACGGGGTCCCCTTCCGGGTGGACCGCGACAACGCCCTGCCGTTCGCCGTCGGACGCGACGAGGCCACCGCCTTCCGCGTCCGCGACCTGCTGCGCGGAGCCTGAACGCACCCGTGCCCGCCGGCCCCGGGACGGCGGCCCCCGGACGGCGGGCACGGAGCCGGGCGACCGGGCGCCATATCCTGGAACCAGTGCCGCCACCGGACGAAGGAGCTGTCAGTGCCGTCGATTCTCGACGCAGTCGTGGTGGGGGCGGGGCCCAACGGTCTGACCGCCGCGGTCGAACTGGCCCGACGGGGCTGCTCCGTGGCGGTCTTCGAGGCCGCCGGCACCGTCGGGGGAGGAGCCCGCACCGAGGAGCTGACCCTCCCCGGCTTCCGCCACGACCCCTGCTCGGCGGTGCACCCGCTCGGCATCGGCTCGCCCGTCTTCGCGACGATGCCGCTGGAGCGCTACGGACTGCGGTGGCTGCACGCCCCCCTGCCCATGGCGCACCCCTTCGACGACGGGAGCGCCGCCGTGCTCTCCCGCTCCGTCGCCGAGACGGCCTCCTCCTTCGGCCCGCGCGACGCCGGCGCCTACCGACGCCTCGTGGCCCCCTTCCTCGGCAAGTGGGACACCCTCGCCCGGGACTTCATGTCCCTGCCGAACACCGCCCTGCCCCGCGACCCCCTCACCCTGGCCCGCTTCGGGCTGGCCGGACTGCCCCCCTCCACCTGGTTGCTGCGCCGCTTCCGCGACGACCGGGCGCGGGCGCTGTTCGCCGGACTCGTGGCGCACGTCATCGCCCCGCTCGGCGGTGTCGCGACCAGCGCCGTCGGCCTCGTCTTCGCCCTCGCCGCGCACGCGGGCGGCTGGCCGATGCCGCGCGGCGGATCCCAGTCCGTCTCCGACGCCCTCGCCGGCTACCTCACCGACCTCGGCGGCTCCGTCCACACCGACTTCGAGGTCAAGCGCCTCGACGACCTGCCGCCCGCCCGCGCGTACGTCTTCGACACCTCCCCGACCGCCCTCGCCCGCATCGCCCGCCTCGGCAACGCCTACGACGGCTACCGCTACGGCGCCTCCGTCTTCAAGCTCGACTACGCCCTCGACGGCCCCGTCCCCTGGACCGCCGAGGCCCCCCGCCGGGCCGGCACCGTCCAGATCGGACCCGGCAGCCGCGACATCGACGCCGCCCTCCAGCTCGCCTCCGGCGGCCGGGCCCCCCGCAACCCGTTCCTCATCACCGCCCAGCCCAGCCTCGTCGACCCCGGCCGCGCGCCCGAGGGCAAGCACGTCTTCTGGGCGTACGGACACGTCCCCGCCGGCTGGGACGGGGACCTCACCGAGGCCGTCGAGCGGCAGCTGGAGCGGTTCGCCCCGGGCTTCCGCGACCTGGTCCTCGCCCGCGCCACCGCCGGCCCGCCCCAGCTCGCCGCCCGCAACCCGAACTACGTCGGCGGGGACATCGCCTGCGGCTCCGCCGCCGGGCTCCGACTCCTGCTGCGCCCGCGGCTCACCCTGTCCCCGTACACCACGGCCCACCCGGCGGTGTTCCTGTGCTCCTCCGCGACCCCGCCCGGCCCCGGGGTGCACGGCATGTCCGGCCACAACGCCGCCAAGTCGGTCTGGCGCCACCTGCGAAAGGCCACGTCATGACGGTCCGCGTCACCCTGGTCCGCGGCGACATCACCACCGAGGCGGCCGACGCCATCGTCAACGCCGCGAACTCCTCGCTGCTCGGCGGCGGGGGCGTGGACGGGGCCATCCACCGGCGCGGCGGCCCCGAGATCCTCGCCGCCTGCCGGGAACTGCGCCGCTCCCACTACGGCAAGGGCCTCGCGACCGGCCGGGCCGTCGCCACCACGGCCGGCCGACTGCCCGCCGAACACGTCATCCACACCGTCGGCCCGGTCTGGTCCCGCGAGGAGGACCGCTCGGCCCTCCTCGCCTCCTGCTACCGCGAGTCCCTGCGCGTCGCCGACGAGCTCGGGGCCCGCACCGTCGCCTTCCCCGCGATCTCCACCGGCATCTACGGCTGGCCCATGGACGACGGCGCCCGGATCGCCGTGGAGACCGTACGGGCCGCCCGCACCGCGGTCGAGGAGGTCCGCTTCGTCCTGTTCGACGCGACCGCCCACGCCGCGTTCGAGGCGGCGGTGCGGGCCGCGAGCTGATCCGAAGGACGCGGCGGCCTAGGCCCTGTCGTCAAACTCCCGCCTGCCCCGCGACGCCTGGCACGCACTCTCGCCGCACCGGGCGGAAGACCGAGTACGTCCAGTACAAGG
>NZ_JBEZIB010000053.1:0-41970 GCF_040650855.1 Streptomyces sp. NPDC048606 | reverse complement strand
TCCGGGGTGTGGCGGCCGGGTCGCGGTCGGGGTGGGGGGGGGCGGGGGGCCGGGGGGCGGCGGGGGGGGGGGGGGGGGGGGGGGGGGGCCCCGGGGGCCCCCCCCCACCGGCCGTCACTCGTCGGTGTAGGACGCCGACTCGTGCGCGATGGTCGTCGGTACGGCCTCGTCGAACAGGTCCTCCGACGCCTCGATGGCGTTCTCGGTGTTCATGACGTTTCCTCCCTCGATAATTGGCGCGAAGCAGCTCGAAATGGCGTGTGACTTCGCATCGGGATGCCCCCGAACGGGCCGCGATGGAGCGTGACCGCCGGGCGGCTCGACACTTCGAACGTAACAACGGGATGTCTGCGGGGTCAACGGCCTAATCCCTCGGGAGCGCCTTTCGGACAACCGTGGAGATGATCAAGAAAACCCTCCCGGGTCGGCGGTTCCGGTAATTCGACGGGCGCCGATTTCTTCTTCACTGATTCTCCGCACGAGCTCCTCGGCCCGTCCGGATCGCCGGTCTACAGTGCCGTGTCGCAGATGTGCGCTATGGGCCGGTTCCACCTGTTGGTGGCGATATTTTGCCCGTATCCATCCCGTGCCTCCCCCGCTACGCTGCCCCCCGACGCGGCCGTCCGGCCGAACCGTCGAACCGTCGGAGGAGTGGAGGCGAGAAAACCGGATGACCGTCCACGTTTTTGCGGGGCCGACCCTCGGGGCAGCGGAAATTCTCGGAGAAATTGATGACTGTATCGTGCACCCACCGATTCGCCATGGTGACCTTTTCTGCCTCGGTGTCCGGCCCCAGGATTTCGTCCTCATTATTGACGGCCTTTACCACGGACACGAGCCGGTGCGGCACAAGGAAATACTGGACGTGATGAACAGCGGTACCGTCGTGATCGGGGCCGCCAGTATGGGTGCGTTACGGGCGGCCGAACTGCATTCCTGCGGAATGCGCGGCGTGGGCCGCGTCTACGCCATGTACCGCACCGGCGAGATCGACGCCGACGACGAGGTCGCCGTGGCCCACGGCGAGCGACCGGACGGCAGCGCCTTCAGCGAGGCCCTCGTCGACATGCGCCACGCGCTGCGCCTGGCCGGCGCCGAGGGCGTGATCGACGCGGCACAAGCGGAAGCGCTCCTGGAGGTGGCGCGGACCCTGCCCTACCTCCGACGGTCCTGGCGCGCCGTCACGCGCGAACTGGGTCCGCGGGGGGAGGTGTTCCCCCCGGACGCCGTCCTCGCCGCGGCGGCCGAACGGGTCGGCCGGTTGGCCGGCGCGCGCCCCGAGGAGGTCTCGCTCAAACGGCGGGACGCCCGCGAGGCGCTGCGCCACGTCCGCGCGTTGTACGCCTCCCACCCCAGGCCGGCGGCCGTGGCGGGCACGTGGACCGACGGTTGGGAGACCGCCTGGCTCCACCGCTGGCGCGGACGGTTCACCGGCGAGCGCACCGCCGCGGGCTTCGTCAGCCTCGCCGCCCGCTTCGACTATCAGCGGCTGTTCGGCGCCGACCAGCGCGCGCGCCGGCGCACCCAGGTGCTGGCCGCCGTGTCCGGCCGCCCGCCCGGCACCCCGGCGCGCGTGCTGGAGGACGAGGCGCTGCGGGCCGCCGCCCGGGAGGGGCTGGACGCGGGCTCACTGAGCGACGAGGCGATCCACGCCTGGGTTCCGGAACGGGAACGCGAGGAACTGGGCGAACGGGAAGCCATGCTCACCCTCCTGGTCCGCTCGGCCCGTCTGACGGCCGACCTCCGCGACCCCGCCACGGTCCGACTGCTCCTTCCGGAATCCGCGGTTCACCACACCGAGATCTCCGCGAGTCTGGCGATGAACCAGGCCGTCGCCCGTTCCGGATATTCCAGGAACCCCGACCAGTTGAAGAAATCGGTTCTCCGTCTCCAACTCGCACAGGCCTGGCAGTTGCGCGGCGATTGCAGCACGGAGGTACTCGACGCCGCCGCCCGGGACCGCGGATTCACGTCCGCACACGAAGCCGAAGAGGCCCTGCGGCCCTTCTTCCTGAGGCGCCATCGGGAGACGGGCGAAGACCGCGCGACCCCGGAATCCACCGAGCGTCCCCGGATGCGGGAGCACGCCGAACTCCGGGAGCGACGCGAAGCCGGGGGAGCGCGTACGGCCCGGCGGGGCGAGCCCGCCCGGAAGGGGGAGGCCTCGTGAACGCCCGCCCGTCCGCCGCCCCGACCGGGCTCAAGGTCTTCACCGCCGGAACCCACCGGGTCCGCCCGCCCGCCGAGACCTGGGAACTGGTGCGCCGTCGCCTGCCGGAGTACGGGATCACCCGCGTCGCCGACGTCACGGGCCTGGACGTCATCGGCATCCCCGTCGCCGTCGCCGTACGCCCCCTCTCCCGCAGCCTGTCGGTCTCCCAGGGCAAGGGACACACCCCGCTCCTCGCCCGCGTCTCGGCCGCGATGGAGTCCATCGAGATGTGGCACGCCGAGTTCGCCTGCCCGCCCGCCGTCCACCATCGCACCCCCGCCTCGGCCCTGCGGCCGCCCTACGCCCTCGACCTGCTCGACCGGCACCCGGGCAGCCTCCTGCACGACGGCACCCCGCTCGACTGGGTCACGGCCACCGGCACCCTCGGCGGCGCCCGCGTCCCCGTACCGCGCGACTGCGTCCGCCTGGGCAGCTCGCGGCCCGGCCACTGGCGGCCGCCGGGGCTCACGGTCACCAGCAACGGCCTGGCCTCGGGCAACACCTTCGAGGAGGCCGCGCTGCACGCCGCGTACGAGGTGATGGAACGCGACGCCCTCAGCCGGCTCGCCGCCGTCCCCGGCGACCCCCGGGTGACCTTCCGCGCCGAGACCGTCGAAGACCCCCTGTGCACCGAGCTGATCGAGCGCGTCACCCGCGGTGGTGTCTTCCTCGACCTGGCCCTCGTCCCCAACCGCTGGGGACTCCCGTGCTTCGCCGCCTTCGTCTGGAGCGAGGACTTCGCCCTGCTCACCGCCGGATCCGGCGCCCACTCCTCGCCCGGAGTCGCCCTCGCCCGCGCCATCACGGAGGCGGTCCAGAGCCGCCTCACCCTCATCAACGGCACCCGCGACGACGTCACCGCCGTCTACGCGCACGCCCGGCGCGGGGTCACCGCACGGCCCCGGCGCGACCCCGGGGCCCGCGCCCACCACGAACTGCCCGCCGCCACGACACCGGACTTCACCGACGTCGGGGTCGAACTGCGCTGGGCCTGCGCCCGACTGGCCGAGGTCACGGGGCAGGAACCACTGGTCGTCGACCTCGGCACCACCGAGGACTTCTCGGTCGTCAAGCTCATCGCCCCCGGCCTGCGGGCCGGCGCCCGCCACGCCGTCCCCCGCCCCGACCACCCGGAGCACCGACCGGAGCGCCCCCCGGGACCGCCAGCCCGCTAAGGCCTGTCGTCGAACTCCCGCCTGCCCTCCGGGCGACGACAGGAGTTCGACGACAGGCCCCGGGAACCGGCCGCGCACCGCCCCCTACCCGCCCCGCCCGCACCACCCGTACCCGCACCGCAGGAGCCAGATGACCACCGCCCGAACCGCCGAGGCGACCGCCACGGCCTGGCGCACCCCCTACATCCGCTACGTGACCGGCCGGGGCATCTCCACCGCCGGAACCAGCCTGGTCAACGTGGTGCTCGCCTTCGCCGTCCTGAGCACCGGCGGCGACGGCCTCTCCGTCGGCCTGGTCCTCGGCTGCACCGTGACCACCCAGACCCTCCTGCTGCCCGTGGGAGGCGTCCTCGCCGACCGGTACGCGCGGCGCGCCCTCGTCGTCGCCGGGAACGCGCTGCTCGCCGTCGTCCAGGGCCTGATGGGGGCCGTCCTCCTCGCCGGCCCACCGCGGCCGGCCCTGTGGATGTTCCTCGCGGCGGCCGCCACCACCGGGGCCACGGCCGCCGCCGTCCAACCCGCCTTCCAGGGACTCATCGTCCAACTCGTGCCCGCCCGCGACCTCCAGAGCGCCAACGCCGCCCTGCGCCTGGTCCTCAACCTCGCCCGGATCGCCGTCCCCGGCCTCGGCTCCCTGCTCGGCGCCGCCTTCGGCTTCGGCCCCGTGCTGCTCGTCGCCGCCGCAGCCTTCGCCGCCTGCGCCCTCGTCCTGGCCGGCCTGCCCACCGCGTCCACCCCGGGGCCCGGGCGGACCACGGGCTTCTTCGAGGGCGCCCGCGAAGGGTGGACCGCCTTCCGCAGCCGGCCGTGGATGTGGGGCTACGCCCTCTCCGGAACCCTCGCGGTACCGCTGTGGATGGCCGGATACCAACTCCTCGGCCCCCTCGTCCTGTCCGACCGGCCGAACGGGGCGCAGCACTGGGGCTGGGCGGTGTCGGCGTTCTCCGCGGGGATGGTGCTCGGTTCCCTCGTCGCCCTCCGGTGGAAGCCCCGCCGCGTGATGCTCGCCTGCGTGCTCGTCCAGCTCGTGTGGCCCCTGCCGCTCGCGGCCCTCGCGTACGGCGCGGACCTGCCCGGCCTGCTCGCCGCGATGCTGGTCAGCGGATCCGCCCTGGAACTGGCCGTCGTGTTCTTCGAGACCGCGAAGCAGCAACACGTACCGGAGGCCCTCATCGGCCGGGTGACCTCGCTGACCATGCTGGGGGAGACCGCCCTGGTCCCCCTCGCCTACGTCCTGGCCGGCGGGACGGCGGACCGGGCGGGCTCGACCACCATGATGTGGGTCTGCTGCCTGGGCATCCTCCTCGCGACGGTGGTGCTGCTCGCCGTGCCGGGCGTCCGCCGGCTCACGTCCGCGCGCGCGGGGGACGGCGCGCGGGTGAGCTGACGATCCGCCCGCGGACGCGGAGGCCCCCCCGACACCCCTGCTCGTCCTGCGCTTCGAGCGCTTGCGCGTCAGCGACGACACGAGGTGGGGCCGGGGCCCCCGCCGGAGCCCGGGGCGCCGGGTACGGCGCGGGCCAGGAAGTGGCCGGGGGCGTCCTCGTACTCGTCGAGGTGCCAGCCGCTCCGCTCCAGCGCGGGGCGCAGGTTGTGCTCGGCGAGGAGGTCGTCGGGGTCGAGCGGGCGGTGGTGCCGGGCGGCGCGTTCGGCGCGTCCCGAGGGGTGGAAGAGCAGGAGGGCGCCGTCCGGCGCGGTCACGCGGGCCCATTCGCGAAGGGCGGAGTCCGGGTCCGGGAGGTGGTCGAGGAGGCCCGCCGAGAAGACGCCGTGGACGCGGCCGTCGGGCAGCGGGAGCCTGGTGCAGTCGGCGGCCAGCAGGTGCCCGTGGCGGGCGCGGTCGTGCCGGGCCGCCGCCGTCAGCATGGCCGGGGTGACGTCGATGCCCAACACCTGCCCGGCGGGGCCGACCTGGCCCCGCAGCGCGGGCATCGCCCGTCCCGTGCCGCAGCCGAGGTCCACCGCCCGCCCGCCGGGCGCGAGCCGCATGCGGGCGACGGCGGCCTCGTAAGCGGGGGTCTGATGGGCGAAGCGCTCCTCCCACGCGTCCGCGCGGCGGGTGAAGAACGCCCGGGTGGCGGTGTGCTCGGCGCGGGCGGCCACGAGCGCCCCGAACCGGCCCAGGAGCTCCTCCGCCCAGGGATCGAGGGCGGTCCCGGCCCCGGGATTGCCCCGCTTACGGAGACGAACGCCCCACGCGCCGGGGCCGAGGCGGAACGCCTGCGGCGGGAAACCGTCGCGGGAGAGCAGGACGACGGCTCCGGCGGGCAGGTCCACGGGCGCCGGGTCGGCCCGGATCCCCTGGGGCGGCAGCGGCATCCCGGAGAACAGCGGGTCGGCTTCGGCGGCCGGTCCCGCCACCACGGGGCCGGGGCCGGATTCGGCTTCGGCTTCGGACTCGGGGGCGGATGCCCGGTCGGGGTCGGGCCCCGCGGCGGGTCGCGCGCCCGGACCGGGGTCCGTCACGGTATCCGCGCCCCCGAGCAGCAGGCGCGTGCCGTCGCCCCACGCCAGCACCGGGACCTCGGCGGCCAGGGCCTCCCGTACGAGGCGCCGCGCGCCGTTCGGCTCCCAGGGCCCCGGTCCGCCCCACACGACCACGCCCTCGACCCCGGCGAGGTCCCCGCGCGGCAGGTCGAACGCGGTGTCCAGACCCGCTCCGGAGAGCGCCCTCACCACGGCGGGCCGAGCCCGTTCGGACGGGTGCCCCAGGACGTAGACCGCCATTTCCCACTCCTCACCTGCGAGCCGAATCGACGTATTCGATGGGCATCCAGGTAAGAATGCGCCTCGATGTGGCGCATATGCCAGACCATCTCCGATGCTGGGATGGAGGGGGGAGGGGGTGTGGCGGCGGCGGAGGGCCCGCGCGCGCCGAACACCGCTGGTCGGCGCGCGAGGCCTCCTGTCGGCCGCCCCGTGGCGGGAAGGAGCCGCCCTTCCGTCCGGGGTCCGGCCGCAGGCGTCAGTCAACCAGGAGTGCTTCCCGGGGGTGACTGGATCCGGACACGGAATCCGGCCGGTGCGGCCCGGTCGGAAACGGTCGATCGTCCAAGAGCGCGGTCCGCCGGAGCCACCGGGTCACCCCCGGGAGCGGTCGCCGAGCCGCCGGGGGAGCAGGAGCGGGGTCGCGAGCAGCAGCGCGCCGGCCAGGCCGATCGCCGCGCGCGGACCGAGCAGGGCTCCCCACAGGCCCCAGAGCGCCGTCAGGAGGGCGGTCGTCGCCTTGGCCGTCACCGCCCAGGCCGCCAGGGTGCGGGTGACCCGGTCGTCCGGGGTGCGTTCGAGACGGTAGGCGGCGTGGACGGGGTTGAAGACCCCGCAGCACAGGACGAGGCCGAACTCGACGCCCACCACCAGCAGCAGACCGCCGGTACCCGGTCCCAGGAAGACCAGGCCGACGGGCCAGAGCGCGCGCAGGGTCCCCGACGCCACCAGGACCCGGTCGCGCCCGAACCGGGCGGCGAGTGGTCCGGCGAGCCGGGCCCCGAGCAGCCCGCCGATCGAGGGCAGGGCGAAGGCGAGCCCGTACTGCCAGGGCGCGAAGCCCAGCGGACCGAGCATGAGGACCGCCATCAACGGTTGCGTGGCCATCACCAGGCCGTTGAACGTCGTGGTGTTGAGGAACAGCGGACGCAGGGCGGCGTCGGCGAGGACGTACCGCCAGCCCTCGAACAGCTCTCCGGCCCGCCCACGGGCACCTTTCGCACGTCCGGCGCGTCCGGTTCGCGCGGCGCGTCCGGGTCGTTCGGGTCGGGCCTCGGGCCCGCCCGAGGCGTGGACGGCGAACGCCGAGAGCAGCTGGCCTGCGGCGTCGGCCACCACGGTCGCCACCGGGCCCAGGAGGGCGATCGCCGCGCCGCCCAGCGGAGGTCCGACGATCGCCGTCGTCCACGTCGTCGATTCGAGCCGGGCGTTGGCGAGGAGGAGCTCCTCGGCCGGCAGCAGCGCCTTCAGGTACGCGCCCGAAGCGGCCCGGAAGGTGATGTCGGCGGCCGAGACGACGACCGTGACCAGCAGGAGCTGCGTGAAGGTGAGCGCCCCGAGCGCGAAGGCGGCGGGCACCGTCAGCAGGGCCGCGCAACGCGCCAGGGCCATCGTGATCAGCACCGGCCGTTTGCGGCGGAACTCCGCCCACGGGCCGAGCGGTACCGCCACGACCGCGCCGACCGCGACGCCGGCGGCGGACAGTGCGGCGACCTCGGCCGGCCCGCAGTCCAGGACCCGGATCGCGATCAGGGGGAACGCGCCGAACGCGATCCAGGTGCCGAGCGCGCCGGCCCCGTACGCCGCCCACAGCCAGGCGAAATCCCGCCCCGGGCGTCCCCCGCTCCCCATGCCCGACACCCCTCACCCGTACAACCGGTCCGCGATCGGAGCCATCAAAGCGAGCGCCGCGACATGGGATCAAACAACCATCCGAGCCTTGGCCACAACCGTTGGTTGTACGACTAGGCTGCGGGCATGGACCTCGAAGCCGTCCGGACCTTCGTCGCCGTCGCCGACGCGGGGCAGTTCAGGGAGGCCGCCGTCGAGCTGGCCGTCACCCAGCAGGCCGTCTCCAAGCGCGTCGCCGCCCTGGAACGCCACCTCGGCGTCAGATTGTTCACCCGCACCCCGCGCGGCGCCGTGCCCACCATCGACGGGCAGGCGTTCCTGCCCCACGCCCGCGAGCTGCTTCGCGTCGCCGAACGCGCGACCGCCTCCGTCCGCGCCGGCCGCCGCCCCCTGCGCGTCGACATCATCGCCTCGCGCGGCGCCGCCGCGGGGCTGATGCGCGCCTTCCACCGCACCCACCCCGACGTCGAGTTGGACGTGCTGATGCTGCTCGACATCGAGACGGCCGTCGACGCCATCCGGTCCGGAGAGATCGACGCCTCCTTCCGCGCCGTCACGGCTCCCGGCCGGCCCCTGCCCGAGGACGTCAGGGCCGTACGGGTCCTCGACGAGCCGCTCCAGCTCCTCACCGGCCCGGCGCACGCGCTCGCCGGCGCCCGGTCGGTGTCCCCGGCCGGGCTCGTGGGGCACCGGATCTGGATGCCCGGCATCGTCCCCGGCTCCGAATGGGCCGCCTACTACGACGACCTCGTCGCCGAGTTCGGCCTCACGATCGAGGCGACCGGCCCCAACTTCGGCTCCGACGCGCTCCTCGACACGATCGCGGACACCCCGGCCCTGGCCACCTTCATGGGCGCGCACACCCGCCTCGTCTGGCCCGCCGACCACGGCCTGCGCCGCATCCCGGTGACCGGACCCACCCCCGTCTACCCCCACTCGCTGCTCTGGCACCGCGACAACCCCCACCCCGCCCTGGCGGCGCTGCGCGCCCACCTCGCCGCCGCCGCGGCCGGACTTGACGGAGCGGGCACCTGGGTGCCGGGCTGGGCGGCCCCCCACCCGACCGCGTGAGACGAGGGCGCCCACTGGAGAGCTCCGCGAAAAACCGGTGGTGCGCCGCCGTCGTGCGCCGCTACGGTGCTGCCCGTCCGAGCCGTCGAGCCGAAGGCATGCCGTTGTACACCGTGTGAGACCCCCCGAGTGATGTTCAGCGCGTCGCGCCCTTGCGCCGCGCTGCTTCCTGCTGCGGACTTCTCACTGGAATCGGTGTATCCCTTTGCTCAAGACCTGGGTGGTCGCTGCCACCTGCCTGCCGCTCGTCGTCCGTCGTTGCCCCGCCTGCGCGAGCCGGCGCTTTCGGGCGAGCGGAAAATTCCGCGTCAACGCACACCACAAGTCCATCGACGCCTGGCTCCTCGTGCTCTGCACCGGGTGCGGGGACACGGCGAAGCTCACGATCTTCGAGCGGACGAACGTGCGCTCCGTACGCCCCGAGCTGCTGGACCGGCTCCACGGCAACGACCTCGACCTGACGGCCGAGTTGCTCCGTGACCCGGCCCTGCTGCGCCGCAATCGCGTCGCCCTCGACTGGGAGGGCGCCTGGAGCCTCGACACCGACGGAACGCGGGTTCCGTCGGACGAGGCGCTCGACGTCACGGTCCGCTTCGCCGCGCCGGTTCCGGTCCGGCCGGTCCGGCTGATCGCCGAAGGGTGCGGGCTCTCGCGGGCCGAGGTCGAGCGGCTGATCGCGGAGGGGAGGATCGTTTCCCTGGACCGGCTGGACGGCCGGCTCGCGGGTGACTTCTCCTTCACGCTCAAGCGCTGACCGCGTCCGTCCGCGCCGGGGCCCGTCCTGCGAGATCCGCCGGACGGCCCCCGGCCCGGGCGGCGTTCGCCCGGGCGGCCGTCTCCGTACGCCTGCCCGTCAGGCCGGGTCGACGGTGACGACGCGGCTCGGGTCCGTGGTGTCGTGCACGGCGTAACGGGCCGAGATGGTGGCGCTGGTGATCGACGTGGCGCAGAAGAAGGAACCCTCCAGCTTCACCGGGATCGCCGCCCGGTCCAGGGCGACCGCCGGTTTCGGCCCGCCCTCCCAGAGTCCCCCCGCACCGGCCGGGCCGGTCGGCGCGGCGGTGGCCGTGCAGGCCAGGAGCCCGCTCGTCTTCAGCACGAAGCCCCGGGCGGGGATCGACAGCCGGGCCGTGCTCGGATCGCCGTGCTGGAGCGACACCTGCCAGGGGCCGCTGTTCTCGTTCGTCTCGACCGTCACCCGCAGGCCCGGCGCGTCCGTGGTGCAGTCCTCGAAGACCGGGGGCGCGATGCGCAGGGCGACGGGACCGGCGGCGTTGGCCTGACCCGGAGCGGCGGGGATCACGTTGTCGCGCGTCTTCGACGTGGCGCACGTGACGACGATCGGCCCGGCCTCGAAGACCACCGGCCCGGAGGCGACGGCCGCGAAGCGATGTCCGGCGGGGGACACGGACGTGCCGGCGCCGGCGACGCCGCCGGAGGCCTGCGCGGCCGTCGGGACGAGGGCGGTGGAGGCGGCGAGCGCCAGAACGGCGGCGCCGGAGACGAGGGAGGGGCCGGATAACCGTGAATTCTTCGTCATGATCATGATCTGAGCGTAAGAATTCCCGCCTCTGCCCCACAGGGCCGAAGGGCCTTTCGATGCGGTGCTTAGGTCCCGCCCGTCCGCTCACCTCGACTCCACCGCGTCGGGAGCGAGTTGCCCGACGTCCTCCCCGCCCGGGTCGAGCCGGGCGGCTTGGGGCGGCCTGTCGCCGACCGCGCCGGGGCGGCGTGAGAATCTGACGCGCATGACCCGGATCCTGACCCGCACCGACCTGCTGGAACTGCTGGAACCCGCCGAGTGCCTCAAGGCGTTGCGCGAGGGCTTCACCGTCGCCGCGGGCAGCGCCCTGCCGGGCCGGCGCGTGCGTACCGACCTCCCCTTCGCGGGCACGGCCACGGCTCTGCTGCCCGGGTTGCTCCCCGGGGTCGACGCCTACACGGTCAAGGTCAACGCGAAGTTCCCCGGCGCCACGCCCGCGCTGCGGGGCGTGATCTGCCTGCACAGCGGCAGGGACGGCGAGTTGCTCGCCCTCGTCGACTCCGCCACCGTCACCGCTTGGCGCACCGGCCTCGCCGCGGCCCTGGCCACCGACCTGATCGCCCGTACGGCCGGCGAAGGCGCCCGCACGGTCGGGGTGATCGGAGCCGGGGCCCAGGCCGAACTCACCCTCCGGGGCCTGGGTACGCTGCGCTCGTGGGACGCGCTCGTCGTCCACGACGCCGACGAGCGGCGGGCGGTCGCGTTCGCGCGGCGGCACGGCGGGAGCGTCGTGCCCACGGCCGCGGCGGTCGCGGCGGCGGCGGACGTGGTGGTGCTGGCCACCTGGTCGCGCGAACCCCTGCTGCGTCCGGCGGACCTGTCGCCCGGTCAGCACCTGACCGCGCTCGGAGCCGACGAACCCGGCAAGCGGGAACTCGCCCCCGAGGTGCTCGCCGACGCGAGACTGATCGTCGACGACGTCGCGCTCGTCACGGCGCACGGCGCGCTCGCCAACGCGGGACTGCCCTCCTCCGCGGCCGACGCCACTCTCGGGGAGATCCTGCGCGGCGAAGCTCCCGCACGCACCCACGGCCGGGAGGTCACCGTGTACGCCCCGGTCGGTCTGCCCTGGCAGGACCTGGCCCTGAGCCGGCTCGCCCTTCGTCGGGCCGAGGTGACGGGAAGGGGGATGACCCTCGACCTCCTCGCGTGAGTCGTCGGCGGTGACGAACCCTCAGGTGGCGCGCGTCCGCGGGTGTCGAGCTCGGCGGCGTACAGCAGGGTCGGATCGAAGCCCGTCGCGGTGGCCCACGGGTTCGAGGGGTCGTAGGGGTGGCGCGGTCGTCTCGGGGGTGTCAGAACGCGGGTTCGTCCAGGGCGGCGCCGAGCAGGGCGCGCACGTGGTCCGCCTCCGGGAGGAGCGCGACCTCGATCTCGTCGTCCGTACGTCCGGCCAGCGTGAGTTCCTGGATGCGCCGGAACAGCAGCCGGTCCGCCGCGGCGATCAGGGCGGCGGCGGCGCGGGGCGCGATGGCCGGGGCGTCCGGGGCGGCGTCCGCCAGGGCCGCGGCGAGCGCGGCCTCGCGCCGGTCGTGCAGTTCGCGGAGTCGGGCGGTGAGGGTGGGACTGTCGGCGACCATGCGGGCGAAGGCGGGCCCGGTGAAGCCGACGACGGGGCTGTGCTCCAGCAGGGCCGCGCGGAAGGTGCGTCCCAGGGCGGTGAGCGGGTCCTCGCCCCGGTCGCGCTCGGCGACGGCCTTGGCCAGGCCCTGGGTGAACACCTCGTGGTGGTCGAGGGCCAGGTCCTCCTTGTGGGCGAAGTAGTTGGTCACCGTCTTCTTGGCGACGCGCGCGGCGGCGGCGATCTCGGCGATGGTGGTCCGCTCGAAGCCCTGCTCGATGAAGAGCCTGGTCGCGCAGTCGGAGATCAGCTGCCGGGTTTCCTGCTTCTTGGACTCGCGGAGTCCCGTCTCGGTGGCCATGAAGAAATCTTACCTCCGTAGCAAAAATACTCTTGACCGGTTCGGGGGTCGGGGTTAAGTTTACGTCCGTCGCAAAATTCGTCCGACGGAACGGATCGGAGCCCCAGGGCTCCCCGCCGCTGCCGCCGGGCCGCCACCCGCGTCCTCAGGAGAGAAACTGAACGTCACCACCGCCACCGTGTCCCTCACCGTCGCCGATGTCGAAGCCTCCCGTGAGTTCTTCCACACCCACCTCGGCTACGAGGTCGCCATGGCCTTCGACGGCTTCGCGTCCCTGACCCGGGGCGACGCCGCCGCCGACGTCGTGCTGCTGCGCAGCGGCAGCGAGGTGCTCCCGCCCGAACAGCGGGACCGACTGGCCGGCGGCCTGATCTTCGCGCTCACCGTCACGGACATCGAGGCCGAGGAGGCGCGACTGCGCACGGCCGGCGCGCCGATCACCCTGCCGCTGCGCGAAGAGGCCTGGGGCGAGCGGCTGTTCCAGATGACCGACCCGAACGGGATCGTCGTCCAGCTCGTCGAATGGGTCACCCCCGACGAGCCCGCACAGGCCGCGTCCGCCGCCGACGCGCCCGCCCTGCTGGTCATCGCGCCGGACGCCGAGAACGTCACCGAGTCCCCGAACGCCCGCATGACCGGGCTGGCCGCCCCCAGTCGCGGCAGCACGGAACTCAGCACCTGGACCGTCGAGATGCGGGCCGGTCAGAGCGGCCCCGAGCACTCCGTCGACCGCGAGCAGGTCTGGACCGTGACCGCCGGCGCCCTGGAGGTCACCTGCGCGGGCCGTGCCGAGAAGGTCACCGCCGGTCGGACCTTCGTCCTCCCGCCGGAGGTGCTCCGCAGGATCCACGCCCCGGAGGCCGCCGAGGCCCACGTCGCCATGCGCGCCGACGGCGTGGTCCTCGTGCCCGGTACCGAGGGCACCCGGGTCCTGCCCTGGGCGCGATGACGGCCCCCACCCCGGCCGAACCCCGCCCCGAAGCACCCCACCCCTCGCACCCGCCCCTTCCCTCCCGCACCGGAGACCTCTTGTCCCTGCGCATCACCGCCCTGCCCGAACCCGACGCGACCCCCGTCGGCCGCCGCCTCGGCTGGACGGCCTCCGACGCGGACGGCGATCCCGTCGGGCAGGCCTCCCTGCGCCTGTTCGTCGAGGAGGGCCAACGCCACCTCGCCGAACTGGACGTCCGGGTGCCCCCGGCCGCCCGCCGCCGGGGCGCCGGCTCCCTCCTGCTCGACACCGCCGTCGCCGCCGCCCGCGAGGACGCCCGGACGTGCGTCGTCGCCCAGGCCGACGCGGATTCCCCCGGGGCCGCCTTCCTCGTCGCCAAGGGCTTCCGCGCGGCCCTGGCCCTGACCTACGCCCGGCTGCCCCTGGCCGAGGCCGACCGGGCCGCGCTCACCGCCCTCGCCGAGAGGCCGCACGCCGGCTACCGACTCGTCGCGTGGGAGGGGATGGTGCCCGACGAACTGGCCGACACCTTCGTGGCCTCGCGCCGCGCCATGGACGACATGCCGATGGGCGCCGTCTCCTACGGCACGGTGGTCTGGGACCTCGACCGAGTGGCGGCGGCGGTCGCCGCCGTCGCCGCCCGCGGGGACCTCCTGCACACGGTGGCGGCCGTCGACGCGTCGGACGGCTCCGTCGCCGGTTTCACCGAACTGGTGGTCCCCGGCAGCGGCACGGGCGACGCCCAGCACTACGGCACCGCGGTACTGCCCGAACACCGCGGCCACGGCCTCGCGCGGGCGATGAAGGCCGCCTCGATCCTTCGGGCCCGGCAACACCACCCCCACCTCGAAGGCCTGCTGACCGACACCGCGGACAACAACCCGCACATGCGACGCGTCAACGACGACCTCGGCTACCTCCCCATCCACACGGCCCACGAGTACCAACTCGACCTGTGACCCGTCACGGCCCCACCGCCGGGAGCGGGCGGTCGGGTGATCCACGCGCCCTCCGCGCCCCTTGAGGACTTCAGCTGTCCGCAAGGGGTTGCACCCTGGGGTGGTCGGCGCACCGCCGACCACCCGACGGAGAGGCGCGCACACCATGAACGGGTCCCGGAACGCACGCGGCGGCCGGCCGTGACCGCCCCCCGCCCCAGGATCACCGACGAGCAGCGGCGCGACCGCCTCGCCACCGCCCACCTGCTGACCCCCGCCGCGCGGGCGCAGACACCCGTACAGGTCGCCGACGCGCTCGTCGCCCTGCACGCCACGGACCCGGCCACCGTCCATCTCGCCGTGGCCGCCCGCACGAACGCCCCGACGCCCGCGGCACTGGAACGGGCCCTGTACGAGGACCGGAGCCTGCTGCGGATGCTGTGCATGCGCCGCACCATGTTCGTGGTGCCGCGCGAGCTCGCCCCCGTGGTCGACGGCTCGACCGCCAGGGCCGTCGCGGCCCGCGAGCGCGGGAACCTCCTGAAGGTGCTGGGGGAGCAGCACGGATACGGCGAGGACTGGCTGGCCGCCACCGAACGGGCCGTCCTCGAAGCCCTGGCCGACGCGGGCGAGGCCACCGCGACCGCGCTCGCGGAGGCCGTCCCCGCCCTGCGCACGCAGCTCACGGTCGCGCCCGGGAAGCCGTACGGTGCCACGCCCCGCATCACCACGCGCGTCCTCGGGGTGCTGGCCGCCCAGGGCCGGATCCGGCGCGGCCGCCCCCTGGGCACCTGGGCTTCCTCACAGTTCCGTTGGGCCCTCGCCGAGCCGCACCCCGACCTGCCGGTCGACGAGGCCCGCGTCGAACTCCTCGTCCGTCGGCTGCGCTCCTTCGGCCCCTCGACCGTCGAGGACCTCAAGTGGTGGACCGGCTGGACCCTCACCGACACCCGCCGGGCCCTGGCCCGCACCGGGGCCGTCGAGGTCGACCTCTCGCACGGCCCCGGCCACGCCCTGCCCGACCAGCTCGACCCGCCCGCGGCCGTCGAACCCGCCGCCGCCCTGCTGCCCTCCCTGGACCCCACGGCCATGGGCTGGCGGCACCGCGACTGGTACCTGGACCCCGCGCTCGTCCCCGAGCTCTTCGACACCAACGGCAACATCGGCCCCACCCTCTGGTGGGACGGCCGCATCGTCGGCGGCTGGGCCCAGCGTCCGGACGGCGAGATCGTCACCCGACCGCTCACACCGCCGGGCCGCTCCCGCGAGGCCCGCGCGGCCATCGCCACCGAGGCGGCCCGACTGGCCGACTTCCTCGGCGGGATGCGCTTTCGCCCCAGCATGCGCACCCCATTCGAACGGCGCCTGGCCGCCGGGGACCTCGAAGCCGGTCCCGACGCCCCCTGACCGGCGGTGCCGGGGTCAGTGGGCGCCGCGCAACGACTCCACCGCCCGCGACAGGCTCGACGAGGCGTGCCCCGCCGCCACCTGGTCGTCGAACAGCCGCAGCAGCGGGCTCAGGAGATCCGTGGAGAGCCCCTGCGCCTCGGTCGTGGCCAGGATGTCGCGCAGGCCCATCTGGTTGATCTCCAGGGTGGACGTGGTGGTGGCGTACTCGCCCCGGTCGATCTCCCCGGCGAACTCCGGCAGGGCCTGCGCGGCGGACGTCAGCCAGCGCACGAGCAGGGGGGTGACGGCCGAGGCGGCGATCCCCTCGGTCCCGGCGAGCGCCACCGCCTGGAAGAACCCCGCGAACAGCCCGTACATGCCGCTCAGGACGGCGGTGTCGTACACGGAGGACAGTTCGGGCGCCGCACCGACGAACACGCCCTCGCCGAGCCGGTCCAGGACCGGCCGGTGCGTCCGGTACGCCGCCTCGTCCCCGCTGTAGAGCACGAAGGCGGAGGCGGTGCCGACCGTCTGGGGCACCGCGTACACCGCGCCGTCCACGTAGGCGGCGCCCTGGTCGGTGACCCACGCGGCGAGCTCCCGGGCCGCCGCGGGGGTGCCGGTGGTCAGGTTGACGACCGTACGCCCGGCCAGCGCGCCCGCGGCCGGCAGGAGCAGTTCACGGACCGTGGCGTAGTCGAGGACGGCCACGACGACGAGGTCGGCGTCGGCGACGGCCGCCGTCGGGGAGTCGGCCGGGTGCGCGCCCCGGGCGACCAGCTCGTCGGCCTTCCCCTGCGAACGGTTCCAGACGGTGGTGCGGTGGCCGCCGTCGAGGAAGGCGCCGGCCAGTGCCCGGCCGAGGTTGCCCAGGCCGAGGACGCCGATGGTGAGGGGCCGGGTGGTGGTGTTCGCGTTCATGTCGCCTGTCTCCTTGGGAAGGGCCGTTCGGGAAGGTGGAGCTTGGAACGGGCACCACGATGCGCGGGGGCGCTGCCGGTCCGCTGTCGGTTCGCTGCCGGTCCGCTGTCCGTCGGCCGGCCCTCCGTCGCGGTGCGCCGTCGATCGCCGCACGGGCCGCTCCCACCCCCTGCCCCGCCCACCGCTGACGGTCCGTCATCACGGGCCCGTTAGGGTTGACGGCATGCGCATGGGGGTGTTGGGACCGCTGTTGTTGTGGACCGTCGACGGGGAGGCGGTGCCCGTGACCGGGGCGAAGGCGCGCCGGCTGCTCGCCCGGCTGCTCGCCGACCCCGGCCGGCCCGTCTCCGCCGACCGGCTCGTGGACAGCCTGTGGGGCGGACCCGACACCGAGGTCCCGGAGCACCCCTACGGAAGCCTCCAGGGCCAGGTGTCGCGCCTGCGGTCGGCGCTGGAACGGGCCGACCCGGGCCGTGGCCGCGAACGCCTCGCCCACGACCCCGGCGGCTACCTCCTGCGGGTGGCCGGCCCCGAACTGGACGCCCTGCGGTTCACGGAACTGCTCGCCGGGGCACGGGCCGACGGGCTCGGCGTCGCACCCCGGATCGGCCTGCTGGCCGAGGCGCTGGAGCTGTGGCGCGGGGACGCGTACGCCGGCCACACCGACGACCCCTCCGTACGGGCGGCGGCGCGCCGCCTGGAGGAGGAACGTCTCGCCGCGCGGGAGGAGCTGCTCGACCTGCGCGTGGCCTCGGGCGGACACCACGCCGTCCTGGGGGAGCTGGGGCAACTCGTCGCCGCACACCCCCTGCGGGAACGCCTGAGGGCGGTCCACCTGCGCGCCCTGTACCGGGCCGGCCGGCAGGGCGACGCCCTCGCCGGCTACGAGGACCTGCGCGACCGGCTCGCCCGCGACCTCGGGCTCGACCCCGGCCGGGAACTGACGGAGCTGCGCCAGGCGATCCTGCGTCAGGACCCCGACCTGGAGACCCGCTTCGGCCCCGCGGAGCCCCGCCGGATACCGCGCGACGCCCCGCACCCGACGCCCCGGTCCGCCGGGCCCGTCGCCGCAGCCCCCGTGACCGCCACGATCGCCGCCGGAGCCCCCACGGCCGCCGCCGCGCCCGCCGGCACCGTCGCCGGTGACGCCACCACCGACGACGGCGCCGTGCCCCCGACCGCCGCCGAGGCCACTGCCGCCGCCGCGACCGCCGCCGAGCCCACCGCCCCCGCGACCGTCGCCGGGGCCGTCAGCGCGCCGGCCGTCGCCGACACCGCCCGCGCCACCGCGACCCCCGCGCAGGCGGCGTCCGTCGTCCCGGGGACCGCGCCGCGCACCCCGGCCGGGGCGCCCGCAGGGCTCCCCGCACCCCTCACGCCCCTCGTGGGCCGTGCCCGCGACCTCCGCGCCGTGGCGGACCTGATGGCCCGCTCCCGGCTGGTGACCGTCACCGGCCCCGGCGGAGTCGGCAAGACGCGCCTCGCCCTCGCCTGCGCGGCGAACCCGGGACCGGACGGCCCCGAGGACGGGGCGCGGCTGGTGGAACTGGCCCCGCTGCCCGCCGGATCCACCGCCGAGGCCGTCGCCGAGGCGGTCCTCACCGCCCTCGGCCTGCGCCACCCCGAGGCGGGCCCCGACGCGACCCCCGCCCCGGACGAGGCCGCCGAACTCCTCGTCGGCGCCCTGCGCGAGCGGCGACCGCTCCTGCTCCTCGACAACTGCGAACACCTTGCGGACGGCGTCGCCGACCTGCTGGCCTCGATCATGCCGAGGCTGCCGGGACTGGCCGTCCTCGCCACCGCGCAGGAACCCCTCGGACTGGCCGGGGAGGCCGTCCACCCCCTGGCCCCGCTGGCGTCCCCGGACGCGGTCGCCCTCTTCACGGCACGGGCCGCCCTCCCGCCCGCCGCGCTCTCCTCACCCGAGGACGCCGCCGCCGTCACCGCCCTGTGCGCCCGGCTGGACGGACTGCCCCTCGCACTGGAGCTCGCCGCCGCCCGCGCCCGCGGCCTCGGCGTCCACGGCCTGCTGGCCGGCCTCGACGACCGCTTCGCCCTGCTGTCGCGCGGACTGCGAGGACTCCCCGAACGCCAACGGACCCTGCGCGCCGTCATCGACTGGAGCTGGGCGCTCCTCGGACCCGCCGAGGAAGCCGTCCTGCGACGGCTCGCCGTCCACGCGGGCGATGCCTCCGCCGAAGCCGCCCGGGCCTCCTGCGCCCGCCCCGACCTGACAGCGCCACGGGTCGCGGAGGTACTGGCCCGACTGGTCGACCGCTCCCTCGTGGTCCTCGTCGACCGGCCCGCGGGGCCCCGCTACCGACTGCCCGAGTCGGTCAAGCACTACGCGCTCGAACGCCTGCGGCAGGCGGGGGAGGAGGCCGACACCCGCGCCCGGCACGGCGCCCACCACCGCGAACTCGCCCGGCGGGCCGAGCCCCTGCTGCGCGGCCCCGGACAACGCGAGTGGCTGGCGCTCCTCGACGGGGCCGAAGCCGAACTGCGCCCGGCGGTCGAGGAGGCGTTGTCGCGCGCGGACGTGGTCACCGCCCTGCGCACGGCCCGCGACCTCACCCGCTACCGGCTGCTGCGCGGCCGTCCGGCCGCGGCGGGCCGACTCCTCGACGCCTGCCTGGCCGCCGAGCGCGACGCCCCGTCGGACCCGGACCCGGACCCGGTCGCGCGGGGCGAGCGGGCGGCGGTCCGCGCGACCGCCGCCGCGTGGCGGGCCGGCCTGACCCTGGGGGAGGGAGCCTCGCCGGAAGCCGCCGGGACCCCGCTCGACTCCGTACTGGCCGCCCTCGACGACCCCCTCGTCGTGACGGCCGACCCCCGGGCCCGCGCCCTGGCCCTCTGCTTCCTGGCGGCCGCGCAGATGGGCGCCGGGGACGTGGCCACCGGCGAGGAGATCACCCGGCGGGCGCTGAGCGCCTCCGAGGAACTCGGCGACCCCTGGGGCACCGCGTCGGCCCTCTGCGTGCGCGCCCGGCACGCCCTCGGGCGCGGGGACCTGGAGGCCGTGCGCGCGGACACCGACCGCTCGTTGCGCCTGTTCACGACGCTGGGCGACCGCTGGGGGCTGCTCCAGACCGTGTTCCCCCGCGCGGCCCTGTGCGAGATCGCCGGAGACCGCTCCGGGGCCGCCCGGCTGCACGGGGAAGGTTTGGCCCTCGCCGAGGACCTCGGACTGTGGACGGAGGCCGCCAAACGCCTCTGCGCCCTGGGCCGCCTCGCCCTCCTGGCCGGCGACCACGCGGCCTCGACGGAACTGCACGGCCGCGCCCGGACACTGGCCCGGGAACAGAGCCACCGCCCCACGGAGGCCGACGCCCGGATCGGCCTCGGACTGACGGCCCGGCGTACGGGCGACCTGGAGGCGGCCGAAGCACACATGGAGGCGGTCCTGGCCTGGTTCCGGGCCATCGGCTACGGCCCGGGCACCGCGCTGGCCCTGGCGGAGCTCGGGTTCGCGGCCGAACTGCGCGGCGCGTTCGCGCGGGCCCGCGACCTGCACGCGCGCGGGCTGGCCACGGCCCGCGAGCTGGGCGACGTACGGGCCGTGGCGCTGGCCCTGGAAGGCCTGGCGGCGACGGACGCGGCGGCGGGCGAGAGCGTACGGGCCGCCGAGCTCCTCGGCACCGCGCACGCCGCCCGCGCCACGACCGGAGCCCCGCTCCCGCCGGCCGAGCGGCACGACGTGGACCGGGCGTGGGCGTCCTGCCTGTCCGCCCTGGGCCGCGAGGCGGCGGACGAGGCCTTCGGCCGCGGGGCGGGCGTGACACCGGACGCGGTCCCGGCCTGAACCGACCGGCGCGGTCACCAGGGCGATCAACAGGCCCACGCCCAGGCCGGCCGCCGCCGATTGCCATTCCATCCGGCCCCCCACGCTCCATGCCGACCCGCCGACCCGCCGACCCGCCGACCCCCGCCCGCGACCGCCGCGGGAAACCCGGGCCAGCCCAGTCGGGCGCGGGGTCGGCCTGCCCGAACGGCGTTGCGGGCAGGCGTGCTTGTGAGGCGCGTCACCGTCCGCGTGCCACCGCCCGGGCATGCGTGATCATGGCTCGATGGACGCTCGTTTCCTCGGGATCCCCGAGCTGGTCGAAGCACCTTCCGTGGCGGTCGTCATCGACGTCATGCGCGCCTACACCGTGGCCGCCACGGCCTTTGCGCAGGGGGCGGAGAAGATCGTACTGGCCGCCTCGCTCGACGAGGCGCTGGCGCTCAAGGCGCGCAACCCGGACTGGGTGGCGCTCAAGGACGGCCCGCCGGCGCCGGGGTTCGACGCCGTCAACTCGCCCGCCCTGCTGCGGTCCGCGCGGCTCGACGGACGGACCGTCGTGCAGAAGACCACGGCGGGGACCGTCGGCGCCCTCGCCGTCCGGGACGCGTCGCTGGTGCTGTGCGCCGGCTTCGTGGTGGCCGAGGCGACGGCGCGGCTGCTCCGCGCGCGTGGCTGCGACAGCGTGACGTTCGTGGTCACCGGCGAGGACGGGCGCGCCGACGAGGACCTGGCGTGCGCCCAGTACATCGCCCGCCGGGCCGACGGGGTCGAGACGGACCCGGCCGGGTACCTGCGGCGCGGCGCCGCCTCGCGCGCCGCCTCCGAGCTGGCCGAGGGCGTCCGCCAGGGGGCCCATCCCGACGACGTCGCGCTCTGCCTGGAACTCGACCGGTTCCCCTTCGCCATGGTGGCGACCCGGGAGGAGGCGCTGATGGTCCTGCGGCCCCACGCCGTGCCCGCGCCGGGCGACGCCCCCTCGATCTGATCGAGGGCGCCTCAGGATTCGCGCAGGCGCACGGCGAGGGCGGCGATGTCGTCGTCGAGACGGCCCCTGCTGTGGTGCAGGAGGTCGCGGTGCAGCGCCGTGAGCAGGTCGCGCGGCGGTGTCGGGGGCTGTTGGCGCATCCATGTGGCCAGCGGGAAGAACTCGCCGTCGCGGGCGCGGGTCTCGGCGATGCCGTCCGTGTAGAGGAGCAGCAGGTCGCCGGGGGTGAACTCGAAGGTGTCGACGTTGTAGTGATCGCCGATCAGCTCCGCGAGGCTGAGCAGCGGTGCGGGGGTGTCGGGTTCCAGGACGCGCAGGGCGCCGGGGTTCAGGAGCAGCGGCGGCGGGTGCCCGCAGTTGAGGATGTGGATGCGTCGCCCCTCGTGCGGGATCTCGGCGAGCAGGGCCGTGGCGAAGCGCTCCAACGCCCCGTCGGGGGCGAAGGCGGCGTTGTAGCGGCTGCTGCTGGCGTCCAGCCTGCGCGCGATGTCGACCATGTCGGGTTCGCCGTACGCCGCTTCCCGGAACGCGTTGACGATCGCCGCCGCCGCCCCCACCGCGGGCAGTCCCTTGCCCCGCACGTCGCCGATGAGCAGCCGGATCCCGAACGGCGTGTCGACCACCTCGTAGAAGTCCCCGCCGATGCGGGCCTCCGCCGCCGCCGCGAGGTACAGCGACTCGATCTCGATGTTGCCGTAGCGGCGCGGCATCGGGCTCAGCACGACCTGCTGTGCCGCGTCGGCGACGAGCCGCACCTGGAAGAGGGTGCGTTCCCGCTGGAGCCGGACGTGGCTGCCGTACGCGGCGGCCACGGTGACGGCGATGATCCCCGCGCAGGTCCACCACGTGCCCAGGTCGGGGAAGACGAGGCTCAGGCCGATCATCAGGAGGAGGCAGACGGTGCCCAGCAGGACGGTGGGCAGGACCGGCCACATGGCGGCGGCCAGCGCCGGCGCCGCCGGCAGGAGGCGGCTGAACGCCATCTCCGGCGGGGTGGCGTAGGCCAGGCCGGCGATCACGACGGTCAGGATCACCGGTGACAGCCGCACGAGCCACCCCCGGCCGTAGCGCCGAGGGTGCCGCGGCCGTCCAGACTCGATCACATTTCCACCATAGCCGTGCAATACGGGCACAGCGCTCCGACGTTACGGAGACCGGGTCGCCGGCGACGTCGGGGAGGGGGTGGGGGAAAAAGGAAAAGCGAGGAGAAACATCTCCTCGCCACTCTCAAGATATAGCGCACCGGGGGGCTTGCCGCAAGGGCCCGGTCGTACCGCAGAATCGTCGGCCTACGGTCATGACCTGCGCAAACGGGGTCGGTTCCGGCGGTGGGTGGACGAACGGGGATGAGGAAGTGCTCGACAACGTGTTCGACAGTGCGGGAGGTGCCCCGGTGGCAGGGCGGTACGTGGTGGGTCTGGACGAGGTCGGCGAGGTCGACGCGGGGCGGGCGGCGTTCGTCGGCGGCAAGGGCGCACACCTCGGCGCGCTGTCGCGGATCGAGGGGATCGACGTGCCGGCCGGCTTCTGCGTGACCACGGAGGCCTACCGACGGATCACGGCGGGGGCACCCGCCCTCGACGAACAGCTCGATCGGCTCGCACACCTCGATCCGGGCGACCGGGAGGCGGTCGCCGCGCTCGGCGCGCGGATCCGTCGGACCATCGAGGAGATCGCGGTCCCCGACGACCTCGCGGCGGAGATCACCGACGCGCTCGCCCGTCTGGGCGAGGGGGCGGCGTACGCCGTCCGCTCCAGCGCGACGGCGGAGGACCTGCCGACGGCCTCCTTCGCCGGCCAGCAGGACACGTACCTGAACGTCGTGGGGACCGGGGAGGTCCTGCGCCACATCAGGCGGTGCTGGGCGTCGCTGTTCACCGATCGGGCCGTGGCCTACCGGCAGCGCGCCGGCATCGACCACCGCACGGTCCACATGGCCGTGGTCGTGCAGCGGATGGTCCTCCCGGAGGCATCGGGAGTCCTGTTCACCGCCGACCCCGTCACGGGGAACCGCAAGGTCGCCACCGTGGACGCGGGCCTGGGCCTCGGCGAGGCCCTCGTCTCCGGCCTGGTCGCCCCGGACGTCTTCGCGGTGCGCGACGGCGAGGTCGTCGCGCGGACGATCGCCGCCAAGCGGCGCGCCCTGCACGCCGTGGCGGGCGGCGGCACGCGCGAGGTGGAGGTCGAGGCGGAGCGGCGGGAACGGCCGGCACTGACGGACGCGCAGCTCCTGCGGCTCGTGGAGCTCGGGCGGCGGATCGAAGCGCGCTTCGGTCGCCCGCAGGACATCGAATGGTGCCTGGTCGACGACGAGTTCCGGATCGTCCAGAGCCGGCCGATCACCACGCTGTTCCCCGTCCCCGAGCGGGCCGACCGGGACAACCGCGTCTACGTCTGCGTCGGCCACGGGCAGATGATGACCGATCCCATGAAGGCCCTCGGGTCCTCCCTGTGGCGGCTCACGGCCATGGTGGACATGCACGAGGCCGGCGGGCGGCTGTACGTCGACGTCACCCCGCGCCTGGCCTCGCCGGCGAGCCGCGCCGGTCTCCTGGACGCCGTGGGCAAGGGGGACCCACTGGTCAGGGACGCCCTGGAGACGATCCTGGAGCGCGAGGACTTCGTGCCCACCCTCCCGGAGCCGGACCCCGCCGGCGCGCCGCCCGGCGCGGCGCCGTCCCGTGGCGCGGTGGTCGCGATCGAGACCGACCCGGCCGTCGTCACCGAACTGATCGGGCGCAGCCGGGCCTCGGTCGCCGCCCTGGAACGCGACATCCGCGCGAAGAGCGGACCGGAGCTGTTCGACTTCCTGCTGGAGGCCTTCGAGGAGCACAAGCGGGTCGTCGGGGACCCGTTGAGCATCCAGGCGATCATGGCCGGCATGGAGGCCACGTGGTGGCTCAACGACCGGCTGGGCGAGTGGCTGGGGGAGAGGAACGCGGCCGACACGCTCACGCTGTCCGCCCCCGACAACATCACCTCGCGGATGGGGCTGGAACTCCTCGACGTCGCGGACGTCGTCCGCCCGCATCCGGAGGTCATCGCCCACCTCCGGGACGCCGAGGACGAGGACTTCCTGGACGGGCTGGCGAAGCTCCCGGGCGGGGCCGCGGCGCGCGACGCCATCGAGGCCTACCTCGACCGGTACGGCATGCGGTGCGTCGGGGAGATCGACATCACCAGGCCGCGCTGGCGCGAACGCCCCACCACGCTGCTGCCCGTGATCCTCGACCACGTCGCGAACTTCGAACCGGGCGCCGCCCGAAGGCGCTTCGAGCAGGGCCTGAGCGCGGCGCGGGAGAAGGAACGGGACGTCCTGTCGCGCCTGCGGGCCCTGCCGGACGGGGAGCGCAAGGCCGAGGAGACCCGGCGGATGATCGACCGGGTGCGGACCTTCATCGGATACCGCGAGTACCCGAAGTACGGCATCGTCTGCCGCTCCTTCGTCTACAAGCGGGCCCTGTTGGAGGAGGCCGACCGCCTCGTGCGGGCCGGCGTGCTCGCGGAGCGGGAGGACGCCTTCCACCTCACGTTCGAGGAACTCCACGAGGTCGTGCGCTCGCGGCGCGCGGACCGGGCGCTGATCCGGCGGCGCGAGGAGGAGTTCCGCTCGTACCACTCCCTGACGCCTCCGCGCGTGCTCACCTCGGACGGCGAGTGCCTCGGTGGGGAGTACCGGCGCGACGGCGTGCCGGACGGCGCCCTGGTCGGCGTGGCGGTCTCCGCCGGGACGGTCGAGGGCAGGGCCCGCGTCGTCCTGGACATGGCGGACGCCGACCTCGAAGCGGGAGACATTCTGGTCACGACCTTCACGGACCCCAGCTGGTCGCCGCTGTTCGTCGCCGTCGCGGGGCTGGTGACGGAGGTCGGCGGTCAGATGACGCACGGCGCGGTGATCGCCCGGGAGTACGGCCTGCCGGCCGTCGTCGGCGTGGAAGGGGCCACCCGACTGATCCGCGACGGGCAACGGATCCGCGTCCACGGCGCCGAGGGTTACGTCGAGGTCCTGGACGACCCGACCGTCTGAACGCGGCCCCGCCCCCGACCCGCCGGCGGTCGCCCGCCCCCGCCCGGTGATCGAACCCGGTCGGGGGCGGGGACGTTCAGCTCCACTTGACCAACTGGTCGACGCGCGGGATGGAGAGCCCGGTCATCTCCGCGACCTGCTTCAGGGTGCGCCCCTGCTTCAGTTCGCGTATGGCGTCGCTGCGTACGATCTTGGCCTGTCGGACCGCGTCGGTCAGGAGCGCGTCGACGATCATCCGGGCGACACCCTCACGGGCGAGCGGGGACTCGACCTCGGCGAGGCGTGCGCTGAACTCCTTCACATAACGTTCCGTCAGGACGCGGAGTTCCTCGTGCGCTTGCTCGTCATTCGTACTGATGTTGGTCATAGGGGTCAGCGTACGCCGAAACCGGGCTCGTTCCGTCTCCCCCGCGACGGCGTGCGCTCCGCGCGTCCCCGCGCATCGGCGCACTTGGGGGCACCCTTCTTCGGGAATCGGACAACCCGACTGTCACATCTGCGGGTTAGCCTGCCCCCATGATCGAGACCTCTCCCGCCGTCGACGCGATCCGCTCCGTCGTCGCGAGCCTCGCGGCCATCCCGGACCCCACCGATCGCGCCCGCGCGGTGGGCGCCGTCCTCGACGCCGTGCCCGCGCTCCAGGCCGAACTCCGCGCCACCCGGCAGGCCGCCGTCATCGAACTGCGGACCACCCGGTCGGTGGCCGAGGTCGCCGACACCCTCGGCATCTCCGTCCCGAGGGTCTCCCAGATCACCTCCGGCATCAGCCGCACTTCGAAGCGGTAGCGCGGCAGCGGCGCAGCCCGTCGCCCGCACCGCTCAGGGCCACCGCAGAGGCCGGCCGGCGGTGTCGGCGAGGACCTTCAGGAAGGCGTCGACCGGCGCCGGGGCCGGCGGCGCGCCGTAGACGACGGCCTCGACGCGGCGCCGGACCTCCGGCAGCCGGTCGACGCGCACGTCGGGGTTGCGATGGGCGCGCAGCGCCAGGCCGGGCAGCGTGGTGACGCCGAGGCCCGCGGCCACGAGGGCCTGGGCCGCGACGTGATCGTCGGTCTCGAAGGCGATCGAGGGGGAGAACCCGCGCTCCGCGCACGCCGCCAGGAGGTGCGCCCGGCACCGCTCGCAGCCGGCGATCCACCGCCGGTCCCGGTGGGTGGCGAGGTCGGCGCGCGGTCCGGTGTACGGGTCGCCGGCCCGGCTGACGACGTAGACCGGCTCGTGCAGGAGCGGGGTCGCGGTGTGGCCCTCGCGGCCGGCGGGCGGGCCGTCGCCGTGGTGGAAGGCGAGCGCGACGTCGACCTCCCCGCGCCGCAGCGCCGCCAGGGCCTCGGGAGGCTCCGCCTCGGTCAGGGCCAGCTCGACGTCCGGGTGCGCGGCGGCGAAGGCGGCGGCCGCCGCCGGTACGAGCGTGGCGAGCGCGGAGGGGAACGACGCGAGGCGCACCCGTCCGGCGCCGAGCCCGGCATGGGCGGCGAGTTCGACCCGGGCCGAGTCGATCCGGCCCAGGATCTCCTCGGCGCGGTCGGCGAGCAGGCGACCGGCCTCGGTCAGCCGGATCCCGCGCCCCACGCGCCGTACGAGCGGCACGCCGGCCTCCGCTTCGAGCCGGGCGAGGTGGTGACTGACCGTCGGCTGGGCGTAGTGCAGGGCCGCCGCCGCGCCCGTCACCGAACCCTCGCGGGCGATGGCCGCGAACACCCGCAGCCGGTTCTCGTCGAACATCCATCGATGGTATCGATGGGTCCATCGGAAACAGGCATTGGTCCTATCGGTCGCCCCCTGCGCAGCATGGGGACATGCACCGTCCGACGATCTCCGACGTCCTTCGCGCACGCCGTCTCCAGCGCGCCCACCTCTCACCCACCCCCCTGATGTCCTATCCCGCCCTCGACGCCTCCGTGGGCGGCGGCGTCCGGGTCCTGGTCAAACACGAGAACCTCCAGCCGACCGGCGCCCTCAAGGTCAGAGGGGGCGTCACCCTGCTCGCGGCGATGGACCCGGCCGAGCGGGCCCGGGGCGTCCTGTCGTACTCCACCGGCAACCACGCGCAGTCCCTCGCCCACGCCGCGGCGCTGTTCGGCGTCCCGTGCACCCTCGTCATGCCGAGGGACCCGAACCCGTTGAAGGCCGCGGCCGTACGCCGCCTCGGCGCCGAACTGGTCGAGCACGGCGCGGACTTCGACCAGGCCCGCCGGCACGCCGAGGAACTCGCCCCCCGGCGCGGGATGCGGCTGGTGAGCGCGGCGAACGAACCGGACCTGATCGCCGGCGTGGCCACCGCGTTCCTGGAGGTCTTCGAGCGGGAACCGGACCTCGACGCGATCCTCGTCCCGGTCGGGGGCGGCAGCGGCGCCGCCGCCGCGGGCCTGGTGGCAGCGGCGATCGGCCCGCGCTGCCGCGTCATCGCGGTGCAGTCGGCCGCCTCCCCGGCCGCCCACGACTCCTGGCGCGCCGGCCACTGCGTCACGCGCCCGAACACCACGACGGCGGAGGGACTGGCCACCGGGTCCGGCTTCGAGCTGACGCAACGCCTGATGCGCGAGCACCTCGCCGACTTCCGGCTCGTCGAGGACGACGCCATCCGACGCGCCCAGTGGACGCTCATGCGGGACGCCCGAACCGTGGCCGAGGGGGCCGCCGCCGCGCCCCTGGCTGCGCTCCTCGCGGCGCGCGGGGAATTCGCCGGGCAGCGGGTGGCGATCGTGTGCACCGGCGGGAACGCGGGGGAGGCCGAACTGCGGGCCTGCCTGTCCCCGGCGGCCGACGCCGGGTGAGCCGGGCGCCGACCCGAGCCCGCCCGCCCCGGTCGGGCGGGGCCTCAGCGGGTGTCGGCGTCGAGCGACGCAGGCCTGCCGTCCGGCCGATCCGCGACCGCCGCCGCAGCCTCGGCCGCCGCGCCGCCCACGGGTCGGGTGCGCTCCGCCCACCTGGCCACCGGCGGGCCCGCCGCGCCCACCGCCGCGAAGAACACGCCGAGACCCAGCCAGCCCGCGTGTCCGAGGCCGAGGACGGCCGTCGTCAGCACCACCGGGGCCAGGGCCTGTCCGGCGTCGAAGCCGATCCCGAAGAAGCCCTGGTACTGCCCCTGGGCGTGATCGGGGGCGAGACCGAAGCCGAGCGCGTAGCCGCCCGAGGACTCCCACACCTCGCCGAGGCTGTGCAGGACGACGGCGAGGACGGCGAGTCCCGGCGCGACCCAGACCGGGACGTTCGCGGTCAGGGCCATCAGGGGGCAACTGACCAGGAAGAGCAGCCCCGCGCGCCGCAGCGCCCGACCGCCCTGGCGCGGCGTCTCCACCCGGGAGCCGATCCGGCTCTGGAGCAGTACGCAGACCCCGCTGTTGACCGCGTAGACCGCCGCCACGGTCCAGCGGGGCGCGTCGGTGTGGGCCGACAGCCAGATCGGCAGCAACAGGGAGACGGTCTGGTACTGGAGCCCCATCGCTCCGTAGAGGGCGACGAAGGACACGAACGGCCGGTCGGACAGGACGGCCCAGCGGTGGTGTTCCGCGGGCCGCGGCAGGGGCCGGTAGTTCGGGACGCGGGCCAAGGCGATCGCACCGGCCCCGGCGAAGCTCGCGGCGTTGGCGAGGATGAGCACGGTGTAGGCGGCTCGGGTGTCGATCGAGACGGCCACGGCGGCGCCGAGCGTGCCCAGGACCACGCCGAGGTTGACGTACGTCCGCAGCTTCGCCCGGAACGCCGCCGGGCGTTCGCCGCCGGCGCGGGCGATGAGCGCTCCGCCGGCGGCGCCGCTCGCCGTCGCCGCCAGCCGGTCCAGGGTGGCGAGCAGCGTGAAGGTGAGCCAGTCGTCGATGAGGACGAACGCCGCCATCGTCGCGGCCTGCACCGCGAGGGACGCGAGCCACACGGTGCGCGGCCCGTGCCGGTCGGCCAGGTTCCCGGCCGGGATCCCCGCGAGCAGTCCGACCAGCCCGGCGATGGTGAGCCCGACACCGACCTGGGCGGCGGGCAGGTGCACCACGAGCGTGAAGTAGAGCACCGAGGCGGTGTTGAACAGCCCGTTGCCCACCCGGCTGACGAAGCTCGCGACGATCAGGGCGCGCTGCGGACCGTCCGACCCCAGCAGGCGGGATATTCGCGATCCGGAGCTCTTCTCGATCATGAGGGGCAGGCTAACAGCGCGCCCCACGGCGGTCGGCAGGGCCGTCGGCCACGCGGTCGGCCGCGCGATCAGCCGTGCCCGCCGGGCGACAACGACATCGACAACCCCCGCGTCAGCCACTGGTGCGCCACCGTCATGTTCGGCACGCGGCCGCCCGTCGCCGTGCCGACCAGGGCCCAGTAGCGTTCCAGCCGGGGATCGAAGCCGGACGACCTCGACACCAGCTCGTGCAGGTGAGCGCGGAAGGCGGGGGTGTCCGACGCGCGCCGGGCGCGGGCGTGGGCGGACACGAAGGCGTTCACGGCCTCCCCCGGGCCGGGTGGCAAGCCCCGGGTCAGCGCGGCCGCCGTCAGGGCGGCGACCTCGTCGATCTCCTCGTAGAAGGCCGGGCCGTCCCGCAACTCCGCGTCGTGGTCGCGGGTCCAGCGGGTGAAGCCGGGCGTCGCCACGAGCACGTGGAGCTCGGCGTAGGCCAGGGCGGAGGAGGCGTCGGGGTCCTGCGGCGGGCCGGGCGACAGCATGGCGACCATGATGTCGAGCCGCCGCCGGGGCATGGTCGCGGACAGCGCGCGGTACCAGTGATCGGTGAGGTCGCGGTGCGCCTCGGGCAGGCTCCGCACACCGGAGAGCACCTCCAGGCGACGCAGCCGCTCCTCGCCCGCGCAGTCGTCGAGGGCCTTGAGCGTGGCCTCGCGCCACCGCAACTCGGCCAGTCGCTCCTGCACCGCTTCGAGTTCGGTCGCCACCAGTTCGCCGAGGGAGCGCTCTCCGGTGACCACCTGCGTGATGGTGGCCACGGTGGTGCCCAGCGCCCGGAGTCGTCGGATGAGGCGGATGCGCTCCCACGCCTCGGGCCCGTAGCGTCGATGGCCGCCGGCGCTGCGGGCGGCCACGGGCAGGAGGCCGCTGTCGGAGTAGTAACGGAGGGTCTTGACCGAGACGCCGGTTCCGGCCGCGAGTTCGCCGATGCTCCACGTGTCGTGCGTCACGGTGCCTTGAATCTCCTGTGCGGGGGAGGTCCTAGCGTACCGAGCACCGACCACACCGGTTCGGCCGGCCGAGACCCGCCGCTCGGGCCCGCTACCGCCCGGCCCGCGGCGCGACGCGTCCGCTCCCCTCGACCCAGAACGGTGGCCACGCATGCCCCCGACCACGACGGCACCACCTCCACGCCCACCACGCGGGCTCCGTGCGGTGCTCGCCCCGCTGCTGTGCGCCCTTGCCCTGCTCGCGGCCGGCGTCGCGCCGGCGAGCGCCGCACGGCCCGCTTCCCCGGTTTCCGCCGGGCAGGACGCCCCTGTCGTGCGCACCGACCGCGGCCTCCTGCGCGGGGTCTCCCACGGCGCGTACGCCACCTTCCTCGGCGTTCCCTACGCCGCGCCGCCGACCGGGCCGCTGCGCTGGCGGGCCCCGGTTCCCGCGGCCGCGTGGGGCGGTGTCCGGGACGCGACGACGCCGGCGCCGCGCTGCGTGCAGATGCCGGCCCCGGGGGCGGGCGCCGTCGTCGGCTCGGAGGACTGCCTCTACCTCAACGTCACGACGCCCTCCCCGAGACCGGACCGGGGGAAGCGGCCCGTCCTGGTCTGGATGCACGGCGGCGCCTTCCTCGGTGGCGCCGGCGGCGACCACGACACCGAGCGACTGGCGGTCCGGGGCGACGCGGTCGTCGTCACGATCAACTACCGCCTGGGGATCTTCGGTTACTTCGGGCACCCCGACCTGGGCTCCGCCCCGCCTTTCGGTCTCGCGGACCAACAGGCCGCCCTGCGCTGGGTCCGGGCGAACGCGGACCGCTTCGGCGGCGATCCGGGCAACGTCACGCTGTTCGGCGAGTCCGCGGGCGCCATCGGCATCTGCGCGCACCTCACCTCGCCGACGGCCGCCGGCCTCTTCCGGCGTGCCGTCCTGCAGAGCGGTTCCTGCCTCATGTCCTTCCCGCGCGGCGCCCTCGGACCCGGCACGCCCGCGTACGAACCCTTCTCCTCCCGCGACGAGGTCCAGACCGCCGGCAAGGAGACCGCCCGGCAACTCGGCTGCACGGCGGGCGGCGGGGACGGGGTACTGGCGTGCCTGCGCGCACAGAGCACGGAGCGACTGGCCACGGCGGGGCTGATGGCGTCCTTCAACCGGCCCGCCTTCGGCAACGACCTGCTGCCCGAGGAGCCCCGTCGGGCGCTGGGGGCGGGACGCTTCCACCGCGTGCCGGTCCTGCTGGGCACCAACCACGACGAGATGCGCACGTTCGTCGGGCTGTCGCTCGCCGCCTTCCCGATCCGCACCGAGGACGACTACCGGGCCCGTCTGGTCGACGCCTTCGGGTCCGGGGCGCCGGCCGTCGAGGCGAGGTACCCGGCGGCGCGCCACGCCACCCCCGCACTGGCCTGGGCCTCGGTGCTCACCGACCGGTCCCTCGCGTGCACCACCCTGTCGGCGGCCCGCACGCTGGCCGCGCACGCCCCCGGACTGCCGCTCTACGGGTACGAGTTCGACGATCCGAACGCTCCGGTCCTGGCGGGCCTGCCCGCGAACCCGGACTTCCCCTACGGCGCCGCGCACGGCTTCGAGATCCCGTTCCTGTTCCCCTCCTTCCCCACGGAGAAGCCGATGGACGCCGCCCAACGCGAGCTCTCCGACCGGATGGTCGACTACTGGACGAACTTCGCGCGCACCGGCGACCCCAACGCCCACGGCGCCCCCACCTGGCCCCGCCTGCGCACCACACGGGCCCCCGCGCGGTCGGTGCTGTCGCTGGCGCCCGGACCGGGCGGGATCCGTCCCGTCGACGCGGGCTCCGCGCACCACTGCGCGTTCTGGGACCGCCAGGCCCGCTGACCGCAGCCGGATCGGGCGGGGCCGCTCCGCCCGGGCGCCCGCGCGAGAGCCGTACGCGCACGCCTCGAACCCGGGGCGTGCGCGTACGGGCGTGCGCAACGGCCGGCGGTTACCAGGAGGACTTCGTCACGCCCGGCAGGAATCCCGCGTGTGCCTGCTCGCGCAGGCGCACGCGCGAGAGTCCGAACCTGCGCAGGTGGCCGCGGGGGCGGCCGTCCACGCTGTCGCGGTTGCGCACGCGGGTGGCGCTCGCGTCCCGCGGCTGGCGGTCCAGTTCCGCGCGGGCGGCCTCCCGTTCGGCTGCCGTGGAGCGCGGTCGGCGCAGCACCTCTTTGAGTTCGGCCCGCCGGGCGGCGTACCGCCTGACGGTCTCCTCGCGCTTCCGGTTCTGCGCGATCTTGCTCTTCTTCGCCATCAGACCTTCACCCCGCGGGCCCGGATCCGGGCCACGGCGGCCTCGACGCCGATCACGTCCACCGTCTTGATCGCCTTCGCGCTCAGGGTGAGGCGTACGTGACGGCCCTCGCTCGGCAGCCAGTAGCGCTTGTGCTGGATGTTCGGATCGAAGCGGCGCGAGGTGCGCCGGTGCGAGTGGGAGATGGTGTTGCCGAATCCCGGCCTGGCGCCGGTCAGTTGGCAGTGTGCGGACATGGGTGTGTCGCCCTTCTCGAAGGCCGGCCCCGGTGGCCGAGCTTGTTGGAAATGGAAACCGTTGTCATATACTAGCCGCATGGCACGCAACGAGATCCGCCCGATCATCAAGCTCCGCTCCACGGCGGGCACCGGATTCACCTACGTCACCCGCAAGAACCGACGGAACGACCCCGACCGGCTGGTGCTCCGCAAGTACGACCCCGTCGCCCGCCGCCACGTCGACTTCCGCGAAGACCGCTGACCGGCCCCGCCGGCGCGCGAACGACCCCCGACCCCGCACCCCACCCCACCCCCGAAAGGTTCCTGCCATGAAGTCCGGCATCCACCCCGCCTACGGCCCCGTGGTCTTCCGCGACACCGCCTCCGGCACCGCCTTCCTCACCCGTTCCACGATGACGAGCGACAGGAGCGTCACCTGGGAGGACGGCAACACCTACCCGGTCGTCGACGTCGAGATCTCCTCCGCGAGCCACCCCTTCTACACGGGCACCGCACGCGTCGTGGACACGGCCGGCCGCGTCGAGAAGTTCCAGCGCCGCTACGGAGCCCGCTGATGGGAGGAGAGCGCCTGCCCGTCGTCATCGTCGCCGGCATGCACGCCGAGGCCCGCGCGGAGGTGGTCGAACGGCTCCTGCGCACCGTTCCCGGCAGCGTGGCGCTGCACCACGACCTGTCCGGGGCGCCGGCGGGTACCGTGCTCCGCCTGATCCGCGACGCCTCCGGCACCCTCGCCCGCGGCGAGACGCCGCTGGTCAACGACTGCGCCTGCTGCGCGCTGCGCGAGGACCTCGTCCCGGAACTGGAGCGGATGGCCGACGGCGGCCCGACCCGCCTGGCGGTCGTCGAACTGTGGGACTCGGTCGAGCCCAGGGCCATGGCGGAGGTCGTCGCCGGTCACGGCGGTGGTCGGCTCGCCCTGACCAACGTGATCACCGCCGTGGACCCCGCGCTCGTCCTGCCCTGCCTCGCCAACGGCGACGACCTGGCGGAGGTGGGGCTCGCCGCGGCCCCCACCGACCGACGGACCGTCGGCGACACCTTCGCCCGACAGCTGGAGTACGCGCCGGTCCTCGCGATCGTGGACGGCGAGCGGGCCGACGAGGAGGACCGGGCGCTGCTCGCGCAGCTGCACCCCACCGCGCGGCGGGTGTCGGCGGCTTCCGCCGACCTCGCCCGGGCCGCGTTCGCCGGCTTCGACGTCGAGATCGCGGCAGCAGCGCAGCACCCGGCGTGCGCGCTCCTGCCGCAGGAGGCGGACGAGGCCGGCGTCACCACCCTCGTCTGGCACCGCCGACGCCCCTTCCACCCCGAGCGCCTCTACGAGGCGTTGGAGGACCTGTGCTGCGCGGCGACCCGCAGCCGCGGCAGGTTCTGGCTCGCCGACCGGCCCGACACCCTGCTGGCCTGGGACGCCGCGGGCGGCGCGCTGTGCGTGGAGAGCGCGGGCCCGTGGCTGGCCTCCCTGCCCGACGCGGCCTGGGAGCTGGTCCCCCCGATGCGCCGGGCCGCCGCCGCCCTGGACTGGCACCCCGACCACGGCGACCGCTGCCAACACCTCGTCTTCACCTCGCCGGGGCTCGACCGCGACGCGCTGGAACGGCTCCTGGACTCCTGCCTGTTGACGGACAGGGAGTACCGGTCGGGGCGCGAGGCCTGGAAGGCCCTGCCCGCCGCCTTCGACTCCCTGCTCGACACGGCCTGACCCCCGGCGCCGGGCCGCGCGTCAGGCGTCCGCGGGCGCGGCGGCGGCCCGTTCCAGGGCCTCCAGGACCGTGTCCCTGAACAGCGCGGCCTTGTAGCCGGTCTGCGGCAGGGGTCGGCAACGGGCGAGCACCGTCGCCGCCGCGGCAGCGAGGGAGTCGGGGTCGTGCCCACGGCCGATCAGGGCGGTCTCCACCTCCGGCAGCCGCAGCGGGACGCGCGCCACCCCGCCCGCCGCGACGGCGGCGTGCGTGATCGTGGAACCGTCGAGCACCAGCCGGACCGAGGCCTCCACCAGGGGCCACTCGGCGTGCGCCCGGCTGATGGTCCGGTGGTGGGCGGCGCGTTCACCGGGCCACGGGGCGGGCAGCCGGACCGCCGTCAGGATCCGCTGCGGCGCGAGCAGGTGGTCCGTACGGAAGAGGAGGTCGCCGTCCCCGTACAAAGCGGCCACCCCGCGCGGGGACTCGCCGTGGACCTCGGCCTCGGCGTCGTAGGTGAGCAGGGCCGTCGCCAGCGTCGACGGGTGCGGGGTGACGCACGGGCCGTCGCCGCACACCACCCCGAAATGGTGGTCGCCCCGACGCGCCGGGCAGTCGCTCCCGCCCTTCTGGAGGCAGTCGACGTGCGGATTGCGGTAGTACCAGCAGCGGTTGCGCTGGAGCAGGTTGCCGCCCAGGGTGCCGGCCGCGCGGATCTGCGGAGTGGCCGCGGTCGCGGCCGCCGGCGCCAACCCCGGCCAACCGTCGCGCACCCGCGGGTCGGTGGCCAGCTCGGCGAGGGTGGTCAGGGCGCCGATCCGCAGCCCGCCCCCGGGCAACGGCGTGATGCCACGCATCTCCCCGGCCCCGCCGAGGTCGGTGAACGGCCCGGGGGAGATGCCGCTGCGCTGCCGTGCGGTCGTGTCGGTGCCGCCCGCGCGCAGCTCCCCGCCACGGGCCAGGACGACGGCCGAAAGGTCGGCCAGGGCGGGCTCGTTGCTCATGCGCCCGGTCCTTCCAGGAGTCGGTCGGGGCGGATGGGCATGTCGTACGGGCGCCGGCCGGTCGCGTCGAACACCGCGTTGGCCAGGCACGCCGCGGTGGGCAGCGTCGCGATCTCGCCGAGACCGACACCGCCTCCCGGGACGTGCTCGAAGCCCTCCTGATGGAAGTGGACGGTGATCTCGGGGGTGTCGCCGATACCGGGGATGCGGTAGTCCTCCAGGTTCTCCGTCACCACCCGGCCCGTGACCGGATCGGTGCGCCGCTCCTCGTACAGGGCGTAGCCGATGCCCTGTACCACGGCGCCCTCGCACTGGCTGCGGGCCAACCGCTCCTCGTGGACCCGGCCCGCGGCGATGCCGCTCCACACGCGCAGCGGACGGATCCGGCCGAGGCGCGTGTCCACCTCGACCTCGGCGACCTGCACCGATCCGGTGAACCCACGGCCGATGGCCACGCCGCCCATGGTGAGGCCGAAGGGGGTCACGAACCCCCGGCGGTCGCGGGGCCGACGGCCGACCACCCGCAGGCCGTGCGCCGCGTCCAGACGGGCGGCGAGGTCGTCGCCGCCGCCGAGCGCCTCGCGCAGTCGCCGGGCGGCGTCCGACGCCGCGGGCACCAGGGAGGGCGTCGTACGGCTGCCGCCGGAGGTCGGACCGTGGACGGCGTCGCTGTGGCCGACCTCCGCCCGCACCCGGGCCGCCGTGACGCCGAGGCCCTCGGCGACGGCCCGGCACAGCACGGACCGTGATCCCGTGCCCATGTCCTGCACCGCGCAGCGGGCCACGACCACCCCGTCCTCGACGGTGAGTTCCACCTCGGTGTCGGGATCGAGGAAGTACAGCCAGTTGGCCGCCGCGACGCCGACGCCCCGGCGGAACCGTCCGCCGCCGCCGCCGCGCGCCGCCGACCAGACCGGCAGGGCGGCGGCCCAGTCGTACAGGGCGTGCCGCTTGGGATTGCCGTCCCAGCGGCGCCGCAGGGCGATCGGGTCCTCGCCGAGCCGGTGGGCCATCTCGTCGACGGCCTGTTCCAGGGCCCAGCACATCGTGGGCCCGCCCGGGCCGCGGAAGGGGGCGCCCGGGGGCCGGTGGGTGAGCGTGTCGAAGTCCCGCAGCCGGCGCGGCGCCTTGCCGTACACGAACCGGGCGAGGGCGGCGACCGTGCCGCCGACCGAGACACCGCCGTCGTTGTCGACGTCCATGGCCAGCGCGCTCAGGGCGCCGTCCGCGTCCGCGGCCATCGCCAGCCGGATCCGGGTGCCGGGCCGGTATCCGCCGTCCACGAGCTCCTCGTCCCGGTCCAGCACCACCCGTACGGGCGCGTCGTGCAGCCGCGCCAGTTCGACGGCCGCGACGACGTCCGAGGTCAGCCCCATCTTGCAGCCGAAGCCGCCGCCCACGTGGACGGCCTTCGCCACCACCCGGTCGGCGGGTACGCCGAACCGTTCGGCGGCCTGCTCCGCCACCTGCCTCACCGACTGCGTGGACACCTCCAGACGGAGGGTCCCCTCCTCCCACCAGGCCAGACAGGCGTGCGGCTCCAGCGGGGTGTGCGTCTGCGCGGCGGTGGTGAACACGCCCTCCACCAGCCGCTCGGGGCTGTGGGTCCGGGCGTCCAGGATGCGGCGCACGGCCGTGGCCGGTCGCCTGCTCATCGCGGACGGCCCGCGCAGGTTTCCCCGCCAGCGCGCGGGCACCAGCTGGGGCGCCTCGCCCGAGCCCGGAGCCCGCTCGCGCGCCGCCTTGTCCTCGTAGACGAGCGGTCCCTCCCCGGACCGGGCCCGCCGCGCGTCCAGGGCCGCGGGCAGCACCTCGTAGTCCACCCGCACCCGCGCGGCCGCCGCCAGCGCGCCGGCCCGGTCGGGCCCCGCGACCGCGGCCACCGGCTGCCCGACGTAGCGCACGACGCCGTCGGGGGGCAGCAGCGACACCAGCGCCACGTCCCCGGCCTCCAGGGAACGCACGAGGGCGTGCGCGTGCGGGGAACGGACGATCACCCCGTGCAGCAGTCCCTCGGGGCGCCGGTCCGTGGTGTAGCGGGCCGAACCGTCGACCTTCGCCGGAGCCTCGACGCGCGGGGCCGCGGGCTCCCGCCCGGGGGCCGGCGCCGTGTCGTAGTCGCCCGCGCAGGCGGCGGCCACCGCGGCGAGGATCGCCTCGTACGCGCCGCACCGGCACAGGTGGCCCGAGAGCGCCTCGGAGATCAGCTCCCGTTCCGGTCGGGCGTGGCCGTGCGCCGCCCGCCACCGATCGAGGAACGCCGCCGCCTCGACCACGAACCCCGGCGTGCAGTAACCGCACTGGAGGGCGTCCTCGCCGGCGAAGGCACGGGCCACCGGATGGTCGGACAGACCCTCGACGGTCGTCACCCGCCGACCGGCCAGGAAGGCCGCCGGCGTCAGACAGGACACCCGGGGCTCACCGTCGACCTGGATCGTGCACGCCCCGCACACCCCGCCCCCGCAGACCAGCTTCGTGCCGGTCAGCCCCAGCCTGTCGCGGACCACCTCCACGGCGGCCGGATCGTCGTCCACGTCCACCGCGCGCCGGGCGCCATTGACCTCGAACTCCACGAGACGTACTCCTCAGCCGTGGGAGGCGACCGCCGGACCTCGCGTCCGCCTTCACGCTCCTTGATATCCCGCCCGCCGGCCGGGCGCAGGTCGGAGGGTTTCGCGCGGGCGCGGAGCGCCTCGGGTCGGCCCGGTCGCGGCCCTGCGCGCCGCGGGTCGCCTTGGTAGTGTGGGCGGCCCTGATCGGCAACCGCTCCCCCCGGGACGGGGAGGACGGCGCACGGTCTCCGCCGGCTTCACCGGAGGTGCTCGCCGTGTCCTTTCACCAGACGATCCCGAACACGGTTTCCGACCCGTCCCCGTCGTCCGCCTCCCCGCTGCACCTGCTGACGGCCGTCGAGGCCCGCAAGGGCGCCGGCAGCAGCCCCACCGGAGTCGTCGGGCGACGCCTCGCCCGGCAACTCCTCGCCGCGGGGGACCGGGTGCGCGTCCTGGCCGAGCCCGGGCAGATGGGCCACTGGCCCGCCGGCGTCGAACTCGTCGAGGGATCCGTCACCCGACCCGCCGAACGCGTCGGGGTCTTCGCCGGCACGGACACCGTCTTCCTGGCGGGCGCCGTGCCGGACACCGTACGGGAGGCACTGGAGCTCGCCCGCGAGGCCGGCGCGCGGCGCGTCGTCACGCTCTCCTCGCACGGGCCCGAGCACGAGGAGGCGTACCCGCCGGAGACCTGGTTCTGGCTGGCCGTCGAACGCGCCGTCGAGGCGTCCGGGATGGAGTGGACGCACATCCGGCCCTCCGCGGTCATGGGAGCCGTCCTGGAGGGCACCTACCCGGCCACGGGATCGGACTGGCCCGACACGGTGCGCGGCGAGAGCACCGTCCGCGAGGCGTTCGTCGAGGACGGCTACTACCCGTTCGTCCACGAGGAGGACCTGGCCGCCGTCGCCGCGACGGCGCTGCGCACGGCCGACCACGTGGGCGCCGTCCTGGAGGCCGTCGGACCGCCGCTCGCCACCCGCGACCGCGTCGAGAGCATCGGCCGGGCCATCGGCAGGACCGTCGCGACGGTCGACCTCGCCCCCGAGGCGGGCCGGGACGCGTGGCGCGAGCGCGGGTGGCCCGACGACGGCATCGACGTCACCCTCTTCGCGCTCCGCGAGTACGCGCTGCGCCTCGACGAGCTCCGGCAGTGGACGCTCGACCAGCGGCCCACCCTCGCCGATCTGACGGGCCGTCCCGCCCGCACCTTCGACGAGTGGGCCGAGGAGCACGCGCACCTGTTCCGCTGAGCGAAGGGTTCCGGGCCCGCTCGGATCGCTCGGACCCGTTCGGACCCGTTCGGCCCCCACCGGTGTGGATCTTCCGGTCGGGGGTCGGACCGACCATCCGGTAGGACGGTCACACCCGTTCCGACCAGTAATCTTTTCGTCATGCGCATGAAGATTTTGGGTGTGGTGGCGGTGACGAGCGTGGCCGTTCTGGCCACCGGGTGCGGAGGAACCGACGCGAAGAGCGCCAAGCCGGCGCCGTCGGTCAGTCGACTGCCCAACCGGCTGGATCGTCCCGAACCCCTCCCGACCGGCGAGCTGCAACCGTCGCCCGCCTCCGACGCGCCGTTCTCGGCGAACGTGGAGTACGCCCTCCGCAAGAAGACCCTCGGCCTCGGCGGTGGCACCGGTGAGGTCACCGCCAAGTGCCCGAAGGACCTCAACTCGACGAAGGGCACCACCGTCGTCTGCACGTCCGAGTACAAGGGCGCGGTGGTGCAGTGGGACGTCACCATCGGCGACAAGTCCGGCTTCTCGGACAACCTCGTGACCTACACGGCCTCCCCGCGCCAGGGGCTCATCACGCAGGAGGGCGTCCGCCGCATCATCTTCGGCAACAGCGGTGACACCCTGGACCACATCCTGTGCAACGACGTCCCCGAGGCCGTCGCGGTGCCGATGGGGCCCACTCCGTACACGTGCCAGCAGGTCATGAAGGACGGGCAGGTGTACTACCCGCAGCCGATGCGCGCCACCGACGCGGGCCCGCGCGCGTACTGACCCCCCGGCGGGCCGCCGCCGTGCGCGCTCGTGGCCGTACGCGGCCCGTGAGCGCTCGCGGCGGGGCCGCGCGGCGCGCCTCAGCGGGTGGTCGTCGTCCTCGCGCGGGCGGGGGCGTGCGGGGGACCGGCCAGGGTGACGGCGCGGAGCAGCCATTCCACCGGGCCGTACCGGAACCGGGCCATGAGCCGTGCGCTCAGGGCCAGTTGGGCGGCGTAGAGCAGGAACGCGCCGAGGACGACGACCGCCGGGTCGAGGCGGTCGTAGAGGGCGAGGCCGTACGCGGTGAAGACGAGGGCCATGACGAGCGACTGGCCCAGGTAGTTCGTCAGGGCCATGCGGCCGGCCGGTGCCAGGAGGGCCGTGACGCGCGCCCCGCGGGCGGATCGCAGGAACAGCAGCAGGCCGCAGACGTAGGAGGCCGTGAGGGCCGGCGCCGTGACCAGGCCCACGATCTCGCCGAGGATCGCCCAACGCGCCCCGAGCGGGCCGTTGGTGGCCAGCACCATGAAGAGGCCGCCGGGCAGCCCGAGGACGGCGCCCAGCACGCAGAGGCGGCGCATCCGTGCCCTGTGCCCTTCCGTGTAGGCGAGCAGCCGCAGCTTGCCGCAGTACAGCCCGACGAGGAAGGCGGTCAGGACGAAGCCGCCCATCGCGAGGACGGAGAGGAGCGCCTCGGGCAGCAGCGCGAGGTTGGCCCGTACGACGGAGGCCGCGTCGCCGCGGTAGTCGGCGACCCGCTCGGCGAAGCCCGCCGAGAGTTCGGCGTCCAGCTTCGCCGCTTCGGCTTCCGGCACGAGCAGGGAGAGCAGGCTCAGCAGGAGCAGGACGCCGCTCACGCAGACGTACACGATCCGGGCGGCCCGCAGGGCCGTCGAAGCCCGGCGGTCGCGCACGGCGATCAGGACCAGGCCGAGCAGCGCGTAGGTCATGAGGATGTCGCCGACGTAGAGCAGTACGGCGTGCAGGGCCCCCAGGACCAGCAGGCCGAGGGAGCGGCGCAGCAGCCGGGGCACGGGGCGCGCGTCGTCGCGGTCGGCCGCGGCGAGCTGGAGGGTGAAGCTGTAGCCGAAGAGGAAGGAGAACATCAGGTAGAACTTGCCGACCACGAGGGCCTGGACGACGCCGTACACGGTCCGGTCGAGCGTGGAGGCGTCCGGGTCCGCGACCGACCCCACCCCGTACGGACCGGCCATCATCAGCGCGTTGACGAGCAGGATGCCCAGGAGCGCGAAGCCGCGCAGGGCGTCGACCTCCGTTATTCGAGGCGGTCGCGGCGCACGGGCGCGCACGTCGGATGCGGTCACTGGTTTCCCCCGGATGGTGGTGTGCGTGCGGGGCTCCTCGCGCGGGCCGCGGTGGGTACGGGTGGTCGGCCACGTACGAGCGGGCCCGCCGAAGAGCGCTTTCCTTCGGGGTGACCGTATCCCGGGACGGCCCGCGCACCGCCGGCGACCTTGCGGTGGGCGACCGGACGGGGGGACGCCCGTATCGCCGCCGGAGGTGCGTCGTTACCCCGGCATGAAGAAGATCATCACAGCCGCCGCCCTGGTCCTCGCCGGCGTCGGCCTCGCGGCCCCGGCCCACGCGGACAACGACTCCAACTTCGGCGGCGGCGTCAACGCCGCGAACAACTGGAACTTCACGGCCGCCGCCGTGTGCCTCCAGGAGGTCGCCGTCGTACCCGTCCTGGGCGACTGGACGGGCGACCACGTCAACAACTGCTCCAACGGCAACGTCATCGACCACTCGGGCCGCTAGGGCCTGTCGTCAAACTCCTGTCGTCGCCCGGAGGGCGGCCCTGCGGCGTCTGGTGCGTGCTCTCGGCGTGCCGGGCGGAAGCACGTGTAC
>NZ_JBEZIB010000052.1:0-43428 GCF_040650855.1 Streptomyces sp. NPDC048606 | reverse complement strand
GTCAAACTCCAGGCACCCGGGCGCCGGGTGGTCACCACCCAGCTGTACTTCCCGGGCGAACCGCGCAACAACACCGACTCCCTCTTCGACAGCCGACTGCTGATGAACGTCCGCCAGTCCGGACCCGGCCACGAAGGCACCTTCGACTTCGTCCTGGACGCGCCCCAGGACCCGACCACCCCGCCCACCACTCCCCCGCCGACGCCTTCGCCGACGACCCCACCCACGGGCACCTGGACCCCGGGGCCAGGCCTACCGCGCCGGCGAAGGGGTCACGTACGCGGGATCCCTCCTACCCGTGCCTCCAGGCGCACACCGCGGTGGCGGGCTGGGAGCCGCCGAACGTGCCGGCGCTCTGGCAGCGCGGGTGAGGACCGCCGCCCGGACCGTTCACCGCAGTCGACGGGCCACGGCGGCGCGCAGGCCGGGCATGGTGATGCCCGGTCCCCTCGGGTCCACCTTGCCCGGCTGCCACTCGGCGTGGCCGATGACCGAGGTGTCCCCGGTGGTTCCCCAGCCGTGGGCCCGGCACAGCGCCGCGCACACCCGCACGATGGCGTCGACCTGTTCCGCCGGCCAGGGGTCCTTGCCGTCGCCGAGGTTCTCGCACTCGAAGCCGTAGAAGTGCCGGTTGCCGTCGGTCGTCGCCTCGGCCACGACGGGCAGCGGGCCCTCCGCGCGCACGGCGGCGAGCACGGCCGGGTCGCCGAGTCCGGCGTGGTTGGCGCGACCGTGGCCCACGAGGTGCACGGTGCCGTCCTTGCCGATGACCCCGTGGCACAGGGGGCCGGGCAGGTTGCCGTGGCCGTTCGCGCAGAGGGCCACGGTGGCCTCGATGCCGTTCGTGACGGTGTGGTGCACCATGACGCCGTGCACGGGACCCCAGCGGCCCTTGTGGTCGCGGTTGTGGGTGCGCCAACCGGCGCGTTCGACGACGCTGACTCCCTCGTCCCGGAGCGCGGCCAGGAACGCGTCGCAGCCGAGCGGCTCCGCCATCGTCGCCTCCCCGTTCCGCAGGCCTGTCGCCGGTTCGGCCGGGCCGTCGCGTCGCGCGCCGTGGCGCTATCGCGGCGGCAGCTTCAGTTTCTGCCCGACCATGATGAGGTCGGGGTTGGTGATGCCGTTGAGGCGGGCGATCTCGGGGTACCGGTCGGCGCGGCCGAGCTTGGCCACCGCGATCGCGGACAGGGTGTCCCCGGCCTTGACGGTGTACGTGGCGCCGGCTTTGGCGGCCGGCGGGCGCGGCGCGGCCTTCTTGGCGGCGGTCCCCCGCACGACGCTCTTCTTGGCGCCCGCCTTCACGCCCGGCTTCACGCCCGGCTTCACGCCCACCTTGGCTCCCGCCTTCGCGACGCCCTTGCCGGCGAGGTAGGCCATGGGGTCGGTGTGCCCGTTGTAGCTGTTGGCGGTGCGCGCCTCGAAGTGGAGGTGGGGGCCCGTGACGTTGCCGGTGGCGCCGGACAGGCCGAGGCGTTGGCCGCCGGCGACGCTCTGGCCGGCTGTGACGTCGATCCTGCTGAGGTGGGCGTACAGGGTGAACCGGCCGTCGTCCATCTCCAGGATCACGCACGCGCCGTACGCGCCCTGGTCCCCGGCGGCGACCACCGTTCCCGGGCCGACGGCCGTGACCGGGGTGCCCGTGGGGGAGCCGAAGTCCACGCCGGTGTGGAACCCGGCCGCCCAGCCTCCGGGCTGCCGGTACTTCGCGGTGATCCTGCCCTTGGTCACGGGCATCTGCCAGGTCATCGGCTGCGTCCTCTCTCCGAGGTCCGCCCGTCGTACGGGCCGCCCCGCCCAGCCTGCGGTCGGAGCGGCCTCGACTCATCCGGGGTTGACCCGAACGGGTGATGACCGCCGGTCGGTCAGGCCCGAGCCGGCCCGGTGGACCGGGCGGCCGGGGCGGCGCACCTCGCTCAGACCCCGGGCGGCCGGCTCTCGGAGGTGCCGCGCAGCCGGAAATCGGCCACGTAGTACGGTTCCTGGCTCGACGCGGTGAGCGCCACGAGTTGGCCGTGGTCGAAGCGGAGCGGCTGGAGGTGGACCCACCTCAGGGCGCCGCGGAACCGGTACGCCACCCACAGGGTCCGACCGGCCGTGATCGCCGCGTCGACGGCCGCGAGGGCCTCGACGTGGGCGGGGCTTCCGACGCCGCGCGCCGCGTCCTCTTCCTCCCGCGCTGCGGCCTCCGCCTCCGCGGCGGCGCGCCGGATCCTGGCCGCGGTCCGCCGCTCCTCCCGGGGCGGTCGTCCGGTGTAGCGGTCGTACAGGATCCCGAGCACGAGGGCGGCGAGCAGCCCCCCGCCGAGGATGAGGCCGGACGTCCCGAGCGCCGGCCCGGCCTCGCGCCCCGAGGCCACCAGGACGAGCGTCACCAAGCCGCCGAGCAGCAGCAACACGACCACGACGAGGATCGACAGCTGTCGCGTCGTCACGCCCCGCGCGATCACCTCGTCGCCGGACGGCCCCGGTGGCCCGGCCGGCAGGGATCCGGGCGGCGGCCCGGTGAGGACGTGGGTGCCGCCCGGGGCGACGGTGGGGTTCGGCGGCGCCGGCGGCCCCGGGGTGGTGCGGGCCGCCGTGCGGTCGGTGGGCGCTGCCGAGTCCTCGGGGTGACCTCCGCGGGCGACGGCCGCGGGGGCGTCTCGGGTGCTCGCGTCCGGGTCGATCGGCGTCGGGGGCGGCGGGCCCGGCTGCCCCCGTAAGGGCGCCGCTTCACGGGGTACGGGCAGCGCGGCGAGGCGTTCCCGTACGGCGGGCGCGTTCGCCGGGCGGTCCTCGGGCGCTTTGGCGAGGAGGTCCAGCACCAGGGCCTCCCACGCGGGCGGGAGCCCCGCTCTGAGCGCGCCGGGCGGCACGGGGGCCTCGTCGACGTGCCGGCGCAGCACCACGTGCCAGGGCCCGTCGGCGAAGGGCGGCCTGCCAACGAGGGCCGCGTACAGCAGGCAGCCCAGGGAGTAGAGGTCGCTGCGGCCGTCGAGTGCGCTCGCGCCGAGGGCCTGCTCGGGGGACATGTAGGCGAACGTGCCCACCAGGTGGCCGGAGCGGGTGAGGGTGGACAGGTCGAGTCCGTCGGCCTCCACGCGGGCGATGCCGAAGTCCAGGACGGTGGCGTGCCCGTCGGGGCCGATCATGACGTTCGCGGGCTTCAGGTCGCGGTGCACGATCCCGGCCCGGTGCATGGACGTCAGGGCCGCGCAGATCCCGTCGGCCCAGCGGCCTATCTCCGCGAGCGACGGGGAGCGGGCCGCGAGCAGCCGGTTCAGCGGCTCTCCCGGGACCTCCTCCATGACGAGGTAGAGCACCGGCCGTCCATCGACGCGTGCCTCGCCCGAGTCGTGCGCCTCCACGATGTGCGGGTCGCGCAGCAGCGAGGACACCCGGATCTCGCGGTGGAACCGGCGGGCCAGTTCGGAGGCTTCCGGGCCGGTGAAGTCCAACAGTGTCTTCACGGCGACGTCCCGACGGAGCAGTTGGTCGGTGGCCCGCCACACGGTGCCCATGCCGCCCGCGCCGATCGGCTCCCGCAGTTGGTAGCGGCCGCCGAGTATCGCCCCTCGCATGTCGTCCTCCCCCGTGCGCCGCGACGCCTCCGCCTGCGCCGGGTCATTGTCGACCGCAGGAGCCCGGGGTCGCCAGCCCCGGGGCCCGCCCCCGCCCGGGGGCCGGCTCCTTCCCCCGCCTCCCTCCTCCGGATCACGGGCCGGTACGCGTCGCCGCGCCCGGGGCTCGCGGCCCGGCATCCACCACGGTCGGGCCGGGCCCACTTGCCCGTTGAGGCTCCACGTTCCGTCGCCGCCCTCGGGGGCCTCCCCGAGGGCGGTCCACTCGGCGTGGTCGGGAGTGAGGGCTGCACGGAAGTAGGCGGAGATCGCGTCGGCGACGAAGGCGACCCGGGCGGGGTCCTCGTCGGTGGTCTCGGCGACCGCCTCGCCGGCGACGCCGCCCAGGGTTTGCTCAGCATCGGCGAGGGTGAGCAGGCTCTCGGGGAACGGGCTGAGGTGGTAGGCGTCGGCGAACCAGTCCGGTCCGTAAGAAGTCATCTCATTTGGTGAGTCGACGGTAGCGGATGAGGGTTGCGGCGATGCCGGCGAATGCGAGGAAGTGTTCGGCCTTGCGTTCGTAGCGACGGTGTAATCGGCGGCAGCCCGCGAGCCAGGACACGGTCCGCTCGACCACCCATCGGTGCCGGCCGAGCCGGTCGGAGGACTCGATCCCTTTCCGTGCGATGCGGTGCCGGATCCCGCGGCCGCGCAGCCACCTGCGCAGGTCGCGGGATTCGTAGGCGTTGTCGGCGTGGAGCTTGCCTGGCCGTCGGCGGCGTGGCCCGCGACGGGAGCGAATCGGTGGGATGCCCCGGAGCAGAGGCTTGAGGGCTTGGGTGTCGTGCAGGTTCGCGCCAGAGACGGCAACGGATATGGGCAGACCAGTCCGTTCGGTGATCAGGTGGATCTTCGACCCGTACCTGCCTCTGTCGACAGGATTCGGACCTGTCAGGCCCCCATTTCAAGGCCCGCATGTTCACGGAGTCGATCGCGTATCGGGACCAGTCCAGCTCTCGGCGGGCCCCGAGTTCGTCCAGGACCAAGCGATAAAACTTGGCTCATACCCGGGCCTTGCTCCACTCCGAGAACCGTCAGGCGTGTCATCGGGCCAGTCGCGCCGTCGGTAGGTCGCGGCCAGGTCCCACAGGCGTCGGTGGTGGCGCAGGAGCCCGGTGAGTTCGGCCAGGTCGTCCCGGGACAGGCCGCCGCCGGCAGCCGTGACCAGCCCCAGAAGGTCCTGGCCTGCGCAGTCTCCGTGCAGGAGGCGCTTCAGGTTGCGTTCGGCGGCGGAGCGGACCACCTGGGCGTGCCGGGAGGGCGCCAGGGCGCGGACCACGGCCGAGCCGCGCAGCGGGTGGCCGTCGGGCACATCGTGCGGGATCGGCGGGTGGGGCCGGCCGGCGACCACGATGCGCAGGCCCTTGGGGGGCCGCGCGGGCAGCAGGGCGGCGATGCTGTAGGTACCGGAGCCGCCGGAGACGGCTTCCGGGTAAGCGCACCGGTCGTTGTGAGTGGCGTAACGGGCGGTCACGAAGAACGAGACGACATCGACCCTCGGCGGTGGGCGCAGTGCGAACGTCGACATCAGGGTCGACTTGCCGGCCCACGCGCGGGGCCTGCCACCACAGGTAGGCGCTCTCGGTCGGGCCGCCGGTCGTGAAGGCGGCCGGCTCGGCGAGTTCGGCCGTGCGGCCGATGAGTTCGGCGGGGGCGATCCGGCGAACCTATTCGCTGTAGAGGGACGCGTGCGGCCGGGTACGGCCGGTCCAGGCGGTCTGGGCTTTGCGGTAGAGCTCCAGTCCCTGGGTCACGTCGTCCGAGCCGCCGCCCAAAGCACGTACTACGCTGGGCAGTTGGACCTTGTCGCTTGGCCGACGCACCCCGCAGAGCAGCGCGTTGACCGCGGAGGGAGAAAGGTGCGTCCGCTCGGCGATGCCGCGCAGGCCCTCACGGCCGTTGTTCTCGCGGAGCCTGGCGGGGAACAGAGCAGTTGCCGTATCGGTCCGGCGTCCGGCCACTGGCTCCGGTTGGTCGGGGCCTCCTTCGCCAACTGCGCCTCCGGTCCGTCTCCCGAGGTGTCCACCAGGTGTCTCGCGACGGTGCCCGCAGGAGCCGCTGAGCCGCTGGTCAGACCACTTGTCCGTCGCCTGTTCCGCACACAGGACAGCACATCGCGCCGCCATCGGGCTGCCGAAGCGCAGGATCCCTTCCATCGAAGGTGCCGGCCGCCCCACCCCTTTCTCTTGGGCAGGAGACAGATCGTGAGCCAGTGGATCTCCCTCATCGAGCTCGTGACCAGCCTCGCGGGTGCCGGCGCGGCCACGTTCGCTCTCGTCACGGTCATCGCCGAATCCAGGCGCCGCTCCAGCCGGAGCGCGGCGCGTCAGGACAGCGACGAGAGCCGGCCTGACAGCGAGTGAGCGAGGTCATGTCAGTCACTCGGGCGGGCCGGGCCGCGATGGCGGCGTAGAGCTCGGTGTGGGCTCCGGCTGGGGCCGTGTGTTCTCACCGGTGAGTCGAGGCGGCCGGGGAGCGCCGTACCTGGCGGACCCGGCGCGGCAGGTGAGCGGCGAACAGCTCCCCCGTGCCGACACCTCGACCGTGACCCGGCGCCCGTCCGCCTCATCGGCGGCCGGGCGTCCGGGACTTCGGGGTGGGTCGATCAGGCTTCCAGGGCCACCGGGCCCGTCGTGACGGGTTCCGCGTTGCGGCGGGTCTTGGCCCAGCCGTGGCGGCCGCGGGCCGTCCGGACGAAGGCGCGGGCCGAGACGACGAACAGGTGGTAGGCGTAGAGCCACAGGGCCGCGCCCCACAGCAGTGCCGTCAGCCGCGAGGCGTCCGGGGCGTGGTCGCGGCGGTAGAGCGGGCCCCACGCCACGAACGGGCCGATGGAGAGCAGGGCCAGGACCAGAGTGAGCGGCCCCAGTGCGAGGAGGCCGAGGCCGCCGAGGACGAGCAGTACGGCGGTCAGGGCCAGGGTCAGCAGGTGTGCCAGGGGCTGGAAGAAGGTGTACAGGGTCTCCAGTACGCCCCGGCCGCCGTAATGGCGGGAGGAGACGATGCGCGGTGCGTAGCGCACGCACTGGAGGTTGCCCTGGGCCCAGCGGGTGCGCTGGGTGAGGAGCCTGCGCAGGTGGGGCAGGCCCTCCTGGGAGACCCAGGTGTCGGCGATGTGGGTGATCCGGTAGCCGGCCAGGGTCATGTGCAGGCCCAGTTCGTAGTCCTCCAGCAGGGCGCCCCGCTGCCACGGGCGGCGTTCGGCGTCGGCGATGCGGTCGAGCGCGGAGAGCCGCGTGAACTGGCCGTTGCCGCCCAGGCCCACCGAGCCGGTGCGGCGGCGCAGGAGCTGCATGCCCGCGTTGGAGACGGCGAACTCCATGTCCTGGAGGCGCACCAGGAGGCGGGCGGCGGCGTTGCGGATCCGGCCGCGGTCGGGCAGCGGGCGCGGGTCGTCGACGTTGCGCATCCGCACTCCGACCTGGACCCCGCCGATGTCCGGGTCGCCGAACGCCTCGGGGCCCGAGACGTGTTCGAGGGCGCGGGGGTCGAGGCGTCCGTCGGCGTCGACCACGCAGACGACCACCCGGTCGTGGCCGGTGCCGTCGGGGAGGAACTCCACGAGCCGGTCGTAGGCGGTGTTCAGCGCGTCGCCCTTGCCGTTGCGGGCGTGCGGGCGCCTGCGCTGCACCAGGTGAATGCGCTGGTCGTCCTGGGCGAGGGCGTCCACGACGGGGCCGGTCCGGTCGTCGCTGTCGTCGTTGATCACCCAGACGTGGGCGGCCGGGAAGTCCGTCCGCAGTTGGGTGACGGTCGCCCGGATGACGGCTTCCTCGTCCCGGCACGGTACGAAGAAGTGCCAGTCGAAGGCGGTCGGGTCGCCGCCCTCGGTCGCGGGACGACGTGCGTACGCGTGGCGGGCGGCGGCCCAGTAGAGCAAGAAGCAGAGGAGGAGGGCGAAGGGCAGGATCAGCAGGGCGTTCATGTATGACTTCCTAGGTGCGGCGACCGGGGCGAGCGGGGTCAGGCCGCGACGGCGACGAGCTCGGTCAGACGGGCGGCGATGCGCCGCGATGCCTGCCCGTCCCCGAAGGGGCTGGGCAGCGCGGCGAGGCGGGCACGGCCGTCGGGGCCGAGGGCGAGGGCCGCACGGGCGGCTCGTCCCAGTTCGGGTCCGGGCGCGACCAGGGTGGCGAAGTCCGCCATCGCCTCCGGGCGTTCGGTGGAGTTGCGCACCACGACCAGCGGGCGACCGAGGACGGTGACTTCCTCCTGGACGCCCCCGGAGTCGGAGACGAGCAGGGCCGCGTGGCGGGCGAGCGCCAGGAAGCCGCGGTAGCCGAGCGGGCGGGTCACGCGCAGCGGGGTGAGGAGCTCCGTGAGGTCCGCCGCTTCGATGCGGGCACGGGTGCGCGGGTGCAGGGGCAGCAGCACCGGCAGGTGGTCGGCGAGCAGGCCCAGTTCGGTGAGGACGGCCCGCAGGGCCGCGGGGTCGTCGGTGTTCTCGGGCCGGTGGACGGTGGCGAGGACGAACCCGTCCGGCGCCAGGCCCAGCTCTTCGAGGTGCGCGGACCGTTCGTCGGGGCCCGGGAGCTGGGCGCGGACCGCTTCGATCACGGTGTTGCCGGTGACGTCGACGAGGGCCGGATCCACGCCCTCCGCCAGCAGGTTGAGTCGGTTCTCGGGGGTGGCCGCGCAGAGTACGTCGGCGAGCCGGTCGATCAGGACGCGGTTGTGCTCCTCGGGCATGTTGCGGTCGTGGCTGCGCAGCCCGGCTTCCACGTGGACCAGCGGGATCGAGCGGGCGTTGGCCGCGAGGGCGCCGGAGAGCGCCGCGTTGGTGTCGCCCTGGACGACCACCGCGAGCGGGGGGCGTGCGGTGAAGACCTCGTCGAGCTGGGCGAGCCCTGCGGCGATCTGGACCGCGCGGGGCCGGCCGCCGATGCCGGTGAGGTAGGTCGGTTCGGGGATGTCCAGGTCGGCGAGGAAGCGGCCGGAGAGGTCTGCGTCGTAGTGCTGCCCGGTGTGCACGACGTGTGCGGCGGGTCCGAGGATGCGGATGAGCTCGGTGAGCTTGACCAGCTCGGGCCGGGTGCCGAGGACGACGGCGATGCTGCGCGGCGGCAGGGGGTACAAGGGTGCTCCAGCAGAATGAACAGTTGGATGAACTTTCAAGGTCATATTCTTAGTTGTGCGGAGGGTCGGAGTCCGCTTACTGGAGGGCCACTTCGTGCGCCGGGCGGGAATCGGGGCCGGACGACCCGCCAGGGCGCGACCCATAGGTCCTGCGGGGGCGGGCCGGAGGTCCCGGTGGGCGGGGCCGTCCGGCCCGGGGGTGGTTCGACAGGGTGTCCGGGTGTCCCAGGGACCACGGGGTGCTGCGGGCGCGGTGCCGGGTGCCGGTCCCCCGTGGGCGTCCCGGTGGCAGTAGCCCCGGCCGTCCCGCATCGATCGGGTCGGACCGGGGTCGTCCGCGTCGAGGACTGCGTCGGCGTCGCTCTGCTTGGTGTCCCGACTTGGGCTCGGTAGGCAACGGTGGCGGCCCTGGACCGTGCCGGTGAAGACATGCGGCTCGCCCCGCCCGCGGGCGCGGGAACGAGCGGGTGATCGCTTGGTCGCCTGCCATGGCTGCCCGATCCGCTCCTGACCTCGGGAAGGAACGGGTTACCGAGGAGAGCGGGTCGACTTCGTTCGCGGGTCGTGGGTTCCGGGACAGATCTCGGGGAGCACAGAGCGGGTGATGGACGCTCGAAACTGTGCACCCGACGGGTGTTCGAGGGCCAGGCAGTCAGGTGACGGATGAACAGGCTCGGGATGATCCACCTCGTACCGATCGTCGTGGATCGCCGGCGTCGTCGAGACGCGCGTCTGGTGTCGTTGTTGACGCCGTTGATGCCGGGCTTGACGCTGATCAGGTCGGCCGGGTGTCGCGCATGGCGCGCGGGTGAACGCGTCCAGCAGGGTGCTGCCGCCGATGCCGAGGTGGATCAGGTCCACGCCGCCGGCGTTCGCGGCCAGGGCGGGCCGGATGGTGCTGGGGAAGAGGGCGTTGGAGCCGTGGCTGATGAAGCTGCCGTGGTGCGGCCATACCCGGCGCCCGTTGTCCGGCGCGGTCTCGACGGGGAGGTCGTAGACGCCGTCGGGCGGGGGCGGGAAGCCCCGGTAGACGCGCTTGGCGGGCCGGGTGTGTTCAGGTGGACGGTGGTGGCGGTACGGAAGGCCAGGCGGACGCCGGACGGCTGGGCCCCGGCCACGGACAGGCGGTCGTCGGGGATCTTTGGGCGGGCCCACCTCAAGGGATGGAAGCGCCGCCACAACACCACTAACGCCAAGATCCGCTGCCTCGGCGAGCAGGCCATCGCCACCCTCAAGAGGTGGGGCCTCTTGAGGAAGCTCCGCTGCGGCACCAAGAATCACCGACGTCGTGAAGGCCATCCGCGTCCTGCACCACGCATCAGCGTGAGGTCGGAAGGCTCACGCGACGACGTGGGCATGGATCTCTGGGGCAGCCCGGACCGACCTCCGGCGCCTCGACCGCCTCCACGATCAGCACCTCAGCCCGGGCGTCGCAGCCGTCTGCAGGCAGCCGGCCGGCGTTCCAGCACCTGAAGCACCGGGCCTCCCCGGGGCCGGCCTCAAAGCCAGCACCACGCACCGACGCCGCTACCTCTCCGACACGACCGACACCGACGCGGTCAGTTGAAGACGACGGAGCGGAAGATGGTGGCGCTTCCCAACACCTTTCCGGGTTCCATGACGATCCAGTCGGTGTCCTCGCAGTCGGGTCCGAGGAACAAGGTCGCCGTCGCATCCGTGTAGTTCTTCGGGGCGCGAGCGGCGTCGACCTCCGTCGCCTCGGGGATGTTGATGCACTCACCACTCGACGGATCGAGAAGGACACCGCCGGTCCCGGAATCGAAGCCGTACGTGTACTCGAAGTTCCCCGCCGCCGCCGAAGCGGAGCTCGGCACGGCGAGGAGCAGAGTGAGCGCGCCGAGGGCGGCGACGGAGGCATTGCGCAGCCGCATGGGGGTGTCCCGTCGGATAGAAGGAGATGGATCACCCCACACTGGCCCGACCGGAATCGCGGCGGCACGGCGGCCCGCGCCGAATCGTTTCCTCATCATCCGATCGGCGCAGCACCAATCTTCGGACCAGGCCCGACACCACCACCGGTCGTGCACGTCGGCACCAGGCCCTCACCCGTACGGCGAGCGGCGTGGACCGTCCCCCGAGACGTCATCAGACCCGTCGACTCCGCCTCGCAGTTGAGCCACGCCGACACCACCCGCTCGACCGCCGCCGCCTCCGTCGCGTGGAACCCGCGCGGACCGAACGCCGCCGACCACGCGTGGAACCGGCCCCGACCAGGCACCGCGCCCGCCTCATCGCTCACCAGGCCGATCACCCGGCCGTCCAGGACCACGCGGTGATCGGCGGGGAACCGGCCGGCGGGCGTGATCAGGATCGTGGTCGTCAAACGTTCTTCCGTTGCGGTGATCAGGGCTTCGACACCTCATGAACACACGGAATCCGTGCCTGCTCTCGGTCGTTCCGCTCCGCGAACCCGTCAGCAGGACTGGCTATCTGAACCGACATCAACCCGCAGATCCTCGGAACGGCGCCGCCCTGGCACGTCCCCCCGGCCTTGGTGAGAGCGTTTCAAAGCGATCGCTCCGAAGTCTTGGACGCTCCGGAGCGGCCCTGGTCCTGGCCAAACGGATGAAATGTGGTCGACTTCGTTGCCTGGCAGGTTGGTCGCCACAGCCTGATGGGCATCGTGACACCTGCAGCGGGCTCTCGGCCCCGCTGCCCGCCGCTCCCTGTCCAAGGAGTAGTTCATGCGTATGCGCAGCGTGGTGGTCGCCGCCGTCGGCGCCGTCGCCCTCACCCTGACCGTCCCGGCCTCGCCCGCGACGGCCGCGGTCGGCCTGTTCCGCTACCAGTACACCGACGACAACGGGGTCGTTCACCGTGCCAGGCTGACCAATCCGGCCAACGAGGAGTGCATCCAGATCCCGCAGGCGGCCGACCCCGAAACGACCGACACCGCGTTCTCGCCCCGCAACCAGACCACCACGCCCGCGACCGTCTTCCTCACGGAGGACTGCAGCGGCCCGGACTACCTGGTACTGCCCGCGCTCGTCGGATCCGGCTCTGCCACCACGCGGTTCCGGTCGGTGGTCTTCGGGTAGGGCCCTACCCCAAGGCCGACCGGACCCGGTCCCGTCGGCCTTGGGCAGGAAATCGGGTCGCGCAAACTCCTCCTCGGCCAGTTCGTCACCGCCCCACGCCACCAGCCCGGTCAGCGAAGCGGAACCCGGCGGCAACCGACCATGGGGCGGGCCCAAAGCGGCCCCACCAAGCACGCGGCATCCAGCCGGATCCGCGAGACCAGGTGCCAGGCCAGCACCGAACACGACACCGACGCCCCACACCTCCGTGGACCCGAACCGGGCCCGGCCCGCGCCCGAATCCGCGCCGAGCGAGACCGGCTACGCGAGAACGGCACCCACCACATCAGCCGGCACCAAGCCCGCACCCCCGCCCTCCACACCGAACTCCACCACCGCGGCCTGCTCCGAGACTGGGACCCCATCCCCGCAAGGGCGCCACGAACCGGACAGCTCCTCGGAGGCACCAACCCACACAGATGGGGCAGAGCTCACCGCCCGACTCGTCGTCAGCCTTCCAGACACCCTCGGGACACACCTGCGACGCGGGGTCTACTGGACCAACCAACCCCCGCGACCGGCTCGACCCCGACCAACTAGCCACCCTCACGGTGGTGAAACGGCTCGGGCCCAGCAGACCGCCCGCGAAAGGGCGCCGGCCTCCCATCCTGCGCAAGCCCCAGACCCAGTTCCTGCGCCTGCTCGACATGACCGGCACCACCCTGTTCACCATCAGCCACCCCTGACCCCGGGCCCAGGGCGCGGCGGTCGCCGAGCGGGTAGCCCAGGGGGCAGCCACGGGGTCTGGGCCGGCGCCGCGTCCGCGCCGGGCGCCGACGAGCGCGAGGTGCCGGGGGGCTACTTCGTGCCGGTGACCGTCAGAGGCCAGGTGACGCGGCCCAGGGTCTGGGTCCCGGTGAAGTTGCTCTTCGTCCCGTGCTTCTTCAGGCAGGAACGGCGGTCGGCCTTCTCGACGGCCAGGCACGGCTCGTGGGTGGCAACGACCTTCACGAGGCGGGAGACCCAGCGGTCGCCGGTCTGCTTGACGTCGCCCACCTCCCACTCCTCACAACGCTCGTGCTCGACGTCCTTGGCCGTGCAGGTGAAGTCGGACTCCTTCGAACCGTGGGTGGTCACCCCGCACGGTGTGAACGTCGTCTCGAAAGCGCCGTCCGCGTCCGGATACACGCTCACGGGGGCCCCTCGGAGGACTCCCATCGCCTGATCCGTTCCCACCGCCAGACGGACTTCCTGGGAATGCAGCGCCTTGCCGTCCCGGCCCTTGGAGACCACATCGGGCACGAAGCCGCGTCCGCGGACCGTCAGCGTAAAGCACGACTTGTCGTCCGCCACCTCGACCGCACCCGCCGGAAACACCCGCTCCAGCACCGGACCCGGCCCCGCTGCACCATCCCCCCGCGTCTGCGCCGACGAGCCGCCCGCCACCACCGGCACCACCACCAGACCCGCCACTACCGCAGACATCCACCAACCACGAACAGCCACCACAACAACCGACCTCCCACTCGACAACACCATCAAGACGGGCAGCCCCGACCGGACAATGACCTGGCCCCGCGCCGCCCCAGCATGAGCAACGATCAAGAAACCAGGCCGTCGCACAACACGACCGAAACACCACACACTGGCCGAAACAACCAACCACAGCCCGACGCGCTCCCCGCACACGGGACAAACGCACACTGTGCCGGGGAAATCACCGCGCCGCGGGGGCCTGCGCACGCGACACGGCAACAGAGCCACTGCCGATCCCGCCGCCCTGCGGACCCGCTCCCTCACCGGCCCCACCGTCCGACCGAGCTCCGGACACCGGTCGGACGAGACGACACCACCACACTCCTGGTCGATCAACCACACGTCGCCGGGAACCGCAAGGGAACGGCTGCCGGACACAGTCAGCCGGCACACCACCTGCCGATCCCGGTCAGACCACCGCCCCCAGCCCCAACCCCGCGCCGCTCACCGGTGGCCGGCCCGCCAGACAAGCGCGACGTAGAGGGAACCCGCGCCGTCTCCACCCGGCCGGCGAGCCGTACCCCGCACCGCACCGCCCACCCTGGCGCGCCCGGCACGGTCAGCCGGCGCAGCGTCCCACCGAACTCGTTGTCGGTGAGGGAGGCGAGGGCGTCGGCTTCGGAGTCCGTGGACCACGCCACGAGCCGGTCCTCGCCCGACGCCTCCTCGGCCAACACCGGCAGCGGGTCATCGAAGCAGCGCCCCGTTCGGGCGAACCCGGCGACCACAGCACCCGAGATCCCGCGAAACGGGCCTTCGAGACGCCACCATGCGCGCGACGGAACATCACGCGCGGCCACCCGGCCGCAACCCGCGCCCACAACAGCCCGCCGAAGAACACGCCGCACCCGCACGAACGTCCCTGATCCGGGCACCATGCGGGCCCGCGGAATCCTCCGGCGGACACCGACAGACGGAGCGAAGACAGTGAACACACAACGCGTCCTCCGCGGCGTCATGGCCGCCACCCTGCTCGCGGCCGCGAGCAGCGCCCTGGGCACCACCCCGGCCACCGCCCGTGCCGAAACCACCACCACGGCAACGGCCGCAGCCGCAGCCGCAGCCGATGGCAACGAGGGCTGCAAGACCTACTCCTACACCGACAACGACCTCTCGGCCCGGCAGGCCCGGATGACGGCCTGCGTGTCCACCGACGGCCGCTACATCACCGTCACCTCGGACGCCGAGTGCAGGTTCGACGGCACCATCGGAGACCTGCGGCCCGACGCCTGGAAACCGTGCAACCTGAGGAACACCCTCGAAGGGTTCCTCACCCTCAACGGCACGACGACACCGGCACTGCCCCGCCTCTACCACGGCGGGTCCGTCCGCTACGAATACCCCGGACCCGGCACCTACAACCTGACCGCCCGCGTCGAAGCCCAGTCCGAATGGACCTACTGCGACCAATCGACCGGCGAATGCGTCAAAAACGGTGTCACGAACGTCTTCAACCCCAACTTCGACGCCGACCTGACCGTCCCGAAGACACCCAACCTCAGCGGGACATACACCGCGCAGACCGTCCAGAACACGCCCGACGACTTCGATGAAGAGTACGTCTTCACCGTCACCAACACCGGCGACGAACCCGTCCACGGCGGCATCCGCGCACAACTCGACTACCGGTACACCAACGAGGACGACGAACTCGAGTTCACGACCACCGACTCCGCATGCACCATCACCACCAACCCCCCACCCGTCTCGGCCAAGGCCATCCTCACCTGCGACCTCGGCACCATCCCCGGCCACGGCACCGCCAAGGTGACCGCCAGGACCACACAACTCGAAGACGGCCGCTCAAAGCCCAACGAAACCTGCACACCCTGGTTCACCTGGACCACCACCACCATCGACGACACCGCCACCCACACCCCCGACACCGAAGGACGCACCACCTGCGGCTACGTCGAACGAATCGTCAACGAAGAGCCACCCACCAACTGACCCCACCCGAAACACACCACCACCCCGACAACCGACCCCACGCCCACCACCGCAGAGCACACGAAAGCCCCCAGCCAAGGAGCGCCCCCCGGCCCCCAACAGCGCCCACCCGGCCACAGGGCGGTGAGGCCTTCGCTCAGCGGCCCCACATCGCGCGGGTATCCGTACTCACCGCCACCAACTCCGAGACCTGAGCCGGGGCCGGATCGGGAGCAGCAGGGGCAGAGGCGACCTCGGGCCCCGCAGGCGCGGCGTACGGGTTCGCGGCAGGGGCGGGGCGGGCGGCGGGCACCCCGGACGCGGGTCCGGCCGGCGGGCCGGTGGCGGCCGGAACGGCGGCGGGCTGGACCGGGAGGACGGCGACGGCCCGGTCGACACCGACTCCCTGAGCGTGCGCAGCGGTCAGGAAGCCGGCGATGCCGACACCCTGCCGGTCGAAGAGGGCCCTCGCGGCGGTGGGGCGGGTGGCTGCTGCGGCGCGGGCCGTGTCGCCGTGCTGGATAGGCACCGCCATCAGCCGCCACGTCTCCTCCGCCCCCGGGCAACGCCCGCGCAGGCCGAGGAACGTGTCGACCGCGGTCCGGCTCTGCGGCCCGTCAAGATCCGTGACCGGGCCCGGCACGGCCGGGGCGGGAAGAGACATGGCGCCCCCGCAGGTTCGCTGCGGCGCCGGATCACGGTGAGGCAGCCCGCAGCGGCCGTCGGCCCTCCGATGGGCTGCTGTGGTCTGCGCCACCGTTACCCCGCGCCGTACGCATGACCTGTGCTCTGGGCACCAAGCTCAGGAGTCGGGTCGCCGTGAGCGGTACCTGGAGGGACTCGTGGCGAGCGCTTGTCGAAAGGCGCGGCGCATCCCTTCGGTGGAGGTGTAGCCGGCTTGCCGGGCGATGCGGGAGAGGTCGTGGTCGGTGTCGTCCAGCAGTCGGCGTGCGGTCTCCAGGCGGATCGCGGCGGCGTAGCGTCCTGGTGAGGTGCCTGTTTGTTTGACGAAGGCGCGGGCGAACTGGCGGGGCGAGAGGTTCGCGCGGGCGGCCAGGGAGTCGATGCTGCGGTCGGCTTCGGGGTGCGCGGCGAGCCACTGTTGTACCCGTCGGATGGCGGGGCGGTGTGCGAGCTGCGCTTTGAGGTGGGTGCTGAGCTGGGGTTGGCTGCCCTGGCGTCGGAGGTGGACGACCATGTATCGGACGATGGTCGTGGCCGCGTCAAGGCTGATGTCCTCCTCGACGAGGGCGAGGCTCATGTCGATGCCGCTGGTGACGCCGGCGGCGGTGATGACGAGGCCGTCCCTGACGAAGACGGGGTCGGGGTCGACGATGAGGGAGGACGCGCCCGTGCACACCGAGGTGATGCGCCTGGCCTGATCGCCATGGCGGGCGAGCCAGGCTGCGACCGTGGAGTCGGTGGCTGAGGCTCGATAGCGTTCGATGCCGCCGCCGGGCACGATCAGGGTGTGCGGTGCTGTCGCCTTCTCCAACGGCATGTCGGGTACCAGGCGCAGACCCCTGAGGGAGCGCACGGGGGATCCACCGGGTGAGGCGGTGGTGATCCGGTAGGCGAGGCTTGTGTACCGTGCTTGACGGTGGGCAAACGACCTGTGGCCGCCGGACACTACGCCGTCCGGTGTGCCCCGCGGGCTCCCGCCGGCCCCGAGGCCGGGCGGGGTGGTTCACCCGGCCGGGGCTTGGACTCGGCGTCTTGTTCCGGCGGCCGGCCCGGGGTGGGAGGCGGGAGGGTGCCTCTATGGGGTTCGTCAAGGAAATCGGGCTGTGCGCGGGTGGCACCGGCAGGCAGCATGGCGGTATGCCGGATCTGCTGTGGGACGACGTCAAGGACTTCTTCGATCCTGACCTGATGGGTGCTCTGCCGGATGTCTGTGTGGAGGGCGCTTCGGTCGAGGACTGCAGGCGGTGTTCGACCTGGTCCGGTCGTGCGGCTGGGTGTGGGGGTACCGGGAGGGCCACGTCCTGGTTCCGTTGCCCTCGGCGGAGGCGTTGTTGTCGCGTCGGGACGACGCGGACACGGCCATGCTGCGGGTGTGGCCTGTTGCGGACGTGCTGGTGAACTTTTGGCCGATGTCGTCGGGTGAGATCGAGATCCGGCGGTGCTTGCGCCTGATCCAGCGAATGCCCTGACCCCAGACGAGCCGGCGCAGGAACTGGAACTGGCCAAGGGCCCGGTCGCTCACGACCGGCCGGACCAGCGGTGGACGCTCGCCCGGATCAAGACGCTGATCGGCCGCAGGTTCCACGAGTCGATGACGATGTCGGGGATCTCGCAGATGCTGCGACGTCATGGTTGGAGTCATCAGGTGCCGGCCCGTCGTGCCGTCGAGCGCGACGAGGCAGCCGTCGCCGCCTGGGTGAAGGACGTGTGGCCGCACCTGGAACCACCGCGGCGGCGCTCGGGGCCTGGATCGTCTTCGAGGACGAGGCCGGATTCTCGATGACGCCGCCGACCTCACGCACCTGGAGCCGGCGCGGCAGCACACCGGTCATCCGGGCCCGCGGCCGTTCCCAGCGCGTGAACGACTCGCTGCAATCCGAGCGTCCGGCTAGGACTTCTCCGGTGACCGCCGGAACGCGGCTTGCGCATCCACGACGGCGCGTTCGCTGCGATGGACCTCACCGCACGCCACTGACGCCGCCCCGCCGTGGCGGCGACAAACAGCTTCGGAGCGGGGCGGGCGGCGGTGAAGCACGAGCGATCCGGACGCTGCTGCCCGGAACTCGGCTGACCGGGTGAACACCGGCCGGTGCACCCGTGAAACCCGGCCGAGTGGAGAAGACTGAAAAGTATGTGTACGAGGTTTCTGTGGTCATCGCTGGGCAGCCCAGGCACGGGAAACGTGCTCGTGGGCCGGAGCATGGACTGGTATCAGGACACCGAGACGGTACTGGCGGTACGCCCGCGCGGAGTGAAGCGCGAGAGCACGCCCGACACCCCCGGTGATCCCGGCAGCTTCACCTGGACATCGGAGTACGGCAGCGTCGTCGCGCTGATGTACGGCAAGGTGGTCGTCGACGGGATCAACGAGGCCGGCCTCCAGGTCAGCGGGCTCTACCTGGCGGAGTCGGACTACGGGGACCGCGACACCGCACGTCCGGGACTCGAACTTCACCTGGCGATCCAGTGCATGCTCGACCGCTTCAGCACCGTCGCCGCCGCGGTCAGGGAGCTGGTGGACAGCGATGTGCAGCTCATCGAGATGAGCATCGGCGGGAAGCCGGGGACCGGCCACATCGCCCTCGCGGACCCGAGCGGCGACTCTGCCATCATCGAGTTCATCAGCGGCAAGGCATCAGTCCACCACGGACCCGAGTACACCGTGATGGCGAACTCGCCCGTATACGAGCAGCAACTGGAGCTGCAGCAGCAGTATCCGGCGCACGGCGGCGATCAGCCGCTTCCGGGTGGTGTCGACTCACCGGACCGCTTCGCACGCGCCGCCTACTATTCCGCGCGGCTTCCCAACACCTCGGACACGAGGGAAGCCTCGGCCTACGCGTTCAGCGTGATCCGCAACGCCTCCGCCCCGTTCGGTACCGCGGACGAACTGCGGCCCAACATCTCGACGACCCGCTGGCGCACCGTCACCGACCTCACCGAGCGGCGGTACTTCTTCGAGTCCACCACGAGCCCGAACGTGGTGTGGGTCGAACTGTCACAGGTGGACTTCGCCGCAGGACCCGAACGGCGCCTCGACCTGGTGCACGAACCCGACCGCGTCGGCAACGTGACCGACGAGTTCGTGGCCGTATAGCAGCCGGCAGGCCGATGACGACGGGTCTGCTGCGCTCAGAAGGCCTCCGCTTTCCGAACACAGTGGTTGAGTATTTGCTGGTCAGACATGGTTCGCGCTGCTTGGTGGGAGAGACGGCGGACCGTGTCGTCTGTCTGGTGGAGGTGCCGGGGAGCCGTCGGTGATGGGGCTGCTGGAGGCCCGGGAGAAGAAGGTCCGGGAGGAGGTCGCACGGTTGCGCGAGGAGGCCGAGCGGGCGTAGGGCGCGCTCGGTGTGGCAGAACGGTTCTGGAGCGGTTGGCGTTGGCGTTGGCGCGGGCGCCGGTCGCGGAAGTGCCGGGCCGAGGAGCCGTCGGCGGGGCGGACGGGCCGGTGCGGGCCGCGGTGGCGGGCTCGGTCGTGCCGCATCACGTCGAGGGTGTCGGGGTGGAGGTGCTCGCACCGGAGTACCAGCAGATCCCTGCGGTGCTGTCCGGGTCGGAAGCCGCAGGCGGACTGCGGGCGAAGCGGATCGCGGCGCCGTTGGGATGGCAGACGACTTCGATCGGGATGGAAGGAGTGCGCTCGCGGGTGAAACGACTGACGGCCCGGGGCCGGGCGGCAGAACTCCGGCCGAACGTGTTCGGCGCGGTCAGCCCGGCAAATACCTGCTGACGTGGGATGAAAGCGTGCCGACGGCGCCCGGCCAGGCGTCCGCTCATGAGCATGGTCATCGACCACAGCACCATCGCCTCGTGCATGGCGGCAGGGCCTCGTAGGCGCGCACCAGGCGGCGTGAGCGCATCAGCCGGCTGAGCGTCCTCTCCACTCCCCACCGGCGTGGCAGGACCGCGAACCCGCTTGTGTCGTCGGAGCGTTTGACGGTCTCGACCGTGAGGCCGAGTTTCGCGGCAACAGCCGACAGGAAGGTAGCAGTGCGGGCGCGGTCCGGACGAAGGGGGCGGTTCTCAGCATCCGTTCATCCGATCAGGATCGCGTCGGGGGTTGTGGCACGAGCCGCGGAGCCGATGAGGGGAGCTCGCACCGCACCGGGCAGGATGAGCGCCATGACCAACGAGGGGAACACCGACTTGGCACTGCTCCGTGGTGCGACAGGCTACTTCGTGCCGGCTGACGGCCCGCTTCCGGACACCGACCTGCGGGCGTTTCGAAGCGCTCTCATTGCCGCGGCCCGAGTTGGCGCCGGTCACGTGGGCGAGATGGAGGTCCAAGCGTACCCCCGAACCTTCCATACCGCGTCGGTCGTCGACCGCACGGGCGAGAGCGTCGTTCTGTGTCACGTCCATCACCCGTGGATCGCGTTCGCGCAGGAACGCCGCAATTGGTACGCGGAGCAGTTCATCCACCCTCCATCATGGGCCTCGGCCTTCACCGAGGAAGGTTTCGCGGTTCTGAACGACGAGCAGCTCGCCACGCCCCTTTCCGCCATGGACACTTCCGTGCTCACTCGGGGCGAGTGGCGCCAGATCCGCTCCTACGGCATCACCACGTTGGGCGGAGTGCTCTTCAACTCATGGGCTTGATGCCCAGCCTGAGAGAGGGCTTCGTGTGGCGGGTTTCGCGAGCGTCGTGCGGGGCTTCGGGGAACCGGCCAGACCGCAACACGCGAGGTAGCGCGAGCCGTTTCGTCGCGCGGGCCGACCTCGGCTGTGACTCCGGGAGGTCCCGCCGGAACAAGGGCCGCCGGATCCCGAGCACCCGGCGCGATACCCTTCAGTGCACCGGGCAGGGCTCTGGACCGGGCGGGTACCGCAGGCTCACACCAGGGATCTCAGTACGTCGACCTCACAGCCCGGCGCGAACGGGTCGAAGCCGTGCTCGGCAAGCCAGCGAACCGCCAGCAGGCTCCGCACCGACCACCACGCGTGGATCACGTCGAGGTCGACGTCGGCGCCATAGCCGGCGAGGACGTCGTCGAGGCGCTCCTCGTGTCCGAGGGTGAAGGTGGCGAGATCGTACAGAGGATCACCCTGCCCGGCCTCGGACCAGTCGATGATGCCGGTGACTTCGTCACCGTCGACGAAGACGTGCGCGATCTGGAGGTCGCCGTGGGTGAATGCCGAAGTCCAGGGGCGGAGCGCGGCCTCGGCGACCCGGCGGTTACGCAAGACCAGGTCAGCGGGCAGGAGGCCGTTCGTCACGAGCAACCGGCATTCGTCGTCGAGTTCCGCTGCCAGGGCGACGGTGCTCCGTCCGGCCCGGCCGGGCCTGGGCGGCAGCGGCGCGTCGTGCAACTGACGGATGGCGGCACCTGCCGCGGCCCATGCCGCCGACGACCCGGTCGACGACCCGCCGAGGCGCCCGAGCGTCGTCCCCGGGAGCGCCGCGAGTGCGAGTACGGGCGGCTTGCGCCACAGGACCTCCGGGGTCGGGACCGGCGCGAGGGACATCGCCTCTACTTCCCCGTCGATACGCGCTTGGTCGGCGTCCACTTTCAGGAAAACGTCGCCGACGCGCAGGGTCGCGCGCTCCGTATGGGCGACGACCACCTCCACCTCATCCATGGGTGCCCAGTATCCCGGCGGGGATCACCGATGTCGCCGGGTTTATGGCATGCGACGGAACAGGTGTCCTTTGGCCGACCTGGCGGCCTGCTCGATCTGCGCGCAGTGGGCCGCACGGGCTTTCTCGTCGATCTGCTTCTCGTGTTCGGCGTGCAACCCGGTCCGGCGGTCGAAGCTCTCACGCAGCACGTCGGCGTGCCGGCATGCCGGATGGACTCGCCGAGGACCTGGACCATGACCGCGAAGCAAGGCAAACCGTTTCCGGAGGAAGGCGGGCGCCCCGGGCTGCCGGGCTGTGACCGTCAGTACTCCTCGTCCGGATAGTTCCAATCCAGCACCACCTTCGCCGACGGCGCCACCTCCTTCACGTACCAGGCGACGGACTCCTCGAATTTCGGGCGCCACAGGTAGGAGCGACTCACGATGATGGGGAAGTCGGTCTCCCCCTCGACGAGCCACGCATCGCCCTCTTGTTCCACCGCCACCCGGACCTGATCGGCGATGCTCTCGTCCCGCATCAACTCCTGGAGCTCACCGACGATCGCCTGCGCCTGTGCCTCGTCGACGACGTTCGACACCCGGAAATTGAATCCAATGTTCACTGACATGCCGGGCAGGCTAACGGATCGACTCCGTCATCGCGCTCGCCCAGCCTTGGGCGTTCCTTCGCTCTTGTGGGTGTCGTGGGGGTGCGTCAGACTGGTTCACCTTCAATCGAGAGGCTCCCGGGTGTCAACGGACAGGCTGCCAATGGACCTTGAGGCCTATGTGGAGCGGACCCGGACCGGTCCGTGCTTCGTCTGTGCGTTCCTCGCCGGGAACCCGGACTACCCGCACGAGACGGTTTTCGAGGATGCCGATCACGTGGCGTTCCTCGACCGGTGGCCGACCGTGCCGGGAAAGGTCCTGGTCGCTCCCAAGGCACACGTCGAGCACGTCGTGCGCGACCTGGACGAGGCGTCCTACAGTCGACTTATGGTGTTCGTCCGGGAGATCGCCCTCGCCGTCGAGGCCGTCTGCGAGCCGGAGCGCACCTACCTCTACTCGCTCGGCAGCCGGCAGGGCAATGCGCATCTCCATTGGCACATCGCCGCTCTGCCACCCGGTGTCCCGTACGAAGAGCAGCAGTTCCACGCACTGATGACGGAGAACGGGGTCCTTGCCCTGCCGCCGGACCAGGCGGTGGCGATGGCCACAGAACTGCGCGCGGCGGTCGTCGCACGGGGAGTACTCGAGCCGGGATGATCGGGGTCCCGTCACAGTTCTGCAATAGCGCTCCGCCCGGCACGGCGAAGGCGGGACCGTCGAGACACCGGCGTCGGGGGGACAGCGTGAAGTACGGCAATTCCGTGGCGACTCGGATGCTGCTTGGGACGGCCCGCAGCAATTGGGCCCGCATCCACCGTGGAATCGACGAGGTGGTGACGGGACTCGCGCAGGACCTGGAGACCACGACGGGTGACGGCCGGGTAGCCCCGGCGGTACGCGACTCGATCCGCCGACGAGCGTTCATCTCCGTCGAAGCCACCCGGGCCAACGCCCATCCGTCGCTGCCGCACGTCGCCGTGGGTGTTCTGGTGATCTGCGCGCTCCTCGCCTCCACCGTGCTCGCACTGCTCGTGAAGAGCCGGCGTTGTCCGAGACGCCGGCCGCGGTGACCCAGACGGCCAGGAGGAGACCGAGGGGTGTCAACCCCGATGTGGTGCTTGCGGCCTGCGATCTTCTTGCCCGCGTCGATGCCCTGGCCGGCAGCCGGGACGTTGGCGGAGGTCTTGACGCTATGTGCGTCCAGCACGCACGCGCGCACTCGGCTCGGCGTCCCGGCCTGCGGCCTCCCGGACCAGCCGGCAGAGGAGGCCGTTGAGCTGGTCGAATACACCGTCCCTCTGCCAGGCGGCAAAGTATCCGTAGACGGTTTCCCGCGGCGCGAAGTCGTGGGGAAGGCAGCGCCAGGGGATCCCGGTCCGGCAAGGCGGATATGGGTACTTACCGGCCGGATTCCTGAGGAGTGATCCACAGCTGTTGGAAGGTGGTCAGGGACGCGAGGATGCTGCCGCCGATCCACGGCTTGAGGATTCGCTCCGGCGGAGGAACGGGGAGAACGGCGGCCTGCGCCACACCGGTCGTCGACAGCAAGGCGCAGCCGAGGACGACCGCGAAGAGAACGCGTTTCGTGGTGTTCATGCCTGGCCAAACGATCAGGTGATGGCTCGGTTACCGGATTCGGTGATGGGTTTGTCCGGGCCGGGGGATGTCCGCCGGTCGGGTCGGCGCGGTCGGCCTGGGTGACTGTAGCCACAGCAGCCCGGCCGCTGCGCAGCTGCCGTCGAGCTCATGGGTCAGCGCTGCCGTGGACAACCGAGGCATCTGAGCCGGTAGGCGAGCCTGTTGGCGGTAGCCTGGTCGCACCGGAACCGGAGCGGCCACTCGATCTCGATGCCCGCAGGCACCAGCGCGGTGTCGACCTCGACGGTGACGACGGGGTCGCGCAGCATTCGCGTCCTGGCGTTCACGGACGTTATTGCGTTGAGTGGAACCTGCCGGCAGCCGATGTGGTCGCCGTACTCGCGGACGATGGCTTCGACCTTCTCCGGGGTGAGCTCGTCGAAGTCTTCGTAGGCCTCCTCGCTCTCCAGCAGTTCGTGCATCCGTTTCATGAAGCCCGTAACGGCCGCCCGGTCGAAAAGCGCCGACGAGTTGTTCAGGACCAGGGAGAGGCGACTCGGGTAGAAGACGAGCATGACGTGCCGGCAGATCGCGACGAGACAGAGAGACCGCACTTCTGCCCGAGCAGGGCCTGGACCTCGTCCGGGGAGCCGCCGGAGTCGGGGACGTTGCTGCCGAACGTCCTGCGGGCCGTGTTCTTGGGTGGGCTGTCGCTATTCCGAGTCGAGCCGGGTGACGTGCTTGTTGTACTGGTCGTGCTCGTCGTCGATCACGCACTCGCCCCTGGGTCTGATCCGTGAAGTGGTTCTCTTGAGCGCTGCGCGTGGGCGTGGCGCACGCGCTTGACGGTCACCGCCGCCGGAAGCCCGAGCAGGAGGAGGGAAAGTCCGACCGGGAACACCCCCGCCCACACGGTGGGTGAGATGTACGCGGTGCCGGATGTACCGTCCACCAGCCATGCGCGGACCGGTTGCGAATCGATGTCGCCTTCGACGGGGACGTTGAACGACGAGCTGCCGTCGTCCGGGGTGAAGGCGCCCGAGCAGGACGTCGACGTTCCCGCGTTGGCCACGGTGTTGTCGTAGGTCCGGCAGTCGGCTTCGGTCACGGTGCCGGGCTCGCCCCACAGCGCCGCCCGCAGCTCTGCGGTGAAGTTCGTCAGTACGACGTAGGCCAGAGACAGCCCGACCAGACAGGCCAGCGCAAGCCACGGGGCGGGTCCGACCTGCTGCGAACTGCTCCGTTGCCCGCCCAGAGTGTTCCCACCCTCGCTCATCCCCACGCCCCCGCATTGCCGACGGACATCCATGGTGACCGATCCGAGGTGCCCTCGGAAGCCCTCCACAGATCCTCCTCTGGATGAGCGTCGTGCAGGGCGACGGTCGTTTGTCGGAACCCGCGCGCTGGGGCAGGCAGGGGAGGATGGCGTTCAAATGCTTGCGCGCGTAGGGCAGCCAGTGGGCCCCGGAGCCGGAAGGCCGGCAGCCCGTCGGCCTGGACCTTCATCGTCGGCGATGCGGGGAGCCGTTCGTCGATCGCCGCAACGCTGAAGGTCGGCTGACCGCGACGGCTCCGGCCCGGATTCGGCCCTTCGTTCCGGTCGGCGGCCCGTTCCCCCGCGATCGCGTGCCGACCGCGCCTACGAGCGCGGGGGCTTCGGGCAGTCGTGGCGATCCGGGTGTCAGGACAGCGGCGCCGGCCGCTCCGGAGCCAGGGAGTTCCCGGCGGGGATGAGGCCGCAGTCGGAGGGGGCCGCCCGACCGGCGAAGCGGTCGGCCAACCAGCCCAGGGCGGTGGGTGCCCACGCGACGGCCGCGCCGGTGTGGCTGAGCAGCTCGTACTGGGTGTACTTGACCGCGGAGTTGCCCGCGGCGCAGTACTGCCGGGCGAGCGCCCGTACGTCCCCGGCGACCATGACGCCGTCGCCCGTCCCGATGCCCGGCCGGTTGCTGAAGGTGCCCTCCAGGACGCCCGCGTCACCCTGGCCGATGAACCCGGGGACGGTCGGGGCCGGGACCGATCCCAGGTTGAGTTTGTTCATCGCTTCGACGAAGGCGGGAATCGAGTTCGGGTTGGCGTACTCCGGCTTCGCCATCTTCTTCCAGGTCAGTCCCGGGTAGCGGCCGAGGGCGTTGATGATCGAGCCGCGCTCCAGCTCCTTGTACACCTGCAGGCCGTAGCCGTTGAGGTACGCCTTGAGGTCGATGCCGTAGGAGCGCGAGACGCCGATGACCGCCATGGGGATGACGCCCGACCACGAGAGTGAGCCGTCCACGTACGTCAGGTTGTGCGCCGGGTCGACGAGCAGGCCGCCCTCGGCGTAGCCGACCAGCCTGCGGTTGACGTCCGGCGCGTAGCCCGGTGCGAGGGCGGCCGCCCAGTTGGTCGCGATGGCGCCGCCCGAGTAGCCGATGAGGCCGAATGCGGTGTCGGAGTGCAGGCGGGTCTGGGCCGACCTGGTCGCGGCGCGGATCGAGTCCAGCGTGTTGGTCCCGTACTCCGGTCCCGCGGCGAAGTTCGCCTGCTGCCCCTCGGTGTCCGGGATGACGAGGTCGTAGCCCTGTGTGAGCAGCGGCACCAGGAGGAGGGCCTCGGCGTTCGGGATGAGGCCGCCCAGGGTGACACCGCCGGCGACCGCGCGGGAGGGGCCGTCTTCCGGGCTGAGCGAGTCGTAGAACGACTGGTAGGACACGGCCTTGCTGCCGTCGCCGGTCAGGCTGCGCACCACCGTGGTCACGTTGGCCGCCGGGCGGCCCTGGGCGTCGGTGGTGCGGTACAGCAGCTGGACGGCTTTGAGGGGGGTGGGGATGCCGATGAGGTGGTACTGCAGCGTCCTCGTCTTCAGCACGGTGCCCGGCGCGAACGCGGACAGCGGCTCGGTTCCGTCGTAGGAGTAGAACGGGTCGCTCGCCGATGCCGATGCGGCGGTCACCTGCGCGGTCCGGGGTGCGGCGGTGGCGGTGGCCGACGGCAGGGCGGTCGTGGCCGCGGCCGTGGCGACGGCAAGGGCGAGCAGGCGGACGGCTGTCTTGGACATGGAGGTTCCTTGTCTTCGTGGGTGGGGGCCGACGCTCTGGTGTGAAGTCCGGGTTGCGGGGACCGGGGTCCCGAACGGAGGACGGGGACGGGGACACGGGTGGGGACGGGGACGGTGACGGGGGGACCGGGTGGTGGGGAAGGCCGGTGGGGGCGGGCGATGGGAGATCCGGTGAGCAATGCGGCTGAGGTCCGCCACATCTGGTCATCCACCGACCAGCCGTGTTACCAACCAGTAGGAGATGTCCCGGAAACATCATGGATGCGGAGCACGGCCACGTCTCCGGGCCCGGCTACAGAGATTTGAGAGGTGGATTGTGACCGCTCACAACACCGCAGGACGCGACTCGGCGCCGCAGTTCGGCGGCGTTCCGGTCCACAAGCGGCTCCAGGGGGCCGCCGGCACGCTGGAGCGTGCGGTGATGGCCCGGCTGGTCGAAAGGCTGCCGGTATACGGAACGCTGCCGTCCGAGCATCTCGGCGGTGACATCGCCAGGCAGGTCACCCGCAGCATCCGGGGCTTCGCCGAGGTGCTTCGCACCGGCGATCTGCCGGGGCGGGAGGAGCAGACGGCGATCCGCGAGTCCTCGGCCCGGCGCGCCGACGAGGGCGTGCCCCTGGAAGCCGTGGTGAGCGCTTACCACCTGGGCGCGGAGGAGTGCGCCACGCAGGTCTTCTCCGCGGCCGAACCGGGCGATCTCTGCGACGTGCTGCTGGTGCAGCGCCAACTCCTCGTCTATCTGAGGCTGGTGAGCTGCGAGGTCGCGGCCGGGTACGTGCAGGAACGGCAGATGGCCCTGGCCGACGAACAGGTCGCCCTCCAGTCGCTGCTGTCCCGCTTGCTGGAGGGCGGCAGTCCGCAGGCCGCCGCCGACCGGGCCGGCGTCCGCCTGCCGCCGTGCTACCTGGTGCTGAGCATCGCGGTGGGGCCGCATCCGGACGAGCTCGTGCCCGGCGTCAACCACGTCGTGGCCGGACGCCGCAAGCTCCGGCGGCTGCGCAACGAGCTCCAGCGCCGGACGTCGGGGGTCCCGCTGTCGGTGCTGTCCGGCGACGGCGGGTTGGTGCTCATCCCCTACGAGACGCCGGCCGTCGACTTCGGCCCGGCGGACCGGGAACGGCTCGCCGCTCTGGTCGAACAGCTGGGCCGGACGTGCGGGGCTGAGCTGCTGGCCGCCGCCGCGGCCGCGGCCCCGGAAGGCGTCGCCGAGGCCGCCCGGTTGGCCGGCGAGGTGCGCGATGTGGCGCGGGCCTCCGGCCGGGGGCCGGGGCTGCACCTGCTGGAGGACGTGCTGCTGGAGTACCAGCTGAGCCGCCCCAGCCCGGCCAGGGCCGGACTCGCGGCGCTGCTCGGTCCGCTGGACGCGCGTCCGGAACTGGTCGACACGCTGCGGGTGTTTCTCGCCTGTGGTCTGGACCGGCGCCGGGCGGCCGCCCGGCTCCAGGTGCACCCGAACACGGTGGACTACCGCCTGCGCAAGGCAGCGGAGTTCACCGGACTCGACGCCGGGCGGGGCACCGATGTCCTGACCCTGCGCGCCGCACTCGCCGCCCGCGATGCCGAACTGGGCTCCCGCCTCGCCCCTCCCGCTCCGGGCCACCTGCCGCCGCCACCCACCCTGGGCAAGGCCAATCCGGTCCCGTAGCGTCATTCTCTCGAACACGCATCTGTGCGAAATCCCGCGGGTTTCTCTGAGCCTCCCTGCCCGATCGGTTCACGATCGGGCTGAAGGTGACGAGGCTCGGGTTGGCGCCGACTGACGGGACCTGCACGATATCCGGCTGCTGGCCACGACGGAGGAACGGGAGCAGTTCGAGACCCGATGTGCTGTCGGGGTTCGTGCTGGGTGGTACCGGCCTCCTACCCGCCGGTCGGGTCAGGTGCGCGGGTAGCCGTCGCCTGTCCACGCACCCCTGGGCCCAAGGGCGCGCTCTCAGCCGGACGGTCAGCCCGTAGGACGGTGAACAGCGCTGGCGTGTGGACGCCGAGGCGAGCGGCGGCGTCGGCCACGGTCGCCGCGAGCCAGCCGACGGCGTCACAGGACCATTCCGCCAACTCACCGGAGAGGGTCATTCCATGCCGGGGCGGACCGTTCCAGAAGCTGTCTCCGAACGGCGGCGCCGGAAATTCCCTTGGAGGAAGGGCACCGTCGATCTCGCCGGCGAACACGTTCTGCTCCGCAGCGACGACGTGGCGGGCGAGCTGCGCCGCCACCACGGGGATCGAACGGTCGAGGCCGCCGTCAATGCGGACCTTCACCGGTACCCGTGCCTGGGGGTTGCACTCCTCGAACCAGTCCGAGGTCCGCATGGACGGTACCAGCGCGTACGGTGGGCGTGTCGAGACCTCGATCCCCTGCACTGGCAGAAGGATCTGGACCGCGGTGAGGCACACGGCTCCGACCCGTTCCGTCGTGTCCTGCGCGCAGCGCAGGAACGGCTGGACGGGTAGTGGCCGGTCGTCGGCCAATGCGCTCGCTTCGACCTGGAACCACGAGATCAGGTTCGGCTGCGGAGCGGCGAGGGGGTGGCTCCATCCCGCGTCGTTCATGGCCCACAACCCCGGCGCGGCGTGCGTGCGCTGACCGGCGGCACTCCCTTCCTCGGCACCCGCCCTGTCGTCGAGCCAGCCCATCGCGAGCGATCGCTGATGGAACAGCTGGTATGCGTCGTGTTCCGACGAGGGATCCCGCCACGCGTGCGGGACGAGTTCTCCGTAGAGTGCGGCAAACATGGTTCCCGTAGTCCGACGAGCAGAGGGCGCCACACCCGGCTGCGCGACGGCATCCTGCTCCGACATCTGATCCCTCATGCTGCTTTTCCTCTGGATGAACTCGACGACCTGCCACTGGAGTGGCCGACAGAGGCCCTCAGCAGACTCGGCAGTTCACTTCAGTCTGGTTCATGGGCTTCTCTCCCGTGTCGATCTCGTCGATCGCATCGACGTCCACATGTTTGCGCCACGAGGTGCGTTGGGTGTCACGGATTCATCGGCCGCATTCATGTCGATGACCTGACCGGCAGCGTCCAAATAGACCGCGGCGGCGTCGGAGCCGGAAGGGGCGACACCCGGCACCGCAGGGTCTGCGGGCGCGTCACCGCCTCGGTCGGATGCAGCTGTCGTCCCGGCCGATGCGCCGCAGATCAGCAGCCATCCATGCGGGGTGCGGCGGGGTGCCGCTTCGGTATCAGTGGTCTCTCGCCTCGGTGACAGTTCATTTCTCGCGGTCTCGCCCCACGTGGCCAGGTCACCGAAGACGAACTCGCCTCCGTGCTTGGGCGGGCGGCCACCTTGCGGCGGGCAGATCCACGGCACCGGGACGGGCTTCGCGCATGACCCGGCCCGACCGTGGCCGGCCCAGCACCTCGACGGGAAGACCGCTAAGGAGATGGGCGATGCGGGGCCCGTCGTAGCCGGAATCGAGGACGATCAAGATGTTCGGGGCTCCTGCCTGCCACTGGTCTGCTTCCACGAGGCGTTCCACGACGCCGCGGACCTGGTCGGCGGTGACCGCGGTCAAGTCGGCACCGGGCTCCAGCCGGATCGTGTCCAGCAGGGCCACCCATGATGTCCGGCCGGTCTCCAGGGCGGCGACGATCGAGTAGGGCCGGCCGGGCACCATCTGGTGCTTACCCAGGCCGCGGCCGAAGGTATGGTAGAAGGAACGGTCCGAGCAGGTGTCGGCTTGGGGCCGAAGCCACGGGGAAGCGTCCACGGCCGGCACCAGGCGGCCGTCGCTCGCCGGGGCAACGGCACACCCGTCAGCGTGCGGCGAAGCCGGGCGACGTCGATCCGGCCCCGGTTGATCCCGGTGTACAAGGCCCCGTGCCCCCGCCGGTGTTCCGGCGCGAGGGCCAGGTCCACAAGAGTGCGGACCGGTCCGTCGGTGCACAGCAGCGCGTCACACAGGTCGAACAAGGCGTCAGCTCGCGACGTGAGGCACGCGTAGAGCTCCGACCGGAAATCCGACACCAACGCGAAAGCGTCTCGTTGAACGCCTTGCTCCCGACTGTGTGTACGCGTCCTGCGCGATCCGCGCGCATGTGCGTGAGCGGGGCATCCACGCGGTCGTCCCACAGCCGGCGGACCGGTCCGCGACCGTCGGCGAGAGGGCGCGCGCGGAGGACGGCCGTCGGGCTTCGATGTCGAGACCCACTCCGGACGCAACGCGGTCGAACGGTGGATCAACCGTATGAAGCAGGGGCGCGGCCTGGCCGTGCGATGCGACAAGTTCGCCATCGCCTGTCAGGCCGCGCTGCACCTTGCCTGTGTCCTGTTCTGGAGCCGCAGGAGATCCGGGGCCCCGGCGTCGGTTCGCCGCCCGTACCGTGCGCGTGCGGAGTTCTTGGTTTGTGGGAGTCCGTCCGGTCTACCGGTTGAGGATCTGCTCCACCGTGGCGGCTGCCTTCTCGGCCTGGATGTCACGGCCCTTCTCGTTGGGGTGCGCGTACCAGGGGAGCTTGTAGTCGCCGAGCGCGAGCTGGGAGTCCTCAAGCAGGCCGCCGATGCCCCGGTCGGCGCCGTCGCACGCGGTGTTGCCGCCGGTGGAGGCGTAGAGGTCGACGAAGTCGGCTCCGCCCTCGATGTCGGCGGCGGCCTTCTTCATGACCTCGTTCAGCCGCTTCTGGACCTGGTCCAGGACCGGCAGGGCGTCCTGCGGGACATCCGCGAACGGCAGCTCCGTCTGACCGGGTGCCGGGGTCAGGCACTTGGTGGTGTCCTCGGGCACGAGCCGGGGGTAGCCGACCAGCACGCGCTTCGCGTCGGGCGAGAAGTAGCCGATGCGCTCGAGCACTTCCTCCAGCTCGGTGCCGACCTGCTCGAACTGGTCGTCCAGCCACTTCTTTCCGTCGCCGGACTCGAAGAACTCAGCGCACTTGGCGGCCGGTTCGTCCGCGTTCACCGGCGCTCCCGGCAGCAGGACGTGTTCCGGGCCCCGGAGCTTGTCGGAGCACTGCTTCAGGATGCGGGTGAAGCCCAGCGTGTTACCGCCCATGCTGCCCACGGTCAGCTGGGTGTCGTATTTGAGCGCCTCCTGCTGCGGCGGGACCTTCGCGCCGAGCGGCAGCTCCTGTTCCAGCCAGAAGTGGTGGATGAGGGCGCCTCCGCAGGAGACGTCCGCCTGGACGTCGAGCGTGATGCCCTTGCCGGCGAGGCTCCGGGTGGCGACGGCGGGGTAGTTCTCCTTCGCCTGGAAGCAGAGGGTCCTGTCGCCCTCCTGGAAGGGGGCGATGCCGAAGTTGGCGGTGTAGGAGTCGCCGAAGAAGACGGTCGGTACCGGGTCGGCGGGCGCCGCGCCGGCGCTTCCCGTCGGGCCGGCGAGTGCCAGGCAGCTGCCCAGCGCGATGGCCGCGGCAGCCAGCCGCCGCGGCAAGGGAGTGTTCGTCTTGTGCATGAGCGAAGACATGGATGTGCCCTGTCGTCGAGGCCCAGGAGGAGAGGCCGACCTTGATGAACGCTTAGTGATCATTCATGTTCGGAAAGTGAGGGTCAAGTGGGTGTGAGCCACCCAGCCGTTCCGACGAACGCCTCCCATACGCCCTCTCCGCCTGCTCGAAAGCGACGAACAAGGAGCCACGTCCTAGCCGGCTGAGCGAAGCGCTCGGGACTCCGTTGCCGTTGCGGCGGCCTCGGGTGACGCCGGCGGCTGTCGGGCATCTGGTCCGCGTGGGCCTGTTGGTCTACCTCGGCGGCGAGGCGGAGTTCCCCGACGTCCACCCCGAGCAGGTCGCGGCCCTGGCCCGCCGTCGGGACCTGCCCGCGCTTTTGAACCGGCACGTGCCGCTCGGGCCGGACCAAACCGCCCGCCGGCTCGGTGTCCGCCGCACGGATTTCGACGTTCTCGTGACGAAGGGCTTCATCGCGCCGTCGGGTTCGGTGGACAGCGACTTCAAGCGCCACGGAGGCATCACCACCGGACCTCTACAACGCCGAGGACGTGGCGCTCCTCCCGGTCGTGTGGCCGCAGGTGGACTGGCGGGCGGTGCGCACGGTCGAGGCGGGCCGCCGCTCACTGCTCGCCGGCCCCGCTCCCGTCGAGCCGGAGGGCGTGGCGGGCGTCTGGCGGGCCCGTACGATCCGCGCGGGAGTGACGCCGAGCGCACCGGGCCGGTGCTGCCGCTCGGCGTTCAGCCGCGCCCAGTTGCGTCGTTGGATGGCGAGCCACCGACCGAGGTCAGGGGGCCGCGGGCTCGGCAGGCCGCCAGGTGATGCTCACCTTGCCGTCACCACCATCGCGACCGCTTTCCTCGAAGCCGCCTCCTGCCCCGCCGGCACCGCCCTCTGCGCTCTCACCACCGCGACCGGGACCGCCGTCGCCGTCCGCGCCTGCCATGGCCAGATGCTCCGACGCGCCGGTGGAGCACGCGTCCGGGCTCCAGCTCACCCCACCGGCACCACCACCGACACCAGAGAGGCCAGATACGGACGACCCGCCGGGGCCGCCCCTGAGCCCGCCTCCCTTGCCACCGCCATCTCGGCGGGGCTCGGCGTAGTGCTTGGCGCCGCCGCCTGAGCCGCCGCCACCGCCGGCGGCCTGGATGAACAGACCCAGCGGACCCGTCACCGTCGAAGCACCGCCGCCGCCACCACCGCCGGCACTGGCGAACAACTCGCCGTCGTCCTGGAAGACTTCGGTGCCGCCGTCGAGTCCCCCACCGAGCAGGCCACCGGACCCTCCGGCACCGCCCGCACCACGCCTGCCGGCCTGGCCGCCCTTGCCGCCACCCCCGACATCGGCACCGAGCCGGATATCGGTGGTCGTGACGAAGTCACAGGTCAGACCGCCACCGCCACCACCGCCCGGTCCGTAAAAATTGGTTACGGTCCAGCCTCCACCTGCCCCGCCCCCGCCCCCGACCGTGACCGAGACGGCCGAACCCGCGGGGATGTCAGCCACGTCGGCGTAGCTGCCCGGGACATCACTGCTCCAACTTCCCTGCGGGTCGGCAGCCTGCGCGGCCGGGGCAACCGCCATCACCCCCGTCCACACCAGCACCGGCGACACCAGCAGCGTCGCCGCCCGAAGACCCGCCCCGCGGACGGAAAACGACGAAGACACCCACGACGACATACCCACGCTCCTATGCGACACAGCGGACACAGAAACCGGACCGACACCGGCTGCACACGCACCACATCAACCGCACAAACCCCACCCGGTCACCGGCACCCCATGATCACCACCCGTAAGGGGGGCCGCCGCCCAGCTCGACGCAGACACGGCCCGGCCGCGCCCCGCACGCCAGCCCGCCCAGCTCGACCCGTACACCCACCGGTCCCACCACAAGGCGCCCACCCGTCCAGGGCCGGGATGCCGAGACCGGCTCCGGACGGGTACACCTCCCACGCCGGCCGTCCGCCTGAAAGACCGGGTTACGGCTGGACCCCCGAATCTCGGCGGAGGAATCGTCACATGCCAATCCGACAGCTTCAGTTGTCGCGAACCACCACTCGACAGGAACGACTGTCATACATGGACATCGACAGTCAGACCGACATCAACACCCTGCGGTCCCCCGCCTACGCCAAGCCGTCCGAGGACGACGTGATCGCTCTCCAGGAGGCCGGTCGCGGAGGCCGCCGACGCGATGGCGCGGCAGATCTCCGAGCGCGCCCGCGCCCACCGCGCCGACGGCGGGCAGGCCCCCGACCACGTCGTGCTCGCCCGCGACCACCAGCTCGCCCTCCTGCACTCCCTGCGCCAGGGCGCCGCCGTCGAGCGCCGGGCCGCCGCCGCACGGACAGCCGGGCACCAGGGAGCCGGCTACCCGCAGCTCTGCGCAGCATGGGGCATCACCCGCCAGTCCGCCGCGCGAAGTGGCCCGACGCCGTTCCCTCCCGCGCCCACCTCTCCCAACCGCCCGTGCCAGTCCAGCACGCCGGCGGCACCGCCGCCGTCCTCCACCAGCCCGACACCGATGGCCTGTGGATGTTCACCACCCTGACCGCCGAAGGCACCCAGCGCGTCAGCTCGGCCGAATACGCAAGCAGCGCAGCCGCCGCCCACGACGCCCGCGCCTTGCTCGCCGAACACCCCGCGGGCGCAACATGGACATGCGCGCACCGCGGTGCCAACAAATCCTGACGCACGGCACGCTGCAAAGCCCGAACAGAAGGAACCGCATGCGGGGTACCCGTCGCAGCAGCCTCGGCGGTCAGCTCCCGGTGCACAGCAGGCCGGCATTGCCGTCGGCGGGATCCAGCAGCGGGGCGAAACGGTGGATGAGGTCGGCCAGCGCGGTCATCTCGTGGCAGGCGGCGCGGGCGGCCTCGGTACGTTCCCGCTGGCGGTCCTTGAGGCGGTCCGGGCGGGTGAGCAGGTAGCGAGCCAGGCGCCGGGGCGAGAGGGCGGGCCGGTCGGCCTCGACACGGCCCTGGTTGATGTAGCGGACCAGCAGGTTCGAGCTGCCGGTGTAGCCCAGCTCCCTGATCTCCTGGAGAAGATGGATAACGGGGACGGCCGGGTTCTCCAGCCGGCGTCGGCGCAGGTGCTCGCGGTAGGGATCCACGAGGGTGGGCCGGTACTTGGAGGCGCGGATGAGGAGCTCGGGCTCGGCGACACGGTCGTAGCGCTTAACGGTGTCGAGAGCCAGGTTCAGGCGGCGCGCGCACTCCAGCAGGCCGACTCCGCGCTCGCGCAGGGCGTGGACCTGCTGCCAGCGCTCGCGGGTGGTCGCGGCCTGCCGGCCCTCGGCCGGGGGCGGGCCCGTTCTCGCCCAGCAGGTGCTGTGGGCGGCGACCTCTTTACGGACGGCCTCGGCGAGGTTGTGCCACAGGTACCGGCGGTCGCTGATCTGGACCGCGTCGGGCAGGGCTCGGCGGACCGCCTCGGCGTAGGTGGCCGATCCGTCCCGGCACACGGCCTCGATGCCCGGATGCCCGCGCAGCCAGGCTTCCAGAGTGGCTGCCTCACGGCCGGGCAGCACCTCGATCCGCTGGCCCGTCTCGGCGTGGATGATGATCGTGGCGTAGCTGTGTCGGCGCCGCAGGGCGAAGTCGTCGACCCCGATCACCCGCGGGATCCGCACCTCCGGCACGGGCACCCGCCGCAGCAGCCGCAGGGCGGAGGCGTACGACACGGGCACGGCCAGCGATCGTGAGAGCCAGGCGGACGCCCGGCCGCATAACTCCTTGACCACCTCGGCGAGCTGGCTGGTCAGACGTGTGGTGCGGCGCTGATGGCGGTCCAGGAGCCCGGGGACCTGCTCTCGGAAGGTCTGCCGTCTGCAGCCCCGGACCGGACAGACCAGCCGTCGTATCCTCACCCGGACCACGACCTGCCGGCCGTCGACCGGCACATCCCGCACCGTCCGGCCGTGATACCCGTGGCCCCTCCCCGTCACCACTCCGTACACCGGGCATGGAACGGGAACATCCCGGGTCCGAGCCGAAACCCGGACTATCTCGCCACCGTCCGCCACATCTTCGATGACCAACGCCGACTCCGAAAACACCGTACCCACAAGCGTGTTCGCATCATGCACGCTCCATGATCACAGGTGAGCACTCACCGTCACCACCGACTACGGAACAGACCCGTTCGATTGACAGACCCGCCTCTGGACCGTCCTCGTCACCGCGGCCTGACCACGACCGAGCAAGACCTCCCAGCTCGCAGCGGGCAGGCTGTACGCCGACCGCGGCCGACGTGGGCCAGGGCCCCGGCGAGCCGGTCGTGGTTCCTGAACGAGCGGCCCGAGATGCCGGCCCCGCCTTCTCGTAAGGGGAGTCGGGTTGTCCGATCTCGGAGTTCGCAGCCAACGGATGGGCATGCGGGAGAGCACGGCCCGACCGGGCGGTAGGTACACGCGTTCGCCGTTCACCCGGAAGGTCGGCGGTCGGGAGGCCGGCCGAGGTGACCTCCCGTACATACGTTTGCCATCGGCCGGACGGGGCTAGGCGTAGAGCTGCGGGTGGTGGTCTTCGCGGAGCGGACGGTCACGGGGCTGCCACCCGGGACGCTCCTGAACCGCATCGGCGTCCCGATCCGAGAGAGGAAGGTTCCATGACCAACGTGCCACCGGCCACCACCACCGATTCGGGCGCACCCGTCGAGAGCGACGAGCACTCGCTCACCGCGGGTCCGGGCGGGCCGATCCTGCTCCAGGACGCCTACCTGATCGAACAGATGGCCCAGTTCAACCGGGAGCGGATCCCCGAACGGCAGCCGCACGCCAAGGGCAGCGGCGCCTTCGGCCACTTCGAGGTGACCCATGACGTCAGCGCCTACACCAGGGCCGCCGTCTTCCAGCCGGGCGTACGCACCGAGCTGCTGGCCCGGTTCTCGACCGTCGCGGGCGAGCGCGGGAGCCCGGACACCTGGCGCGACCCGCGCGGCTTCGCACTGAAGTTCTACACCAGCGACGGCAACTACGACATGGTCGGCAACAACACGCCGGTCTTCTTCGTCAAGGACCCGATGAAGTTCCAGCACTTCATCCGCTCGCAGAAGCGCCGCGCCGACAACAACCTCCGCGACCACGACATGCAGTGGGACTTCTGGACCCTCTCCCCCGAGTCGGCCCACCAGGTGACCTGGCTGATGGGCGACCGCGGGATCCCCCGTACCTGGCGGCACATGAACGGGTACACCTCGCACACGTACATGTGGATCAATGCCGCCGGCGAGCGGTTCTGGGTGAAGTACCACTTCAAGACCGACCAGGGCATCGAGTGCTTCACGCAGGACGAGGCCGATCAGATGGCCTCTGCCGACACCGACTACCACACGCGCGACCTCTTCGAGCACATCCGGGACGGGGAGTTCCCCAGCTGGACCCTGTACGTGCAGGTGATGCCGTACGAGGAGGCCGAGGGGTACCGGTTCAACCCGTTCGACCTGACGAAGGTGTGGCCGCACGGCGACTACCCGCTGATCCAGGTCGGCCGCATGACGCTGGACCGCAATCCCACGGACCACCACGCCGAGATCGAGCAGGCCGCGTTCCAGCCGAACAACTTCGTCCCCGGCATCGGCCCGAGCCCGGACCGGATGCTGCTGGGCCGGCTCTTCTCGTACGCCGACGCACACCGCCACCGCATCGGCGGGAACTACCAGCAGCTCCCGGTCAACGCCCCGGTCGTGGACGTGCACACGTACTCCAAGGACGGCGCGATGGCCTTCCGCAAGACGACCGACCCGGTCTATGCGCCGAACTCCAAGGGCGGTCCGGCGGCCGACACCGCGCGGTACGGGCAGCCGCCGAGCTGGGAGACCGACGGGGCGATCACCCGCAGCGCCTACGTTTCGCACGCCGAGGACGACGACTGGGGCCAGGCGGGCACGATGGTCCGCGAGGTCCTGGACGACGCGGCCCGCGACCGGCTGGTGGACAACGTCGTGGGGCACCTCCTGAACGGGGTGAGCGAGCCGGTCCTGGAGCGCGCCTTCCAGTACTGGTCCAACATCGACAAGTCGATCGGCGAGCGCATCGCGCAGGGCGTACGCGCCAAGGCGGCCGAGAAGGACCCGAAGGCGGCTCAGCAGGGCAACCCGGCGCGGAGCAGCATGCAGGACAAGGCCTGAGCGTTCGCGTACGGGCCTGCTCCGCGGACACGCGGACCCGAGCGCGACGCACCGGCACGGCACGGCGGGCCCAAAGGCCCGGAGGAGCCGACCACCCTTGTGGGGGCCGGCTCCTCCGGGCCTTTCGCGCGAGCGGCCGGTAAATCAGCGGGGCAAGATGCGGATTACCGCCTCGCGTTCGCCGCTGAGCCGCAGGCCTTGCTGTATTGCGGCGCTCAGGTCGAGGTCGCCGAGCAGGGTGGCGGCCAACAGGTGCGGCGGTCCGGTCAGGGACGCGGTGGGGTCGTCGACCCGGCCGGCGTGTGTGTGCACCGAGCCGTCCTTCACTTCGATGACCAGATCCTCGTTGCCGTCGGCGTGCAATTGCAGGGCGATCGCCGGCTGGTCGGGATGGTGGTCGGTCAGTGCCCGGGCGGGCATGTCCAGCCAGTGGGTGCGGAAGGTGTCGCCGCCGCCCGGCTCGCGCAACAGCGGCAGGCCCCACCGGCTCAGCTCCCGCAGCACCGGCTCCAGCTCGTGGCCACGCTCGGTGAGGGAGAACAGCGTAGTGGCCACCGGCGGCGGGGCGGCCTCGCGGTGGATCAGGCCGGCTTCCTCGAGGTCGCGGAGCCGGTCTACCAGCAGGTTGCTGGCGATCCCGGGCAGCCCGTTGCGCAGGTCGGTGTGCCGGCACGGACCCAGGGCGAACAGTTCACGGATGATCAACAGGGTCCATCGGTCGCCGATGGTGTCCAGTGCCTTCGCGATGCCGCAGTACTGCCCGTAGGTGCGCATGCCACCACCCTACATCGTGGTGTTGAGATCCAAAACTTGGTTGTTGACTTTCTCAACAAGGTCGGTCTAGCGTCGCTGCCCATGACTTCCACCCTTTCGGTGCGTCGGCTGGCCTGGGCCGGCGTCGAGATCCGTCTCGGCGACACCCGCCTGCTGATCGATCCGCTCGAGAACGTCGCTCCGCTGGCGCCGGTGATGGGGCCGCCGCACCGGCCGGTCGACCCGGTCGACACCCCGCCCGGCACCCACGCCCTCATCACCCACCTGCACCCCGACCACTACGACCACGACCTGATCGCCCGGATCGCGGCCACCGGCACGATCGGCTGCCACACCCCGAGCGCGGCGGCCCTGCACGAGGTGGGCATCACCCCCGTCGCCCAGGACCTGGGCCGGTCACGCCGCATCGGAGAGCTGACCGTCACCCCGGTTACCTCGCTGGACTGGCGCGGCAACGACTGTGACCAGGTCGCCTGGGTCGTCGAAGGCGCCGGCCGGCGGATCATCCACTGCGGCGACACCCAGTGGCACGGCAGCTGGTGGCAGATCGCCCGCGACCACGGCCCGTTCGACGTCGCCTTCGTCCCGGTCAACGGCGTCATCGCCCACTTCGAGGGCTACGCGGCCAACGTCCCGGCGACCATGACCCCCGAGCAGGGCGTCGAGGCCGCCGTCGCACTCGGCGCCGGCACCGTCTGCGCCATGCACTACGGCCTGTTCCACAACCCGCCGCTCTACACCGAACAACCCGACATCGAGCAGCGCTTCCGGCACGCCGCCGACGAGCGCGGCATCACCGCGGCCATCATCGCCGACGGCCAACCGGTCCTGTGACCACCAGAAACAAGGAGCAACACATGAAGATCGTCCTGTTCGGTGCCGGCGGCAACATCGGCCGGCCCACCCTCGACGAACTGCTGCGTCGCGGCCACACCGTCACCGCGGTCACCCGAGCCGGCCAGGTCGGCGGACTCGAGCACGAGGCCCTGACCGTGACCGCCGGTGACGTCACGGACGCCGCCGCGGTCGCCGGCCTCGCCGCCTCCCACGACGCCGTGCTGTCGGCCGTCGGCCCCCGGATCGGCCAGGAGAACGACCGCGCAACGATCGTCGGCGCCGCCCGTGCGCTGATCGACGGACTCCGCCGAGCCGGCGTCACCCGCCTGGTCACCATCGGCGGTGCCGGTAGCCTGCGCACGCCGAACGGCGCCCGGGTCATGGACGACCCGCACTTCCCCGCGCTGTGGAAGGCCAACGCCGAAGCCCAGTCCGAAGCGCTCGACCTCTACCGCGGCGTGCACGACCTCGACTGGACGTACGTGTCCCCCGCCGCGATCATCGCGGCGGGCGAGCGGACCGGGACCTACCGCAGCGCCGGCGACACCCTGCTCACCGACGACGACGGCAACAGCCGCATCTCGTACGCCGACTACGCGATCGCCCTGGCCGACACGATCGAGAGCGGCACCGCCATCCGCCGCCGCATCACCGTGGCGTACTGAGACGTCATCTCATTTGGGCTTCGTTGGTAGGCTGGCGGTCATGGTGGGGATCGTTGAACGGCTGGTGCCGGACGAGCTGTGGGTGCTGTTTCAGCGGGTGGTGCCGGAGGCGCCGTCGCGGCCCCAGGGCGGTGGTCGGCGTCGGCACGGTGACCGTGAGGTACTGGCCGCGATCGTCTTCGTGGCGACGTCGGGCTGTACCTGGCAGCAGCTGCCCACGGCCTCGTTCGGCCCTTCCGGGGCGACGGCCCATCGGCGGTTCTCCGAGTGGAGCAAGGCCCGGGTGTGGGCCAAGCTCCACCGCCTGGTCCTCGACGAACTCGGCGCCCGCGGCGAGCTCGACTGGTCCCGCTGCGCGATCGACTCGGTGAACATGAGGGCCTCGAAAAGGGGGACCTGACAGGTCCGAATCCTGTCGACCGGGGCAAGTTCGGGTCGAAGATCCACTTGATCACCGAGCGGACCGGTCTGCCCCTGTCCGTCGCAATCTCGGGCGCAAACCTGCACGACAGTCAGGCTCTCGAGCCCCTGGTCCGTGGCATACCGCCCATCCGATCCCGCCGCGGACGCCGACGGCGCAAGCCCGGCAAGCTGCACGCGGACAAGGGCTACGACTACGCCCACCTGCGACGATGGTTACGCGGACGCGGCATCAAACACCGCATCGCCCGCAGAGGCATCGAGTCCTCCACGCGGCTCGGCCGCCACAGATGGGTCATCGAAAGGACCATGTCCTGGCTCGCCGGCTGCCGACGACTACACCGCCGCTACGAACGCAAGGCCGAGCACTTCCTCGCCTTCACCAGCCTCGCCTGCACCCTCATCTGCTACCGCAGACTAGCCAAATGAGATGACGTCTTACCGACGCTTCTGCGCACATGCTCGTCGTTGGCACGTCCTGACGTCGTTGGCTTCCCCGGATGACGGGGAGGCCAACGGGCGCGGTCGGATCGGCAGGTAGGGCCTGCCTCAGCGCCCGATGCTGTGGCAGCAGGCGCTGGTATACACCGACGGGGCGACTGCGATTCAGGCAACGGCATGCCAGGCATCGGCCAGCGAGGAGACGGAGGAGAAACGGTCCCTGGGTCCGGTCGACGTCGCCCTCTCGATGACCGCGAGCTGATCGGGAGTGCCGCGCCAGCCCTTTTCCTCGTCGCCGGTGTCCAGCAGGAGCCGCAAGGCCCTGCCGAGGTTGAACACAGTGGTCCGAATGTCGATCACCGAACCGCGAATGAACTCCTCCGGAGCCATGTACCGGCTTGAGCCGGGGAGCCGGTCGGCTTCCAGGGTGAACGGCCCTTGCCGGTATTCGTCCAGGTCACACAACCTCATGCGGTTCTCTTCGAAGTCGTACAGCATGCAGCCGTCATAGAGGTCGACGGCCACGAGCCCCGCGCCTTCCACAGCGATGTGGGCACCCAGGATGGCTTCCACGGCGGAGTGGATTTCGGGGAGAGGAAGCCTGCGGAAGCGAGCCATCGTGCTCTCCGGCGCTGTTCTGCCTCCGCTACGAGACCTGGTGGGGTGGTAGAGGACTTCGCCCGGTACCCAGGGGTAGACGAGAGCCAGCCCCTGATCCGTCGTGATGCTGTTCAGGAGGGGGATGATGGTGGGGTGGGTGACGGCTTGGTGCACGGCTACGGCTTGGCGCAACAAGGCTGCGGCTGCGGGTGTCGAGGCGCTCTTCACAAACCATCTCCGCTCGCCTGCCAGGACCCCGTACGAGATGCATCCGGAGTCCTGCTCGGCGAAGGTGCGAAAGATGGGCCCGACTTGGGCGACGTAGGTGTCGAGTGAGGCCACGTGGGAGACGTCGAGGAGTGGGTGCGCCGTCATGTTCAAGGATGGTGCCAAGTCTCGTCGGACGCCGCAGGGAGTTTCCCCTCCTACCTGGATGGCCTTTGAGGCGGGCTCCTCGTCCCGGCGGCACCGCGACCGGACCAGTGGAAGTCGGCGCTCACCGAGCGCGAGGAACCGCGTTGTCAGCCTGCCGCCAGCTACAGAACGCGTAACGGTCCGCCAACCTCTGTCGGCGGACCGTTACGAAAGAGGGTCTGCCGATCCCCTTGTGAGATTATCCGCGTGCCGTCCTCTATGCGACCAAGGCGAAATCCAAGGATTCGGCGGCACTCTTAATCGACCCTGGCATCAGGTGTCGATAGATGCGGAACGTCATATCCAGGCTCTTATGGCCCATCCAGTCGGCTACGTCGGTAATGGGGATGCGCAGTTGGAGGCACCGTGATGCAAAGAAATGTCGGAGACTGTACAGCACCATTCCGTCTGGTATGGCTGCGCGGTTGGCGCGCTTTAGTCGCTGCCACTGGTTTTGGAGCAGGTATGGCTGGAAGGGCCTGGATGAATCGCGAGGGTCCCTCAGAAGGTAGCCGTCGATGCTACCGTGTTCTGCGGCATACTGTTCGATGGACTGCCTTATTCGCGGCGGCAGTGGAACTTCGCGATATTCGCCAGACTTGCGATGCTTGAGGCGATCGTAATCCTTGGTCGCCTGATTCACCTGTTCGGTAATCCTGTAAACATTGTCGGCAACTATGTTGTCAATGTTCACGGCGACGGCCTCGGAATTCCTCATTCCGCACCCGCTCATTAGGTCGCAGATCAACCGAAGCCTATCGTCGCCGATTTGTCGGATGTTTCGCAGTTGTTCGACTGTCGGTATGGTGGCGCGGCCAGGTGTGTACTGTGGCGGCTTGACTCCATCTGTTGGATTGAAGTCGTAGATGCCGAGTCTTTGAGCGTCGGTAAGTACCGCAGAGAGCTTGTCGAATGCGTTGGATTGCGTGGCTAGGCCCGTGTCTGCAACCTCCAGGGTTCGAATGAAATCGTCGACTACTCGGTGGTCGAATGAGTTCATGCGGCGACTACCTAAGGGTTGTCCCGTAAATGATCTTTGAGTTGCCTCGGGGATAGTGGGCTGCTGTACCGCCCGTAGGCCTATCCGGCGAGGGCGAGGTTGTGC
>NZ_JBEZIB010000051.1:0-44113 GCF_040650855.1 Streptomyces sp. NPDC048606 | reverse complement strand
TGTCGGGAAACCCCCGAAAGAACGGCCACGGGGCAGGAGCAGGAATAACTCCCGCATCAGCGACCCTCGACCTCCCGGGCGAGGAGCCGAGACCGGGCGACCCCCCCTTCACAGCCCCTTTCGGGACCCCACTCCCGCCCTACCCGCACCAAAAGTCGACCAGACCGCCCCACGGAGCACCCGAGCGCGTCAGATCGCTACGCGCTCCTCGATTCTCGGCGTCCGACCGCCGTCTTGGGCCGCTACTCGCACGACAGGACCATCACAGAGGCCCGGGAAGCGGTCGAGCGCGACAGATCGCTACGCGCTTCTCGATTCCTGGCGTCCGCCGGCCGTCTTGGGCTGGTCGTAGGCGGGTTCGAGGTTGGTGACGGCGGTGGTGAATTCACGGCCCGAAGCGGCACGGATGTAGGCCAGGTGCATCCAGCGCTCGATGCCGGTCGTCGAGACGTTCTCGTTGATCACGGCCATCAACTCGCCCTCGACTCCCGAGGCCACGTCGCGGACGCGACGGCGCAGGAGGTGGTGCGCGAGGTATTCGTAGCTCTCACTCATCGGGCGCCTCCTCCATGGAAGCGAGGAAGCGTTCCCAGCCGGCGTGAGCACGGTCGAGGAGTGTCTGACTGGGCGGGGGAAAGATCTCCTTGTCCGGTGTGGGGGCGGTGATGGTCCCTGCTGCTGCGGCCTTCTCGTCGGTCACTGTCCCTCTCAGCTGCCTGTGGGGTGTCGGCAGACAGATGGTGGGCCGCCACAAGAGGGCCAAGGGATACAGCCTGTATCCCTCCGCAGGGTTGTCAGATCACGCCGAGCCACTCGGCGTACGAAGTCAAAGGTTCCGCATCGGCGCGCTTGAGACGACGGATGGTCGCGATGTCCTCTCGGGCCCAGGGGTGCTCGCGTACGTGCTGCGGCGCGTGCCGGCGTGCTTCCTGAAGGGACCTGAAGGCGCCGTCGGGGTCCCCGGACCACAGTCTTGCCCGGGCCACTTCGATCCAGAATCCGGACCGGCGCTCGGCGGGGACCTCTGGGCCCGGGTGCCACGTGCGGGCAAGGTCGAGGGCATGACCGATGTGGTCTCGGCCGAGACTGACCGAGAGCGCGACCTCGTGGATGCGGACGCTCGACGGACCGAACGCGGTGCCGAGGTAGGTGCCTTCGTCGACCGTCTCGGCGAGCATTCGAGCCTCGCGGAGATGCGCGTAGGCAGCGTCGGGATCTCCACCGCGCGCGGTGACGACAGCGGTCCTCATGTGCAGCGCGCCACGTGTGGCAATCGACTGCTCGATGTTCGATGAGGGCATGGCGTCCAATGCCTGCTCCAGGACGATCCGGCCGACCCGGAACACACCGGCGGCGAGGAAGGTCTCAGCCCGGACGTAGGCGACCGTGGCGTGTACGGCCGGATCGTCCACGAATGCGGACGCCCATCGCATCACCTCGATCAGCCTCGCGGAGAGGTCGTGCGCCCCGAATTTGTAGGCCACCGCGTCCGCCGCGCGCGCGGCCGAGATGACCAGGTGCGCGGCTTCTGCCTCACCCGCGTGCAGGTGGGCCAGAACATCCGTGAGTAGTTCGGGTGCCTGGGCCGCGATCAGTCCGTACTGAGCTCCGAGCCGCCATTCGACGGCTTGGTCGATCTCGGCGCGGAGGCGGTTCAGGGGGCGCCGGGGCGTGTGCGGAGCGTACTCGTAGCCGGCGACGACCGCGGAGAGAGCCGGGAGCGCGGCGTGCACACGACGAGTCGTGCCCACGTATGTGGGATCCAGGCGGGAAGCGTCCACGCCCAAGGCGGTGGCGATGGCCTCCACGATCTGCGGGCCGGGCGTGCGGACACCCCGTTCGCAACTTTTGATCATGGAGAGGGAGACGTGGGCCTCGCGAGCGAGATCGGCCTGGGTCATGCGTCGGGCCCGACGCCGCGTGGCGATGCGCTGTCCGATGTGGTCGGCCATCCCGGCAACGTAGCCCGTTGGCGGGGGTGCGGGGCTACGGTTCGAGGAGGGTGGTCAGCTCGATGAGTGAATCGACGGACCAGTCGGCGGCGGACCGGACTTCGGGGGCGTCGGCCCACCAATGACCCCACGGCCCCCGTCTGAGATGTGCGGTGCGCAGGCCGGCGGCACGGGCGGGGTGGATGTCGTTGGCCGGGTGGTCCCCGACGTACAGGGTCTCGGCGGCAGGGTGGCGGGAGACGGACAGCACCCGGTCGAAGAAGCCCCGCGCGGGCTTGGCCACGCCCCACTCGCCCGAGGTGGCGATCAGGTCGGCCGGCAGATCCAGTCGGCGCAGCAGCTCACCCGCCCGACGCGTTTGGTTCCCCGCGATGACGACGCGCGCCCCGGCGGCCCGCAATGCGGACAGGGCCGGACGGACGTCCTCGTAGAGGTCCGATTCGTCGAGCCGCTCACCACACCCGGCCGCCTCGCGAGCGGCGTACTCGGCGGAGACGTCGATGCCGGGACGCAGGAGTCGGATGGCGTCCGCGTTGTCCCTTCCGTCCACGACCACCGCCCCCACCAGGGCGGAGAGCGTGTGCCGGGGCACGCTGAGCCAGTCGGCCCAGGCGGCCCAGTAGCGATCGTCTCGGGTGAGGGTCTCGCCGATGTCCAGAACGACCGTCCGAATCATGCGGTCAGCCTACGACCAGCCCAAGACGGCCTGAGGTCGCCGAGACCAGAGAGGCGCGTAGCGATCTGTCGCGCTCGACCGCTTCCCGGTCCTCTGTGATCGTCCTGCCGTCGTGCGAGTAGCGGCCCAAGACGGCCGGCGGACGCCGAGAATCGAGGAGCGCGTAGCGATCTGTCGCGCTTGGGTGCTCCGTGGGGCGGTCTGGTCGACTTTTGGTGCGGGTAGGGCGTCGGTCCGGTCCCGAAAGGGGCTGTGAAGGGGGGATGTCGGTCTCGGCTCCTCGCCCGGGAGGTCGAGGGTCGCTGATGCGGGAGTTATTCCTGCTCCTGCCCCGTGGCCGTTCTTTCGGGGGTTTCCCGACAGTCTTCGTTTGTCCGGGGCGGGACGGGCGGTCAAGGGTGGCCGAAGGCCATCGCGAAGCGACGCGAACGAAGTGAGCGCCCTTGAGGGCCCGGCCCGACCCGGAGAGACGATGAGACTGACGGGAAACCACCGGCACCTCCCCGACCCCGCCCGGCTCGGGTTCGGCTCTACACCCGGTCCAGGAAGTCTCGGACCGCCGTGGCGACGTCCTGGGGGGTCCAGGTCAGGCCCGGTTCGGTGATCGTCAGTTCCGTCACCGCGCAGCCCGGGGGGCCCTGGGCGTGCCAGCGGCGGAACAGGGCCGTGCCCGTCTCCTCCGCCAGGCGTACGGAGGCCTCCGTCAGGCGGTCGGCCCCGTACGGCAGCCACACCTGGAACTGGTGCGTGTGCGGGACCTCCGGGTGGACGCGGAACCACGGCACGCCCGCCCGGGCGAGGGACTCGTGGAGCGCCGCCGCGACCGTCCGCGCCCCCGCGACGTACTCCGGCAGGCGCGGCAGCTCCCGTTCCAGCCCGGCCAGCGCGGCCAGGGCCTGCGGGAACTGCCGGAACACCTGGCCGCCGTAGCGGTGGCGCCACACGCGGGTCTCCTCCACGAAGGAGCGGGGTCCCGCCAGGGCGGCTCCGCTGAGCCCGCCGAGCGACTTGTAGAAGGAGACGTAGACCGAGTCCGCGAGTCCCGCGATCCGATCCAGCGGGCGGCCGAAGTGGACGGTGGTCTCCCACAGCCGGGCCCCGTCGAAGTGGACGACCGCGTCGCGCTCCCGGGCCGCGGCGACGACGTCCTCCAGCTCCTCCCACGTCGGCAGCAGGAACCCGGCCTCGCGCAGCGGCAGCTCCAGCATCAGGGTGCCGAAGGGTTCCGCCGTGCCGGTGACCTCCTCGGCCGTCGGCGGGCGGGGTTGCGTCGTCGGGTGGGTGGTGCGCAGCCCCGACACCACGGACAGGGCGTCGCCCTCCCACATCTCGGGGTGGCTCATGGGGTGGAGGGCCACGACGGGGTTGCCGGTGCGGCCCGCCCAGCAGCGCAGGGCGATCTGCTGCGCCATGGTCCCGGTGGGGAAGAAGGCGGCGTCCTCGGTGCCGAGCAGGTCCGCGACCCGTCGTTCGAGTTCCGCGACCACTCCGTCGCCGTAGAGGTCGGGGGAGGCGTCCGGGTCGTGCGGGGTCCGGGTCAGGTCCGCCAGCAGCTCTCCCAGGGTGGGTTCCAGGGGGCCGCGCGTCAGGGTCCGCTCGGCCGCGCGCCAGGCCGCGACCAGCCGCTTTCCGTGTTCCTCGTCATCGCTCATGGAGTCGATCATGCCGCCGGCCGCGGGTCGGCGGTACCCGGCCGCCACCGGCGGGCCCCGGGCCCCAGGAGCTAGCATGGCGGCGTATCGTCCGGTACCCCCCGCGGACTGGAACGGAAGGCATTCCCCGCGTGAACGCACCCCATCAGACGGAGCCCCGGGATCCGTCCGGCCGTCCTGCCCGGCTCGCAGTCGGCGTCGTCGGGGCCGGTCGTGTCGGCCCGGCGCTGGCCCGGGCGCTCCGGCAGGCCGGTCACCACCCCGTCGCCGTGTCCGGCGTCTCCGAAGCCTCCCGGCGCCGTGCCGAGCGGATGCTGCCCGACGTGCCGCTGGTGGCGCCCGCGCAGGTGCTGGAGCGGGCCGACCTGGTGCTCCTGACGGTCCCCGACGACGCGCTGCCCGGGCTCGTCGAGGGCCTGGCGAACACCGGGGCCGTCCGGCCCGGTCAGCTCCTCGTGCACACCTCCGGCCGCTACGGGACCGCCGTGCTGGACCCCGCGCGCCGCGCGGGCGCCCTGCCGCTGGCCCTGCACCCCGCGATGACCTTCACCGGTACCGAGGTCGACGTGCAGCGCCTCGCCGGCTGCTCCTTCGGGGTGACCGCCCCCGAGGAGCTGCGGCTGGCCGCGGAGGCCCTGGTCATCGAGATGGGCGGGGAGCCCGAGTGGATCGCGGAGGAGAACCGTCCGCTGTACCACGCCGCTCTCGCCTTGGGCGCGAACCACCTGGTCACCCTGGTCGCGCAGGCCATGGAGCTGCTCCGGAAGGCCGGCGTCGGCCACCCGGACCGGATGCTCGGTCCGCTGCTCGGCGCGGCCCTCGACAACGCCCTGCGCTCCGGTGACGCCGCGCTGACGGGGCCGGTGGCCCGCGGTGACGCCGGCACCGTCGCCGCGCACGTCTCGGAGCTGCGCAAGCACGCCCCGGCCACCGTCTCCGGGTACCTGGCGATGGCCCGTACCACCGCCGACCGGGCCCTCGCCCACGGCCTGCTGAAGCCCGAACTCGCCGAGGACCTGCTCAGCGTCCTCGCCGACACCGTCGAACCGGAGGGTGGCGAGCGATGACCGGCCCGCTCCTGCTGAACACCGCCGAAGAGCTCCACGGGCTCCCGCGCGCCGGCCGTCGCGCCGTCGTGATGACCATGGGCGCCCTGCACGAGGGGCACGCCACGCTCATCCGCGGGGCGCGCGAGCAGGCCGGGCCCGACGGGCAGGTCGTCCTCACCGTCTTCGTCAACCCCCTCCAGTTCGGGGCGAACGAGGACCTCGACCGTTACCCGCGCACCCTGGAGGAGGACCTGCGGATCTCCGCGGCGGCGGGCGCCGACGCCGTGTTCGCGCCCTCCGTCGACGAGGTGTACCCGGGCGGCGACCCGCAGGTGCGGATCACCGCCGGACCGATGGGCGGCCGGCTGGAGGGCGCCACCCGGCCCGGGCACTTCGACGGGATGCTCACCGTCGTCGCGAAGCTGCTCCACCTCACCCGCCCCGACCTGGCCCTCTTCGGTCAGAAGGACGCCCAGCAACTGGCGCTGATCCGGCGCATGGTGACCGACCTGAACTTCCCCGTCGAGATCGTCGGGGTGTCCACGGTCCGCGAGGAGGACGGGCTCGCCCTGTCCTCGCGCAACCGCTACCTGTCGACGGCCGAACGCCGTACGGCGCTCGCCCTGTCCCGGTCCCTGTTCGCGGGCCGGGACCGGCTCGCCGCGCAGGCCGCGCTGCGGGCCCGTGCCGAGGCCGCGCCGGCCAGTGACGAGCGGGCCACCGCCCTGGCCCGGCTGGGCGAGGTCCGGGCCTCCGCCGACGCGCACGCCGTGTCCGCCGCGAGCCGCTGCCTGCCGGACGCCGTACGGGCCGCGGCCCGGCACGTCCTGGAGGAGGCGGGCCGGCACGATCCGCCGCTGGCCCTGGACTACCTGGCGCTGGTCGACCCGCGCGACTTCACCGACGTGGGGCCCGACTTCACCGGACACGCCGTCCTGGCGGTCGCCGCGAAGGTCGGCGCGACCCGGCTGATCGACAACATCCCGCTGGAATTCGGAGCACACGCGTGAGCACCACAGGCAGAGGCAGCAACCCGGCGAACGGCACCGGCATCGACAGCGGTGCCGGCACCGGCTCGGGCTCCGGCGGCTCCGCCACGGGCGGCACCGGCATACGCCTGCACGCCCCGGCGCCCGGCTGGGCGCTCGACGCCGACGTCGTGGTCGTCGGCTCCGGCGTCGCGGGCCTGACGGCGGCGCTGCGCTGCGCCGCCGCGGGGCGCCGTACGGTCGTGGTGACCAAGGCCCGTCTCGACGACGGCTCCACCCGCTGGGCCCAGGGCGGCATCGCCGCGGCCCTCGGCGAGGGCGACACCCCCGAGCAGCACCTGGACGACACCCTGGTCGCGGGCGCCGGCCTGTGCGACGAGGCGGCCGTACGGCTCCTGGTGACCGAGGGCCCCGGCGCCGTCCACCGGCTCATCGAGACCGGCGCCGTCTTCGACACCTCCGCCGAGACCGGGGAGATCGAGCTGACCCGGGAGGGCGGCCACCACCGCCGGCGCATCGCGCACGCGGGCGGTGACGCCACCGGCGCCGAGATCTCCCGCGCCCTGGTCGACGCCGTCCACGCGGCCGGCATCCGTACGGTGGAGAACGCCCTGGTCCTGGACCTCCTCCAGGACGCCGAGGGCCGCACGGCCGGGGTCACCCTGCACGTCATGGGCGAGGGGCAGCACGACGGCGTCGGCGCCGTCCACGCGCCCGCCGTGATCCTGGCGACCGGCGGCATGGGCCAGGTGTTCTCCGCGACCACGAACCCGTCCGTCTCCACCGGTGACGGCGTGGCCCTGGCGCTGCGCGCCGGCGCGGAGGTCTCGGACCTGGAGTTCGTCCAGTTCCACCCCACCGTGCTCTTCCTGGGCCCGGACGCCGAGGGGCAGCAGCCGCTGGTGTCGGAGGCCGTGCGCGGCGAGGGCGCGTACCTCGTCGACGCGGACGGGGTCCGCTTCATGCGGGGGCAGCACGAGCTGGCCGAGCTGGCGCCGCGCGACATCGTCGCCAAGGGCATCATGCGCCGCATGCAGGAGCAGGGCGCGCAGCACATGTACCTCGACGCCCGCCACTTCGGCGCCGCGATGTGGGAGCAGCGCTTCCCGACGATCCTGGCCGCGTGCCGGTCCCACGGGATCGACCCGGTGACCGAGCCGATCCCGGTCGCGCCCGCCGCGCACTACGCGTCGGGCGGCGTACGCACCGACCTGCACGGCCGTACGACGGTCCCGGGCCTGTACGCGTGCGGCGAGGTGGCCTGCACCGGCGTGCACGGCGCGAACCGGCTGGCCTCCAACTCGCTGCTGGAGGGCCTGGTCTTCGCGGAGCGGATCGCGGACGACATCGTGGCGCGGGCCCCGCACGGCGGTGGTCCGGGCATACCGGTGCCCGCCACGGGCCCGCTCCAGCCGGCCGAGGCCCGCTTCGAGGTCCAGCGGATCATGACGCAGGGCGCGGGCGTGCTGCGTTCCGCCGAGTCCCTGGCCACGGCCGCGGCGGCGCTGGAGGACCTCTACACGACGGCTCTGGGCGAGCTGGAGGCCCACGGCAAGACGGCCGTACCCGGCGTGGAGACCTGGGAGGCGACCAACCTGCTGTGCGTGGCCCGGGTCCTGGTCGCCGCGGCGCAGCGGCGCGCGGAGACCCGCGGCTGCCACTGGCGCGAGGACCACCCCGACCGGGACGACGCCGACTGGCGCCGCCATCTCGTCGTGCGCCTGTCGCGCACCGAGAAGCGGGCCCTGGTCGTCACCCCCACCGACTCCGCGGACTTCCCGTCCGTACTTCACCCCCTCAGCCTGGAGAAGTGACCGTGAGCACCCCCGAACTCCCCCTGATCGAGCAGAACGAAGGCGGCTGCGGCGACGACTGCGGTTGCGGTGACGGCGAGGAGACCGGTCTCGACCCGGCGCTCGCCCAGCTGCTGGTCGACGCGGGCCTGGACCCGATCGAGGTCGAGGACATCGCGCACATGGCGCTGTCCGAGGACCTGGACGGCGGGGTCGACGTGACCACCGTCGCGACCGTCCCCGAGGAGGCCGAGGCCGTCGCGGACTTCGTGGCCCGCGAGGCCGGTGTCGTGGCCGGTCTGCGGATCGCCGAGGCCGTGTTCTCCGTGGTGTGCACGGAGGCGTTCGAGGTCGAGCGGCACGCCGAGGACGGCGACCGGGTCGAGGCCGGCGCGCTGCTGCTGTCGGTCCGCGCCCGTACGCGCGACCTGCTGACGGCCGAGCGCAGCGCGCTGAACATCCTGTGCCGGCTGTCGGGCATCGCGACCGCCACCCGCCGCTGGGCGGACGTCCTGGAGGGCACGGGGGCGAAGGTCCGCGACACCCGCAAGACGACCCCGGGCCTGCGCTCGCTGGAGAAGTACGCGGTGCGCTGCGGCGGCGGCGTCAACCACCGCATGTCGCTGTCGGACGCGGCGCTGGTCAAGGACAACCACGTGGTGGCGGCCGGTGGCGTCGCCCAGGCCTTCAAGGCCGTCCGCGAGGCCTTCCCGGACGTGCCCGTCGAGGTCGAGGTCGACACGATGCACCAGGTCCGCGAGGTCGTGGACGCGGGCGCCGACCTGATCCTGCTGGACAACTTCACGGTCCCGGAGACCGAGGAGGCCGTCGCGATCGTGGCCGGTCGCGCGACGCTGGAGTCCTCGGGCCGGCTGACGCTGGAGAGCGCCCGCGCCTACGCCGGGACCGGTGTGGACTTCCTGGCGGTCGGCGCGCTCACGCACTCCTCGCCGATCCTGGACATCGGCCTCGACCTGCGCGAGGCGGTGTAAGGCGTGCTCCTCACCATCGACGTCGGCAACACCCATACGGTCCTCGGCCTGTTCGACGGTGACGAGATCGTCGAGCACTGGCGCATCTCGACCGACCCGCGCAGGACGGCCGACGAGTTGGCCGTCCTGATGCAGGGCCTGATGGGGACGCACCCGATGCTCGGCACCGAACTGGGCGACGGGATCCACGGCATCGCCATCTGCGCGACCGTCCCGTCCGTCCTGCACGAGCTGCGCGAGGTCACGCGCCGCTACTACGGGGACGTTCCGGCGGTGCTGGTGGAGCCGGGCGTCAAGACGGGCGTGCCGATCCTGATGGACAACCCGAAGGAGGTCGGCGCGGACCGCATCATCAACGCGGTCGCGGCCGTCGAGCTGTTCGGGGGGCCGGCGATCGTCGTCGACTTCGGTACGGCGACCACCTTCGACGCGGTCTCCACGAAGGGCGAGTACGTGGGCGGGGTGATCTCCCCGGGCATCGAGATCTCGATGGAGGCGCTCGGCGCGCGCGGCGCCCAGCTGCGCAAGATCGAGCTGGCGCGTCCGCGCAACGTGATCGGCAAGTCCACGGTCGAGGCGATGCAGTCGGGCGTGGTCTACGGGTTCGCGGGCCAGGTCGACGGGATCGTGAACCGGATGGCGCGCGAGCTCGCGGGCCCGGGCGGCGATCCGGACGACGTGCGCGTCATCGCCACCGGCGGGCTGGCCCCGATCGTCCTGGGCGAGTCCTCGGTGATCGACGACCACGAGCCGTGGCTGACGCTGATCGGCCTGCGGCTGGTCTACGAGCGCAACGTGCCCAACTTCGGCTGAGGCGAAGGCTCCGGCGCCCCCGCGAGGGGCCCGGCGCCCGCCCCCGCGGACGGCCCCCGCCCCACCGGCGGGGGCCGTCGGCGTCCGTCGGCGTCCGTCCGCGTCCGTCGACAGACGCCGACCGCGAGGGCGCGTGTCGCGCCCCTACGGCCTTTGTTCCGGGGCGACTTGGGGTCTGCGGCCTCCGGTCACCGGCCGCCAGGCCGAACCATCAGCTTCAAGCTGATCGGTTAGCTTGGCGGCGTCGGACGCCGCGCATGGGAAACGGCACCGCCGAGACGCCACAGGACGGCCCAAATGCCCCGTAAATCACCGTACTTGCAGGTGGTCGATTCACTCCGCGACCGGATCGAGGCGGGTGAATGGGAGATCGGCGGCAAACTGCCCTCGCGCGCCCGTTTCGCCGCCGAATACTCCGTCGGGCAGAGCGTCACCCAACGCGCCATGGAACAGCTGATCATCGAGGGCCTCCTCGAAGGCCGCGCCGGCTCCGGCACCTACGTCCGCACCCCGCGCCGCCGCATGCGCATGCTGCGCACCCGCCGTCGCGTCCCCGGCTCCGGCAACACCTTCCGCTCCGAGGCCGCCGCGCACGGCATCGCCGCCTCCTGGGACTCCCGCACCTACCCCCAGCTGCCCGCCCCCGCGCACATCGCGGCCCGCCTGGCCATCGAGCCCGGCGACCCCTGCGTGATGACCCGCTACGAGTTCATGGCCGACGGCAGTCCCGCCGAGCTCTCCGAGTCCTGGGAGCCGCTGGCCATCACCTCCGGCACCCCCGTCGTCATGCCGGAGGACGGCGAACTGCGCGGCGCGGGCGTCGTGGCCCGTATGCGCGCCATCGGCATCACGGTGGCCTCGGTCGTGGAGGTCCCGCGCCCCTCCCGGGCCAACCAGGATCAGGCCAACCTCCTCGGGATCAGCCTCGGCGCCCTGATCACCCAGGTCGAGCGCACGTACATCGACGCCGACGGCCGCCCCGTGGAGACCGCCGACCTCGTCATTCCGGACTCCCGCTACGAGATCGCGTACGCCTTTCCCGTTGAATGAGAACCGGCGGAGGAACGTCGCGCGTCGGAACATACGGGGCACGTTTTTCCCGGATGTCGGCCAAGTCCACGCCCCGTGGCGCTAGCGTCACGCTGGAGAAGCACCGCGACTCGTCCACTGCGGAGGAGAGACCATGACCGCGAACGCGCGCCCCGAGTGGCGGAAATCGTCCTACTGCGGCGAGGGTGACGCCTGCGTCTACGTCGCGGCGGCCCCCGGCACGCTCGTGCGGGTCGCCGACCGGGCCGACCCCGCGCACCTGGTGATGGCCACCACCCACGACGCCTGGGCCGCCTTCGTGGCGGCCGTCAAGCGCGGCGACTGAGCAGGCCGGGCGCGGCGGCCCCGGCCGTCCGCCGCGCCGCACATGCCCACCCTCAGGATGTTTTGTCCGATTAGCGCGTATCTTCGCCCCATGCCCACGCCCTACGGATCCCGCGGCGGCATGGCGTTCAGCGCCGCCGAGCTGCTCGTGCTCAGGCGTCTCCTCGCCCACGCCCTCCAGTCCTCCACGGCCCCCCTGACGGCCCTTGAGGTCCAGGACTGCCTGCGCCTCGCGGCGTCGGTGGACGAGGCCACCGCGGAGGCGCAGCGGCTCAGAGCCTTCCTGCTCGCCGATCTCGACCGCTACCGCGGAGCCCTGCCCGGGAGCCTCTCCGGCTACCTGGAGCTGCTCCAGGACGCCCTGGCGGCCGGCTACGAGCCCGTCCCGGACGATCTCGCGGCCCTGCGCGCCCTGCGGGCCAACCCGGCCGCCGCCGCCGTGCTGGCGCGCGCCCAGGCCGTCGCGGAGCGCTCCGTACGCCGCCGGCTGGCCGCGGCCGGCCCCGTCACCCCCGCGCCCCGCACCCGGCTGCTGGCCCTGGCCGGGGGGCGCGAGGAGCCCCGTACGGACGGCGAGCCCCGCACGGCCGCCGACCGGGCCGCGCGCGCCGACCGCGAGCCGCGCCCCGACCACGAGCCGCGTACCGGCACCGCCCGCTCCGCCGCCGCCGAGCCGCGCCCCGGGCAGCCCCGCCCGGAGCCCTCGCCCAAGGAACCCCCGCGCCCCGCCGAGCCCGGCAGGCCGGTCCCGACCCCCGGCGAGGTCTTCCCGCCGCGCCGCAAGCCGACCCCGCCCCCGGCGGCCGGTCGCGCGGTCGGGTAGCTAGGCTGGGGGGCATGGACTACGTCTCCGCGCTCGTGCCCCCCATCGTGATGGCCGCGTTCTTCATCGCCCTCGTGGTGACGATCGTCAAGAGCCAGGGCGGTGCCAACAAGGCCAAGGAGGATGCGGCCGTGGACGCCGTGCTCGCCCGCGCCGAGTCCGCGCAGCAGCCGCGCAAGTAGTCGCGCGAGGAGCCGCGCGAGGAAGCCCGGCGACCAACCGCGCGGGCAGCGCGCGGCCTCACGCCCGGTCGCCGGCCGGTCACCGCCAGGCGGTCGCCGCGCGGGTTTTCACCGCGCGTTGCCGACGAATAGTCGGGCAATTCATCCCAAGCCGCACTATCGTGCTGTTGTGCCTCGCCCCTTGGGAGAACTCGAAGACGCAGTGATGACGCGGGTGTGGCAGTGGAACCGCCCGGTCACCGTTCGGGAAGTCCTGGAAGACCTCCAGCAGGAACGGTCCATCGCGTACACCACGGTCATGACCGTTATGGACAATCTCCATCAGAAGGGCTGGGTCCGGCGGGAAGCCGAAGGCCGCGCCTACCGATATACGGCGGTCTCCACCCGCGCCGCCTACTCGGCCGCACTGATGAACGAAGCCTGGTCCACCAGCGACAACCCGGCGGCGGCTCTCGTCGCCTTCTTCGGCATGATGTCCGCGGAACAGCGCGAGGCCCTCCGCGACGCCGTACGGATCGTCCAGCACGACGACGAGACCCCGGTCGAACCCGAGGGGGAGTCCGGCGCACGCGGGACCGAGCCGGGGCGATAACGTCCGGGTATGGGAGACCTTTCCACCGCAGACGCGAAATCAGTCACGATCCGCCGCGCCCGCACCCGTGACGTCCCGGCCCTGCGCGGCCTGCTCGACCAGTACGTGCAGCAGCGGATCCTCCTCGACAAAGCCCCCGTGGTCCTTTACGAGGACATCCAGGAGTTCTGGGTCGCGGAACGGGACTCCGACGGCCGGGTGGTCGGCTGCGGCGCACTCCACGTCATGTGGGAAGACCTCGCGGAAGTGCGCACACTCGCCGTCGACCGCGAGTTGAAGGGCGCGGGCGTCGGGCACCAGGTGCTCGCCAGGTTGTTGGAGACGGCCCGTCGACTGGGCGTGAGCCGGGTATTCTGCCTGACCTTCGAAGTGGACTTCTTCGCGAAGCACGGCTTCGTCGAGATCGGCGAGACCCCCGTGGAGACCGATGTCTACATGGAGCTCCTGCGTTCCTATGACGAGGGCGTCGCCGAGTTCCTCGGTCTCGAACGAGTGAAGCCGAACACCTTGGGCAACAGCCGGATGCTTCTGCACCTCTGATCGATCACGCCGGGCTTTTCCGGGGCAGGGCCCGCCTGTGGCCTATGTCCGAATCGCGCACGTTTCCCGCCTTGTTGAGGTCCTGAACCTCTCCACGGGGGTTTGTGTTTTCCAGGCAAAAGCGGTTTCCTTTCCGCGTACTGCATTTTCGATGAAAGGAAATCCGGTGGCACAGAAGGTTCAGGTCCTTCTTGTCGACGACCTCGACGGTGGCGAGGCGGACGAGACCGTGACGTTCGCTCTGGATGGCAAGACCTACGAGATCGACCTCACCACCGCGAACGCAGAAAAGCTCCGCGGGCTGCTCGACCCTTACACCAAGGGTGGACGCCGCACCGGTGGCCGCGCCTCCACCGGTCGCGCCAAGGGCCGCGCCACGGCGTCCACGGGCAACCCGGACACCGCGGAGATCCGCGCCTGGGCGAAGTCCCAGGGCATGAGCGTCAACGACCGCGGCCGCGTCCCGGCCGAGATCCGCGAGGCCTACGAGAACGCCAAGGGCTGACGCGTACGCCGACCCAGGCGGGCGCGGTGGCATTCCGTCGCCGCCGCGGCCACCAGGCGTACGAGATCGGGCCCCGCGGCGTCCCCTCCGGGCCCGGTGCCCCGCCCGGGACCGGGCAGGGCCGGCAGTCGGGCCCCGCACCCCGGCTCCGGGGGCCGCAGCCACACGGCGGCCCCCCGCGGGACCCCGGAGCGCCCCGGCGGCACGGGAGCGGTGATCCCGCCCCCCGCGCCGAGGGCCACCAGGTCCAGGGCCACGCCGCCCCACTCCAGCCAGTCCAGCAGGCCGTCCAGCTCCTCGGCCCCGCCCGGGGCCACCAGGAAGAGCGTCCTGCGCCCCGCCAGCGCCACCGGACCGGTGGCCACGGGGCCCCGCAGCACCTCGGCACCGGCCTCCGCGGGCAGGTCCAGGACGTCGAACCGGGGACCGGTCAGGAGCGTCGCGGGCGGACCCGCGGCCACCGGCCAGCCCAGGACGCGCGCGTACCAGGCGGCCCACCCGGCCTCCCGGGACGTCGCCGCCGGCTCGGCGGCGGGCACGCGGGGCGACGGGACGAGGGCGCCGGCGGCACGGAAGACCATGACCGGAGCAACTGCGGCCCCGACCACGGGGTTACGCGGCGCGCACGGGTCATTGCGGAACGTAAACCCGCGTCGGGCGGAGTCCCACATTCGGGACACAAGCGTGTTCGCCCGTAGCGGAGGGAACCGTGCCCGGGGGCATGGACTGTCGGTCCTTACGGGTAAGACATTCCTAGTGGATCGGGGCGACACGCTGATTTGAGCGGCTTCCGTTCGCCATCGGCGTACACGTGTGACGGGTATCTGCCTGGCCTGCGGGAACATCGTCTCGCACCATCGGGTTGGAGCAGTTGTCGGCTCTTACAGCCGGTTTTCCTCACCGACGTGGGGGTGAGCCGCGGACGGATGTCGGCAGTTGGAATGAGCTGTCCCGCCCCGCGGGACTAGCATGCGGAAGGACAGGGCGGGGACCGACCCCGAACTGCCCGACCGCTCTGAGGAGCGATAAACGATGTTCGAGAGGTTCACCGACCGCGCGCGGCGGGTTGTCGTCCTGGCTCAGGAAGAAGCCCGGATGCTCAACCACAACTACATCGGCACCGAGCACATCCTCCTGGGCTTGATCCACGAGGGTGAGGGTGTCGCCGCTAAGGCCCTGGAGAGCCTCGGGATTTCGCTCGAGGCTGTTCGCCAGCAGGTTGAGGAGATCATCGGTCAGGGCCAGCAGGCCCCGTCCGGGCACATCCCCTTCACCCCGCGGGCGAAGAAGGTCCTGGAGCTTTCGCTCCGAGAGGCCCTCCAGCTCGGCCACAACTACATCGGCACCGAGCACATCCTGCTCGGCCTGATCCGCGAGGGCGAGGGCGTCGCCGCCCAGGTCCTCGTGAAGCTGGGCGCCGATCTCAACAGGGTTCGGCAGCAGGTCATCCAGCTGCTCTCCGGCTACACCGGCGGCGGCAAGGAGTCGGCCACGGCGGGCGGCCCGGCCGAGGGGACCCCCTCGACCTCGCTCGTCCTCGACCAGTTCGGCCGCAACCTCACCCAGGCGGCCCGCGAATCGAAGCTCGACCCGGTCATCGGGCGCGAGAAGGAGATCGAGCGGGTCATGCAGGTGCTGTCCCGCCGCACCAAGAACAACCCGGTCCTCATCGGCGAGCCCGGCGTCGGCAAGACCGCCGTCGTCGAGGGCCTGGCCCAGGCCATCGTCAAGGGCGAGGTGCCCGAGACCCTCAAGGACAAGCACCTCTACACCCTCGACCTGGGTGCGCTCGTCGCCGGTTCCCGCTACCGCGGTGACTTCGAGGAGCGCCTGAAGAAGGTCCTGAAGGAGATCCGCACCCGCGGCGACATCATCCTGTTCATCGACGAGCTCCACACCCTCGTGGGTGCGGGCGCCGCCGAGGGCGCGATCGACGCCGCGAGCATCCTGAAGCCCATGCTGGCCCGTGGTGAGCTCCAGACCATCGGTGCCACGACGCTCGACGAGTACCGCAAGCACCTTGAGAAGGACGCGGCGCTGGAGCGCCGCTTCCAGCCGATCCAGGTGGCGGAGCCTTCCCTCCCCCACACGATCGAGATCCTCAAGGGCCTGCGCGACCGCTACGAGGCCCACCACCGCGTCTCCATCACGGACGAGGCCCTCGTCCAGGCGGCGACGCTCGCGGACCGCTACATCTCGGACCGCTTCCTGCCGGACAAGGCGATCGACCTGATCGACGAGGCCGGCTCCCGGATGCGCATCCGTCGGATGACCGCGCCGCCGGACCTCCGCGAGTTCGACGAGAAGATCGCGGGCGTGCGCCGCGACAAGGAGTCGGCCATCGACTCCCAGGACTTCGAGAAGGCGGCTTCGCTCCGTGATTCGGAGAAGCAGCTGCTCGCCGCGAAGGCCAAGCGCGAGAAGGAATGGAAGGCCGGCGACATGGACGTCGTCGCCGAGGTCGACGGCGAGCTCATCGCCGAAGTCCTCGCGACCGCGACCGGCATTCCCGTCTTCAAGCTCACGGAGGAGGAGTCCTCCCGCCTCCTGCGCATGGAAGACGAGCTCCACAAGCGCGTCATCGGCCAGAAGGACGCCATCAAGGCGCTCTCCCAGGCCATCCGCCGTACCCGTGCGGGTCTGAAGGACCCGAAGCGTCCCGGTGGCTCGTTCATCTTCGCCGGCCCGTCCGGTGTCGGTAAGACCGAGCTGTCCAAGACGCTCGCCGAATTCCTCTTCGGTGACGAGGACGCGCTGATCTCCCTCGACATGTCGGAGTTCAGCGAGAAGCACACGGTTTCCCGTCTCTTCGGTTCGCCCCCCGGCTACGTGGGCTACGAAGAGGGCGGCCAGCTGACCGAGAAGGTCCGCCGGAAGCCGTTCTCCGTCGTCCTCTTCGACGAGGTCGAGAAGGCGCACCCGGATATCTTCAATTCCCTTCTCCAGATCCTGGAGGACGGTCGCCTGACCGACTCCCAGGGCCGGGTCGTGGACTTCAAGAACACGGTCATCATCATGACGACCAACCTGGGTACGCGGGACATCTCCAAGGGCTTCAACCTGGGCTTCGCCGCCCAGGGCGACGTCCGCACCGGTTACGACCGGATGAAGGCGAAGGTCAACGAAGAGCTCAAGCAGCACTTCCGGCCCGAGTTCCTGAACCGTGTCGACGACACGGTGGTCTTCCACCAGCTCAGCCAGGAAGACATCATCCAGATCGTCGACCTGATGATCGCCAAGGTGGACGAGCGCCTCAAGGACCGCGACATGGGCATCGAGCTCAGCGGTGACGCGAAGCTGCTCCTGGCCAAGCGCGGCTACGACCCGATCATGGGTGCGCGCCCGCTGCGCCGGACCATCCAGCGCGAGATCGAGGACCTGCTGTCGGAGAAGATCCTCTTCGGCGAGCTGCGCCCCGGTCACATCGTGGTCGTCGGCGTGGAGGGCGAGGGCGAGGACGCCAAGTTCACCTTCCGCGGCGAGGAGAAGTCGGCCCTGCCCGACCTGCCCCCGATCGAGGCCACGGGCTCCGGCCCGGACCTCTCCAAGGGCGCGTGAGCGGTAGCTCCTGACGCCGGGCGACAGGAGTGAAGGGGCGGCCCCGGAACCGATCGGTTCCGGGGCCGCCCCTTTCGCACGCCCCCAAGGGGCGTCCGCGGTCGCGGGCTTCGGTCCTCGCGGGCGGGGGCGGAGGTCCCGGGGCCGGTGACAAGCCGCACAGGGCAAATCGGACCTACTAGGACCTCTCGTAGGTTTTGGCGTCCGTTTTGTCCATGCCGCGCCCCAGTCCGGAGGCCGTCAACCGACCACGTCACACCCCGGCTCCTACGAGCCGGGGTAGTAAAAGGGATGTTTGGGGAAGTCCGGGGACACGGGTTACCAAGGATGGGCAAGCCCGGCACCGACGGCACACAGGCCGCAGAGCCGGGTCCTTTCTTGCCTGATTCACGTCCTTGTCCCCGGCCCCGGAGGTCCGCACATGTCCGCGAAGCGCGTCAGCACCCGTCGTATCCGCACCGCCATCACCGCCACCGGTCTCGGTGCGGTCCTGGCGCTCGGAGCCGGCACGGCCGCCGCCTTCGCCGACGAGGCCCCCTCCGCGATGCCCGCCACCGTCGAGCTGGCCGCCGTCCAGGCGCAGGCCGACGCCCAGGCCAAGGCCGCCGCCGCGCAGTCCGCCCTGTGGGCCAAGCCGGTCAAGAGCTACACGCTCTCCGCCACCTTCGGTCTCGGCGGCAACATGTGGTCGCACAAGCACTCCGGCCAGGACTTCGCCGTCCCGACCGGCACCCCGGTCAAGGCCGCCGCGGCCGGCACCGTCGTCAAGGCCGGCCCCAACGGTGGCGGCGACGGCCCCGCGTACGGCAACGCCGTCGTGATCAAGCACGCGAACGGCAAGTACTCCCAGTACGCGCACCTGTCGAAGATCCAGGTCCGCATCGGCCAGAAGGTCGCCGTCAACCAGCAGATCGCGCTGTCCGGCAACACCGGCAACTCCAGCGGCCCGCACCTGCACTTCGAGATCCGCACCACCCCGAACTACGGCTCGGCCATCAACCCGATGGCCTTCCTGCGGGGCGTCGGCGTCAGCATCTGACCCGGGCGGTACGCGGCCCCGGCCGCGCCGCCACAGCCCGAGGGCCCCGGACGTCACCACGTCCGGGGCCCTCGGGCGTTCCGTCGATCGGCGGCCGGCCGGGACCCGATCGGGAGCCGGCCGGACGGCCTAGACCAGCCAGGAGTGCGTCGGGCGGGTCTTCTTGTCGAGCTTGTCGTTCTTCATGCCGGTGATCTGCGCCTGGCCCAGTGCCTGGTCGAAGATCCGGATGTGGTCGAGCGGGCCGTCCCAGGCGGCGCTCCAGATCCCGTGGTGGCGGGCCCGACCCAGCTGGAGCGGACCGGGGCCCGCCCAGATGCCGGCGACCTGGGCCTGTCCGGCCTGCTTGTCGTCGACCCACAGCGCGATCGTCTTCTTCTCGGCGTCGTAGGTGCCCGTCAGCAGGGCCCACGTCCGCGTCGTGTCGACGTTGTCGGCGACGACCTGCTGGGCCGTGGCCCCCTGGCCCTTGTCGCCGGTCTGGACCCGGAACACCCAGGCCTTCTTGCCGTTCACGACCTCGAAGCCCAGCTCGAAGGAGTACGAGTCCCCGTCGCCCTGGCTCACCGCCATCCGGGAGCCGTTCTCGGCGACGTTGTAGGCGCGGGTGGAGACGGTGAAGCTCCGCGTCACGTCCACGGCGGCCTCGGAGCCCTGCGCGTAGGAGTCGGGCGTCCCCTTGAAGCGCACCTCGGTCCGCTTGGACAGCTCTCCCAGGGAGGCGCCGGGGCCCAGGGCCACGGCCAGCTTGCCGCTGCGGTCGCGCAGCAGGTTGGGCTCGCCCGGCACGGTGGGGGAGTCGTCCTCGGAGGCCTTCGGGTCGGGGGATTCTGCCGTGCCGCCGGAGGGGTCGGGGGAGCCGGAGACGGCGGTGGCCGGCTTGTCGGCGGGGTCGTCGGAGTCCCGCAGGAAGAACCAGGCGGTGCCGCCCGCGACGAGGGCGAGGACGAGGCCGCCGATCCCGAAGGTCAGCAGCCGGCGCTTGCGCTGTTCGGCCTCGGTGCGGTCGGCCAGCGCCTGCCAGTCGGGCTGCGGGGTGGCGCTGAAGGTCTCGGGGGCCGGGAACGCAGCCTGGGGCTGTGCCTGCGGCTGCGGCTGTGCGGGTCCGGCCGGCGGCGGCCCGAAGCCCTGCCCCTGCCCCTGCCCCGGGGCCGGTTCGGACCGGTACGGGTTCGGCTGCCCCGGCTGCGGCGCGCCGTACCCGCCGGGTATCGCGCCCGGCGGGTATCCGTAGCCGCCGCCGCTCCCGGGGGCGGGGTCGGGCTGGGGGCTGTGCGGGCGATCCGTACCGTCAGTCATGGCACGGATGCTAAGACATGGGCCCGTCGCGGCGAACGGCCCCGTCGGTCCCGGAGCCGTACCCCGTCGGTCCCGGGCCCCGGCGCCGCCGCCCCGCGGGCCCGTACGCCGCCCCGCGGGCCCGTGGTTCAGCCCGGGAGCTGGATGATCGGGAAGCTTCCCGTGGCCGTCGGGGCGTGCTCCGGGAGCCACAGCACCGCCACCGCGCCGGCGGAGGCGCCCTCGGCCACCGACCCGCCGGGCGCGGCGACGTTGCGGAACGTCAGCCGGGCGCCGAGGACCCGCGCCTGTCCCTCCGCGATGGTCAGCCCCAGGCCGTGGCCGACGCCGGCGCGGTCCGTGGAGCCGGTGCGGAAGCGGCTCGGGCCCTCGCGCAGCAGGGCTTCGGGGAAGCCGGGGCCGTGGTCGCGCACCCGCACGACGCGGCCCTCGATGTCGACCTGGATCGGGGCCTTGCCGTAGCGGGCGGCGTTCGCCAACAGGTTGCCGAGGATGCGCTCCAGGCGGCGCGGATCCGTGCTGACGATCTCGTCCGCCACGACCCGTACGGTCGCCTCGGGCATGAGCGTGGCCACCCTGCGGCTGACGAACTCGCCCAGGGCCACGTCCTGGAGCTCGGCCCGCTCGGAGGCGCTGTCCAGCCGGGCCACCTCCAGGACGTCCTCGACCAGGGCCCGCATGGCCTGGGCCCGGTCGCGCACCAGCTCCGTCGGACGGCCGGGCGGCAGCAGCTCCGCGGCGGTGAGCAGGCCCGTCACCGGGGTGCGCAGCTCGTGGGCGATGTCGGCGGTCACCCGCCGTTCGGCCTCCAGCCGTTGTTGGAGGGCGTCGGCCATGGCGTCCACGGCGCGCGCGAGGTCGTCCGTCTCGTCGCGTACGACGCCTCCCACCGCGTCCCGTACGCGGACCTCGGGGTCCCCGTGCGCGACGCGCTGGGCGGCGGCCGCGGCCTTGCGCAGCCGGCTGGAGATCTGGCCGCCGATGAGCACGCCGAGGGCCGAGCCGCCGATCACCACGGCGAGGGAGCCGACGATGAGCGCCTGGTCCAGGTCCCGCACCATGTTGGCGCTCTCCCGGAAGGGGTGGTGCAGGGACAGCACCTGCCCGTTGCCGAGCGGGACGGCGGCCCACACCTCCTGCTTGCCCCTCGGGTTCTCCTGGATGTAGGTGCCGCGCCGGCCCGACCGGGCCTTCTCCCGCAGTTCGGCGGGCAGGTCGGGGTCGTTGAGCTTGGCGCCCCAGATGGGCTTGCGGCCGGCTTCGGCGTTCACGGCGATGAACTGGACGCGGGCCAGCTCGCCGTCGCGGGCGCTCTCCAGCATCGAGACGCGGGCGGCGCTGTGCACCACCAGGCTCAGGGCGAGCGCGGTGAGCGCGCCGACGGCGGCGATGGCGAGCGTGATCTTCCAGCGGATCCCCGTGCGCAGGGTGAAGCGCCTCATATGGTGGTGGCCCTCATGCGGTGGTGGTCCTCACGCGGTCGCGGTTCTCATGCGGTCGGACCTCATGCCTTGAGCTTGTAGCCGAAGCCGCGGACCGTCTCGATGCGGTCCTGGCCGATCTTGGTGCGCAGTCGTTGGACGTGGACGTCCACGACGCGGGTGTCGCCGCCCCAGTCGTAGTCCCACACCCGCTCCAGGAGCCGGTCGCGGGACAGGACGGTGCCGGGGGCGGAGGAGAACTCCAGGAGCAGTCGCATCTCGGTGGGGGTCAGGGCCACCGGGGCGCCGGCCCTGCGGACCTCCATGCCCTCGGTGTCGACCTCCAGGTCGCCGAAGGACAGCACGCCGCGCTCGCCGGAGTCGTCCGCGTCGGGGCCGCCGTAGGCGCCGTTGTGGTTGCCGCCGGCGTGTCCGAAGCGGCGCAGGACGGCGCGGATGCGGGCGACCAGCACGGAGCCGTCGAAGGGCTTGGTGACGTAGTCGTCGGCGCCCGCCTCCAGGCCCAGGACCACGTCGATGGAGTCGGCGCGCGCCGACAGCATGATGACGGGGACGGTGGACTCGTCGCGGATGCGCCGGCACAGGCTCACGCCGTCCATGCCCGGCACCATGACGTCCAGCAGCGCGATGTCGGGGCGGTTCGCGCGGAAGGACTCCAGGCCGGACAGGCCGTCGGGCATGGCGGTGACCACGAACCCGTCGCGTTCCAGCGCCAGGGTCGTGGCCTCGCGGATGACGTCGTCGTCCTCCACGAACAGCACGTGGGTCTCCGCCATGCCCAGCCTCACTTCGTGTCCTCGCCGCGGTCGTCCGTCTCGCGCGGGCCGCGGTGCTCCCGTACGTCAGTTCTTGGTGATGGCCGGTGCGGGTTGGCCCCCGCCGTCGACCACGTTGCTGTACTCCGTGTGCACCCGGTCCAGTTCGGTGAACTTCTCCCCGTCCCAGCGGTAGGTGATCACGTCTTCGCCGGAGGGGTAGGCCAGGGCGTCGCTCTTCGCGTAGACCGGCTTGTTGACCACGAGGTCGCCCCGGTCGATCTCGGCGTAGACGGGTGGTCGCTCGTCCGAGAACACATTCTCGTACTTGCCGGCCGCCGACCGGTACACGTACGAGCCGCGGCCGAGCGCGTCGGCGCAGGACAGCACGTTGACCACGATGTCGACTTCCGTGTTCCCGGTGACCTTGCCGTAGCTGACGTCCACCGGGTACTCGTTGCCCGTGCAGGGCTTGAGGTCCCGTTTGACGGCGGAGCTGACCTTGGGGTCCGCCTTCAGCAGGGCCACCGGGTCGACCTTCTTGACCGGGCTCGCCGTGCCCGCGGCGGGCGAGTGGCCGGGCGCGGCCGGTTCGGTGGCCGCCTCGGCCGTCGGCGGGGTGCTGCGCACCACCGGGTCGGTCCGGGCGGGGCCGCCGTCCCGCAGACCCGTGCCGCCGGTGGAACATCCGGCCGCGAACAGCACTGTGCCGACGAGGACGATCGTCCCCGTCGACATCAGCACCAGTGAAGACCTGCCGCTCAGATCTGGGCCCCTCAGGCCGCGCACCGCTCCCGCCCCTCGTCACGGATGGTGTGGTCACCGCGTTCCAGCGCGCGCAGGTCCAGGTCCCGACTCTCCAGCTCCTGCCGGAGTCGGGCCAGGGCGCGGTGCAGGGTGCTCTTCACGGTTCCCGTCGACATGCCGAGCGCCGCGGCCGTTTCCTCGGTGCTCATCTGTTCCCAGTGTCGCAGGACCACCACGCTGCGCTGCTTGGGCGCGAGCACCTTGAGGATGTCCATCAGCAGGGCGCGGTCGGCGCGCTGCTCGGAGCCGTCCTCGACGGAGGCGTCCGGGAGCTGCTCGGTGGGGACCTCGTCGAGCTTGCGGGCCCGCCACCACTCGGTCCGGGTGTTGATCATGACCCGGCGGAGGTAGGCGTCGGCCAGGGACTTGTCGGCGATGCCCTCCCAGCGGCCGTAGGTGCGCACGAGCGCGGTCTGCAGGAGGTCCTGCGCGTCGGTGGGGTCCGGGACCAGGCGACGGGCACTGCGCAGGAGCGCGTCCTGCCGGGTGCGTACGTACTCCTCGAATTCGAGTACCTCGCCGTGCGCCATCCTGACCGCCTCCGCCTGCCGTCCACCGAACGTCCCTGCCTTGTGGATCCGAAGTTACGGACGGGTTGTCACGGCACTGTGCGGGTCAGCCTTCGGTGGGCGCACGGACACCCGTAGGTTGTGTAACAACGCCCGTGAGCTGCGGTTTCGTGGGCGGAAGCGGAATCTGTGCCTCAGTTCGACGGGGTCCGGGGTCGCGGGCCGGCGCCGCGGAAGGGCGGGGCCCGGCGCCACGGCCTCCCCGCTCAGCCCTGCGGCAGCCGGTACATCCCCTGCGCGAGCGGCTCCACCAGCCCGTCCGCGACCAGCCCGTCCAGCGACCGCGCCCGCTGCACCGGCTCGTCCCACACCGTGTCCAGCACCGACTGCGGAACGGGGCCGACCGCCTCCCGCAGCACGGCGAGGAGCTTGCCGCGCACCTGCCGGTCGGTGCCCGCGTACGTCTGACCGCGCCGCGGCGGCCCGTCGTGCGCCGGCTTGCCCGCCAGCCGCCAGGCGCACTGCCCGGCCACCGGGCAGCGCGCGCAGTCCGGGCTCTTGGCGGTGCACACGAGGGCGCCCAGCTCCATGGAGGCCGCCGCCCAGCGGGCCGCCGTCGGCTCGTCCTCGGGCAGCAACTCGCGCGCCAGGCGCCGCTCGGCGGCGGTCGTCGCGTTCGGCGGGTACTCGACGCCGGTGGTGGTGCGGGCGAAGACCCGCCGCACGTTCGTGTCCAGCACCGCGTGCCGCTGCCCGTACGCGAAGGAGGCCACCGCCGCCGCCGTGTACTCGCCGATCCCCGGCAGCGCGAGCAGCTGCGCGTGGTCGCGCGGTACGTCGCCCCCGTGCCGCTCCGTTATCGCCACCGCCGCGCCGTGCAGGCGCAGCGCCCGCCGGGGGTAGCCCAGGCGCCCCCAGGCCCGTACGGCCTCGCCCGGCGCCTCGGCGGCCAGGTCGGCCGGTCGGGGCCAGCGGGCGATCCACTGCTCGTAGACCGGCAGGACCCGGCTGACGGGCGTCTGCTGGAGCATGAACTCGCTGACCATGACCCCCCAGGGGCCGGCCTCGGGCCGACGCCAGGGCAGGTCACGGGCGTGCTCGTCGAACCAGGTGATGACGGACGAGTGCAGCAGCGCGCGCGCACGCGCGGCGGAGGTGTCTGAAGGCGATGCAGTCATGGCACACGCATCCTGGCACGTTTCGGGCTCAGTGCGCCGGGCCCCGGCCGGTGAACCAGACGGCCAGCGGATTGCCGGAGCCCCGCACGGCGGAGGTCAGCCGCGTCATCGGACCGGCCAGGCCGAGCACGGCCAGCGTCCCCAGGGAGGCGCCCAACAGCAGCCCCATCGCCACGTCGTGCGGGTAGTGCGCCCCGACGAACACCCGGGAGTACGCCATCAGCACCGCCACCGGGAGCGTCAGCAGCGCCAGCCGGGGCGCGGCGAGCGCCACGCCCACGGCCGCCGCGGCGGCGATCGCCGAGTGGTTGCTGGGGAAGGACCAGTCCCCGTAGGGCGGGCACGGCAGCAGGGACGCGGCGGCCCCGGCCACGGCCCGGCACGGCCGTTCCTCCTCGATGGTCGACTTGACCCCCTCGGAGGCGACGTAGACGAGGGCGGTGACCAGCGGCGCCAGGACCGCCAGGGCGAGCGCCCGCGGGGCCTGCGCGCGCGCCCGCCACCACACGGATATGTAGAGCACGGCGAAGAGCAGGAGCCCGTATTCGGTGAAGACCTCGACTGCCGACTGCAACCAGGGGGGCGCGGAGTGGGCGTAGTCGGTGATGTCGCGATAGAGGTCAGAGCTGTCCATGGTCACTGACGGTACGCAAGGCCCCGGAGCGGTCGTACCGGGCCCCTGGCTCATACCGACCGCCCCCGTGTGCTCCCGCGGGATGATCATCGGCAAAACCTGTCGGAACCGCGGCATGTGGGGCACTGATCGCGGGGCGAGTTCTCGTAAGGTTCGGTGCGTGGGATCACTGCGCAATCCGGTCGGGCCGCTCCCCTCCTCCATCTACTGGCGGCGGAGGGCCGTGTTGGCGTCCGTCGCCGCGCTCCTCGCGCTGCTCGCCGTATGGACCGTCAGTTCCGGTGGCGGCGGCTCCAGTACGAACGGCAAGGGCGGCGGAGACGGCTCCGGCCCCACCAAGACCATCACCCCGGGCCCCTCGGGCACCGGGCCGGCGATCAGTCAGGCGCCGGGCGGGCGCACCGAGTCGGGCGCCGCGGCCGGCACCGGCACCGGTTCAGGCTCGGGCGCGGGCGGCGTCGGCAAGAACGGCGAGCCGGGCGGTGGCCCGGGCGCCGGCGCCGCCGGCGGATCGACCGCGGGCGGCGGCGCCCAGGTCCCGGCGGACTCCCCCCTGCCCACGTGCGCGCCCGGCGCCGTGCAGTGGGAGGTCAAGAGCGTGAAGAACGAGTACGAGACGAACGAGAAGCCCCGCCTCGAACTCTTCGTCCGCAACGTCACCGGCAGCACCTGCAAGTTCGGAATCGGCCCGAAGCAGGCCGTCGTGACGATCCTTCAGGCCACGGGCGCCAAGGCCGTCTGGTCCTCCGCCGACTGCCCCACCGGCGCGGCCACCGCCTTCTTCCGCGTCCCGGCGCAGGGCGAGGCGAAGCAGTCGCTGGAGTGGGACCGCAGGTTCAGCGCCCCCGACCAGTGCCAGACGCCGCCGGCGGGCAGCGCCACCCCGGACACGTACGTGGTGGAGGTCAAGGCGAAGGACATGCCGGTGGCCCAGACCTCGTTCGTCCTGAAGCAGGACTGACCCGACCGACGGGACCCGACCCACGGGACCCGACCGACGGGGCTCCGGGAGGCATGCCGAAGGGCGCTCCCGGGGCCGTCGGCCGCCGGGTCCACGGGAACTCCTAGACGTAGCGCTCCAGGATCGAGGACTCCGCCAGGCGCGACAGGCCCTCCCGGACGCTGCGCGCCCGCGCCTCGCCGACGCCGTCCACGGTCTGGAGGTCGTCCACGCTCGCGGCCAGCAGCTTCTGCAGGCCCCCGAAGTGCTCGACCAGCCGCTCGATGATCGCCCCCGGCAGCCGCGGCACCTTCGCCAGCAGCCGGTACCCGCGCGGGGACACCGCCGAGTCCAGGGTCTCCGGCGAACCGGTGTAACCCAGGGCCTTCGCCACGATGGCCAGCTCCAGCAGCTCCGGATGCGTCAGCGCGTCCAGCGCCGGCAGCGCCTCGTCCACCGTGCGGGAACGCTTCGCCGTCGGCTCCGGCACGTAGTCCCGGATGACCAGCTCGCGCTCCTGCTCGATGCCGACGGTCAGCTCGTCCAGCTGGAGCGAGAGCAGTCGCCCGTCCGTGCCCAGTTCGACCACGTACTCGGCGATCTCCGTCGCGATCCGGCGGACCATTTCCAGCCGCTGCGCGACCGCCGTCACGTCGCGGACCGTGACCAGGTCCTCGATCTCCAGCGCCGACAGCGTGCCCGCGACCTCGTCCAGGCGCAGCTTGTACCGCTCCAGCGTGGCCAGCGCCTGGTTGGCCCGCGACAGGATCGCCCCGGACTCCTCCAGGACCCGCCGCTCGCCGTCCACGTACAGGGCGATCAGCCGCATCGACTGCGAGACCGACACCACCGGGAAGCCGCACTGCTTGGAGACGCGGTCGGCGGTACGGTGCCGGGTGCCCGTCTCCTCCGTGGGGATCGAGGCGTCCGGGACCAGCTGCACGCCGGCGCGCAGGATCTTGGTGAGGTCCTTGTCGAGGATCAGCGCCCCGTCGAGCTTGCACAGCTCGCGCAGCCGCGTCGCCGTGAACTCCACGTCGAGGACGAAGCCGCCCGTGCACATCGCCTCGACGGCCTTGTCCATGCCGAGGACGATCAGGCCGCCCGTGTTGCCGCGGACGATCCGCTCCAGGCCGTCGCGCAACGGCTGACCGGGCGCGACCGCACTGAGCGAGGCGCGCATGAGGGCGTCGTGCTTGGAGCTCGCGCCGGACTTCCCGGGTGCCGATGCCCCGTCCTTGGCTGCCACTGCACTCCTCCGGTCGCGGGTTGCGCCGCCTGCGTGGGGCCGGGCGGACCAGCACAAAGTCTACCGGCGCGGCCTGTGCGCCCGCCGAGCCTTGGCCCGCACCGCCCCCACGGGCGCCCGTGGGGACCCTTTGACCTGCCCCGGACCCCACGCCCCGAAACTCCCGCCGGACGGCTCCGGCCGGACGGCTCCCGCCGCTACTCGGCGGCGGCCCGGTCCCGGGCGGGCGTGCGCGAGCGGCCGCGCGGCAGGACCCGCAGCGCGTCCCCCATGTCCGCGACCTCCGTCACCTTCATCCCGGCCGGCACCTTCCCCGGGTCCGCGGGGACCAGCGCGTGCGTGAAGCCCAACCGGTGCGCCTCGGCCAGCCGCCGCTGCACGCCCGTCACCCGCCGGACCTCGCCGGCCAGGCCGACCTCCCCGATCGCGACGAGGTTCTTCGGCAGCGGCACGTCACTGGCGGCCGAGGCCAGCGCCAGCGCGATCGCCAGGTCGGCGGCCGGCTCGGTCAGCTTCACCCCGCCCACGGTCGCGCTGTAGATGTCCCGCTTGCCGAGCGCCGTGATGCGCCCGCGCTGCTCCAGCACCGCGAGCATCATCGACACGCGCGAGGTCTCCAGGCCCGAGGTGGTGCGGCGGGGGGAGGGGATCTGCGAGTCGACGGTGAGCGCCTGCACCTCGGCGACCAGCGGCCGCTTCCCCTCCAGGGTCACGGTCAGGCAGGTGCCCGGCACGGCCTCGGCGCGGCGGGTCAGGAACAGCCCGCTCGGGTCGGCCAGACCCGTGATGCCCTCGTCGTGCAGCTCGAAGCAGCCGACCTCGTCGGTGGCCCCGTAACGGTTCTTCACACCGCGCACCAGACGCAGCCGCGCGTGCCGGTCCCCCTCGAAGCTGAGCACCACGTCCACCAGGTGCTCCAGCAGGCGCGGGCCGGCGATGGCCCCGTCCTTGGTGACGTGGCCGACGAGCAGGGTGGCCATGCCGCGCTCCTTCGAGGCCCGGATCAGCGCGCCCGCGACCTCCCGCACCTGGGCCATGCCGCCGGGCGCGCCGTCGATCTCGGGGGAGGCGATGGTCTGCACGGAGTCCAGGACCAGCAGGGACGGCTTGACCGCGTCGAGGTGCCCCAGCACCGCGGACAGGTCGGTCTCGGCGGCGAGGTAGAGGTGATCGCTCAGGGCGTTGATCCGGTCGGCCCGCAGCCGCACCTGGCTCGCCGACTCCTCGCCGGTGACGTACAGGGTCCGGTGGTCGCCGTCGGCCGCCTTCGCGGCGACGTCCAGCAGCAGCGTCGACTTGCCGACGCCCGGTTCGCCCGCCAGCAGCACCACCGCGCCGGGCACCAGTCCGCCGCCGAGGACGCGGTCGAGCTCGTCCACGCCGGTGCTGCGCGCCGTCGCCGTACGGCCGTCGACCTGGGCGATGGGCAGCGCGGCCGTGGACACGCGACCGGCCGCGGTGGTCCGTACGGCCGGGGCGCCCATCTCCTCGACGGTCCCCCAGGCCTGGCACTCGGGGCAGCGGCCGAGCCACTTCGCGGTGGTCCACCCGCATTCGGAGCAGCGGTAGGACGGTCGGTCCTTGGCGGATGAACGAGCGGTGCGGGCAGCCATACGGGCCACCGTAGCCGCCCGTACCGACAGCGGCGGGCGGGGGCCGACCGGGGGACGGCCGGGGCCGGGGTCGCCCGCGTCAGGGACGCCGTCAGCGGACCTCGGATCTGTTCACCCGTAAGAGCTAAAACCGCTGAAGGCTTCCGGGGCGCCGGCGGCGTGCCGCCTACGGTCGCCGAGTGAACAGCAGCAACCAGGGACACCCCACGGCGCGCACCGGCGCACACCGGGCGCACGGGCGCACGCCCTCGGCGGGGCCGGTGGGACCGGAGGGAGAAGAGGGCTCGATGGGACAGGAGGGATCGCGGGCCCCGGCCGCGTTCCCGGCCGGCCACGGGACGAGGGCCGGCAGCGGAGGAGGGAGCGGGACGCGGGCCGCCGCGGAAGCGGCCGCAGCCCCGGCGGGAGCCGCCGTCGGGGGCGCGGATCCGGGCCCGGGCCCCGAAGCGCGCGGCGCCGAGGGCCCCGACGGGCCCGCCGCCGAGCGCCCTGACGCGCCCGCCGCCGAGCCGCCGCCCTTCCGGCACGAGCCCTATCTCGACGGACTGTTCACGTACTGCCTGTCGGTCCTGTGCGACCACGACGTCGCCACCGACGTCCTCGGCGACGTCCTCGCCGTGGCCGAGCGGCACCCGGGCCGCTGCCCCGACGAGGGCGAACGGCGCGCCTGGTTGTACGCCCTCGCCCGTTGGGCCTGCCTGAGCCGGCTCGCCGAACGGCGGCGCGCCCGCCAAGGGGCGCATTCCGCCCGGCGCACGCCGGAGCACACGGACGCCGGGCATGCGCCGGACGCGCCGCCGGGCCTCGACGTGAACGCCTACCGCCGCACCGAACTCGCCCGGCTCGCTTGGCCCGAGGCCGCCGGCACCACGCCGGAACAGCGCGAGGCCCTCGAACTCGCCGTCCGCCACCGCCTCGGCGTCACCGAGCTCGCCTCCGTCCTCGGCACCCCCGCACCCGCCGCCCGCGAGCTGCTGTCCGCCGCCGCCTGCGAGGTGGAGCGCACCCGCGCCGCCCTCGCCGTCGTCGAGACCGGGAACTGCCCGGCCGTCTCCCGCCTCACCGGCGGCGACGGCCCGGACGAGGGGTACGGCGCCCCGGCCTGCCCAGGCGGGCTGGGCGGGCGCAGCGGCGACGTCCTGCTGTCCGGCACCCTGCGCGCCGAGCTGGTGCGGCACGTCGACGACTGCCCGCGCTGCCGGCGCGCCGCCGAACACGTCGGCGCCCGCGCCCCCTGGCCCGGCTCCGCCGGCGTCACCGCCGCCCTCCCCCTGGTCCCGGCCCCCCGCCGGGCCGTCCACGCCGCCATGCTGCGCTCCGGGCGCCGCCGCTCCGGCCGGCCCGTCCCGCGCTTCGACCGCACCGGCTTCCCCCTCGCGGCCAAGGACCGCGCCGCCCGCCGCGACCGGATCCGGGCCCGCGCCGTGACCACCACCGTCGTCGCCACCGTCATCGCCGCGCCCGTGATCGCCCTGTGGGCCGCCTACCGGGGCGCGCCCGTCACCGGCGAACCCGTCGGCGCCGAGGGCACCCGGATCTCCGCCGGTGAATCGCAGATCCCGCCGCCGCCGGCCGGGGGCCTGCCCCTGACCGCGTACGAGAACCTCGGCAACACCGCCCACACCACGGGCGAACCGGCATTCGCCCCGGGCAGCGCCGCCCCCGACGTCTCCGTCGAGGTCATCAGCTCCGGCCCGCCCGTCACCCCCGAACCGGGTTCCCCCGGCGCCCCCGGGCGGCTCACCGTGGCCGCCACCGGCCAGGGCTCCGTGACCCTGCTGACCCTGAGCGCCGCCGGCGGCGCCCCCGTCGACTGGCGGCTCTGGTCCGACGCCCCCTGGCTGCGGGCGAGCCGGACGGCGGGCACCCTGGCCCCTGGAGAATCGGTCACCCTACGGATCACCGTGGACGTGGCGGCCCAGCCGGTCGGCGCCTGGTCGGCCCGCGTCGGCGTGGACCCGGGCGGCGCGGTGATCGCCATCCAGGGCCGGGGCCGCCCGGCGCCCCCCGCCGAACCCACCCCGACCCGCACCCCGCCCACCGCCGAACCCACGCCGGAGCCCACCCCGACCCCGACGCCCACGCCCACCCCGCCGGAGCCGACGCCGACCCCGACACCCCCCTCACCGACGCCGACCCCGAGCACGCCCGCGGAGCCCGGCCCGTCGGGGGGCCAGCCGGAAGGAACGGTTTCCCCGGGGCCGGCGACGTAGCGCCCCGGGGGAAGCGACGCGGCGGAGACCTAGACCGGGTCCGCCGGGTGCGGGGCCATGGGCAGCAGCGAGGCGAGCCGCGCCTCGCACAGCCGCACCAGCTCCGCGTAGGCCTCCGGGCCCATCAGCTCCGTCAGCTCCGGCCGGTACGACTCGTACACCGGCTTGCCCGCACCGTGCGCCGAGGTCGCCGACGTGCACCACCAGTGCAGGTCGTGACCGCCCGGCCCCCACCCGCGCCGGTCGTACTCGCCGATCGACACCTGGAGCACCCGGGTGTCGTCCGGCCGGTCGATCCAGTCGTAGGTGCGGCGGATCGGGAGCTGCCAGCACACGTCCGGCTTCGTCTCCAGCGGCTCCTGGCCGCTCTTCAACGCCAGGATGTGCAGCGAACAGCCCGCCCCGGCCGGGAAACCGGGCCGGTTCAGGAAGATGCAGGCGCCGTCCCAGCGGCGGGTCTGCTTCTCCCCGTCGTCGTCGAACTGCGTCCAGCCGCTCTCGCTGCCCTCGTCGTGGAACTGCCACAGCTCCGGCGTCAGCCGTGCCACGTGTTCGGCGACCCGCTTCTCGTCGTCCTCGTCGGAGAAGTGCGCCCCGAGCGTGCAGCAGCCGTCGGAGGCCCGACCCGCCTGGATGCCCTGGCAGCCACTGCCGAAGACGCAGGTCCAGCGGGAGGTCAGCCAGGTCAGGTCACAGCGGAAGACCTGTTCGTCGTCGGCGGGATCGGGGAACTCCACCCAGGCCCGGGGGAAGTCCAGCCCCTTCTCGTCCGGCTCCTTGCCCTTGCCCTTGGGCTTCGCCCCGCCCGCGGACTTCTTCGACGCGTTCTTGTTGGCCTTCTTCGTATTTGGCACAAACCCAAGCCTAAGCGCCCCTTACCTCACCCCTACGCGTTCGGCCCAGTAGCGTTTCCCGTATGAGACTCGGTGTCCTCGACGTGGGTTCGAACACGGTGCATCTGCTGGTGGTGGACGCCCACCCCGGCGCGCGCCCCCTGCCCGCGCACTCGCACAAGGTGCAACTACGACTGGCGGAGCTGCTCGACGAGCACGGCGCCGTCTCCCCCGACGGCATCGAGCGGCTCGTGTCCGTGATCGGGGCCGCCGTACAGGCCGCCGAGGACAAGGGCTGCGAGGACGTCCTGCCCTTCGCTACCAGCGCGGTGCGCGAGGCCACCAACGCCGACGAGGTCCTCGCCCGCGTCAAGGCCGAGACCGGGGTCGACCTGCCCGTCCTCAGCGGCGGGGACGAGGCCCGCCTCACCTTCCTCGCCGTGCGGCGCTGGTTCGGCTGGTCGGCGGGCAAGCTCCTCGTCCTCGACATCGGCGGCGGCTCGCTGGAGATCGCGTACGGCATCGACGAGGACCCCGACGCCGCCGTCTCCCTGCCGCTCGGCGCCGGCCGCCTCACCTCCGCCTGGCTCCCGACCGACCCGCCGGACCCGGGCGACGTGAAGGCGCTGCGCCGGCACGTGCGGGCCCAGATCGCGCGGACCGTCGGCGAGTTCAGCCGCTTCGGGGTCCCGGACCACGTGGTGGCCACCTCCAAGACCTTCAAGCAGCTCGCCCGGATCGCGGGAGCGGCCCGCGAGGCGGACGGCCTGTACGTCCAGCGCGACCTGACCCGCAAGTCCCTGGAGGAGTGGGTACCGCGCCTGGCGACGATGACCGCCGCCGAACGCGCCGGCCTGCCCGGCGTCTCCGAGGGCCGCGCCGGACAACTCCTGGCCGGCGCCCTGGTGGCGGAGGCCACGATGGACCTCCTCGGCGTCGAGGAACTGGAGATCTGCCCCTGGGCCCTGCGCGAGGGCGTGATCCTCCGCCGCCTGGACCACCTGCCGTAGCGGGGGCGTCGCGCGCGTAACCTGTCACCGTGGCAGAACCAGTCCGTATCCCGACCACCCGCGCCCCGAAGGTCGCCCTGTCCACCGCCTCCGTGTATCCGGAGTCCACGGCGACCGCGTTCGAGATCGCCGGCCGCCTCGGTTACGACGGGGTCGAGGTCATGGTGTGGACGGATCCGGTCAGCCAGGACGTCGACGCCCTGCGCCGGCTGTCCGACGACCACGGCGTGCCGATCCTGGCCATCCACGCGCCGTGTCTGCTGATCACGCAGCGCGTGTGGTCCACCGACCCGTGGACCAAGCTCCAGCGCGCGCAGGCCGCGGCCGAGAAGCTCGGGGCGTCCACGGTCGTCGTGCACCCGCCCTTTCGCTGGCAGCGGCAGTACGCGCGGGACTTCGTCGGCGGGATCTGGCGGATGGCGGACGAGACGGACGTGCGGTTCGCCGTGGAGAACATGTACCCGTGGCGCTACCGCGACCGCGAGATGCTCGCGTACGCGCCCGAGTGGGACGTGACCAAGGACGACTACCGGCACTTCACCGTCGACCTCTCCCACACCGCGACCGCCCGCACCGACGCCGCCGCGATGATCGACCGGATGGGCGACCGGCTGGCCCACATCCACCTCGCCGACGGGAACGGCTCCGCGAAGGACGAGCACCTCGTCCCCGGGCGCGGTACGCAACCCTGCGCCGAGCTGCTCGCCGGGTTGGCCCGTACGTCCTTCGACGGGCACATCGTCATCGAGGTGAACACCCGCCGGGCGATGTCCTCCGCCGAACGCGAGGCCGACCTCGCCGAGGCGCTGGAGTTCACCCGCCGCCACCTCGCGGAACCGGCGCGACGCCCGTGACCGACCCCACCGAGCCCGAGCGCGCCGAGCCCAAGCCCGAGCCCGCCGAGCCGACGGCCCCCGCCCCCGTCAGGCGCCGGCGCGGCCCCGGCCGCCCCCGGCAGGACGAGGCCGACGACGGCCCCGGCACCCAGGAGCGGATCCGGCTCGCCGCCCGCGAGGTGTTCGCCGAGCGCGGCTACGACAAGACCTCCGTGCGCGGCATCGCGAAGGTCGCCGGCGTGGACCCGGCGCTGGTGCACCACTACTTCGGGACCAAGGACGACCTGTTCGCCGCCGCCGTCGAGGTGTCGATGGAGCCCGCCCTGGTGGTCCCGGCCATCCTCGGCGAGGGCCCCGACGGCATCGGGGAGCGGCTGGCCCGGTACTTCCTGAGCGTGTGGGAGAACCCGGTCACGCGCGTCCCCCTGCTGGCCGTGATCCGTTCCGCGCTCACGCACGAGGCCGCCGCCAAGGTCCTGCGGGGGCTGGTCCTGCGCCGCCTGCTGGAGCGGGTCGCCGCCGACCTCGACGTCCCGAACCCGACCTTCCGGGCCGAGCTGGCCGCCTCGCACATGGTCGGGATCGCGATCCTGCGCTACGTCGTCCAGGTGGAGCCGCTGGCCTCCGCCGACCCGGAGGAGATCGTCACCCTGGTCGCCCCGACCCTCCAGCGCTACCTGACCGAGGCCTGACGGGGCCTGACCGAGGAATGAGCCCCCCGTCCCGGCATGCGGACGAGGTGTCCGGATCGCGGGCGGTGGGCGTAGCCTCGTAACCGAGCCATATCCACAGTCGCGGCTGACCGTACAGCCGCACTCATGGGGAGTGAAACCGCATGCCCGAGCTGAGGTCCCGCACCGTCACCCACGGCCGCAACATGGCAGGCGCTCGTGCGCTGATGCGCGCGTCGGGCGTAGCGAGCGAGGACATCGGCAAGCCGATCATCGCGGTGGCCAACTCGTTCACCGAGTTCGTGCCCGGCCACACCCACCTGGCCCCGGTCGGCCGCATCGTCTCCGACGCCATCCGCGCCGCCGGCGCGATCCCGCGCGAGTTCAACACGATCGCCGTCGACGACGGCATCGCCATGGGCCACGCCGGGATGCTGTACTCCCTGCCCTCCCGCGACCTCATCGCGGACAGCGTGGAGTACATGGTCGAGGCGCACTGCGCCGACGCCCTGATCTGCATCTCCAACTGCGACAAGATCACCCCGGGCATGCTGATGGCCGCCATGCGCCTGAACATCCCGGTCGTCTTCGTCTCCGGCGGCCCGATGGAGGCCGGCCAGGCCACCCTCGTCGACGGCACCGTCCGCAAGCTGGACCTGATCGACGCCATGGTCGACGCCTCCAACGAGAACGTGTCCGACGAGGACGTGCTCCGCATCGAGGAGAACGCCTGTCCGACCTGCGGCTCGTGTTCCGGCATGTTCACCGCCAACTCGATGAACTGCCTCGCCGAGGCCATCGGCCTGGCCCTCCCGGGCAACGGCTCGGTCCTCGCCACGCACACCGCCCGCCGCGCCCTGTACGAGAACGCCGGCCGCACGGTCGTGGAGATCACCAAGCGCTACTACGAGGGCGGCGACGAGTCCGTCCTGCCGCGCAACATCGCCACCCGCGAGGCCTTCGAGAACGCCATGGCCCTCGACATCGCCATGGGCGGCTCCACGAACACGATCCTGCACCTGCTGGCGGCGGCGCAGGAGGCGGGCCTGGAGTACGACCTCAAGGACATCGACGAGGTCTCGCGCCGCGTCCCCTGCCTGGCCAAGGTCGCCCCGAACGTGGCGCCGGGCGGCACGTACTACATGGAGGACGTCCACCGCGCCGGCGGCATCCCCGCGATCCTCGGCGAGCTGCACCGCGGCGGCCTCCTCAACAAGAACGTCACCACCGTCCACTCCCAGGGCCTCGACGACTGGCTGGGCACCTGGGACGCCCGCTCCGCCACCGCCTCCGAGGAGGCCATGGAGCTGTGGCACGCGGCCCCCGGCTGCAAGCGCTCCGCCACCGCCTTCTCCCAGTCCGAGCGCTGGGACACCCTCGACCTCGACGCCGAGGGCGGCTGCATCCGCTCCGTCCAGCACGCCTACTCCAAGGACGGCGGCCTGGCGGTGCTGCGCGGCAACATCGCCGTCGACGGCTGCGTCGTCAAGACCGCCGGCGTGGACGAGTCGATCTGGACCTTCGAGGGCCCGGCCGTGGTGTGCGAGTCGCAGGACGAGGCCGTCGACAAGATCCTCCGCAAGGAGGTGAAGGCCGGTGACGTCGTCGTCATCCGCTACGAGGGCCCGCGCGGCGGCCCCGGCATGCAGGAGATGCTCTACCCGACGTCCTTCCTCAAGGGCCGCGGCCTCGGCAAGGTCTGCGCCCTGGTGACGGACGGCCGCTTCTCCGGCGGCACCTCGGGCCTGTCCATCGGCCACGCCTCCCCGGAGGCGGCCTCGGGCGGCGACATCGCCGTCGTCGAGGACGGCGACCGCATCCGCATCGACATCCCGAACCGCTCGATCGAGCTGCTGGTCGACGAGGCCACCCTGGCCGCCCGCCACGCGGCCCTGGGCGGCGTGTACGCGCCGAAGGACCGCGAGCGCAAGGTCTCCGCGGCCCTGCGCGCCTACGCGGCGATGGCGACCAGCGCCGACAAGGGCGCCGTCCGCGACGTCAGCCGCCTGGGCTGATCCCGCACCACCGCTCCCCGTCCCACCACGGGACGTACGAGGACCCCGCCGGGCCGCTTCACCACCCGGCGGGGTTCCGCGCGTCCACGGCGAACACGCTGCCGTCGGGCGCGGTCGCGAAGACCCGGTTCTCGGCGGCGACGGGGGCGGGCAGGGTGGCGCTGAAGGCGCCCGCACCGGCCGGGGCGCGCAGTTTCGTCTGCCCCTCCAGCCGTCCGGCCGTCGCGTCCACGGCCAGCAGCCGGCCGTCCTGCGCGCTCAGGAAGAGCCGCCCCTGCGAGAACACCGGCCGCGAGGCCGCCGACACCCCGGTCTCCAGGCGCCAGCGCTCCCCGTCCGGCCCGACGGCCACGAGCGCCCCCGCCGTCCCGAAGGCGTACACCGTCCCGTCGGGGCCGACCGACCCCTCCGCGTCGAGGAGGGGCACGGACAGCAGGACGCGGTGCAGGGCGCGGCTCGCCAGGTCCACGCGGACCACCGCGCGGGTCTTCGTCGAGGTGTCGTCGTCCAGGAGGTACGCCGCCCCCCGGGCCACGCCGAGGGGGCGCAGCATCCCGCTCGTGCGCAGGTGCCAGCGTTCGGCCCCGCTCTCCGGGGCCACGGAGACGAGCTGCGTCGCCCTGCCGTCGGCCTCGCGGGTGGCGGCGTAGAGCCCGGAGCCGTCCGGGTCGGACCACCAGACGGAGCCGACGCCGCCGATCCGGCGGGTCCAGCGCTGCGTCCCGGTGGCCGTGTCGAGGACGGTCGCCTCGCCGGTCGGGCCGGCGAGCAGGGTCCGCTCGCCGAGGACCAGGACGCGGGTGGCGTCGGGCAGGGCGCGCTTCCAGCGTTCCGCCCCGGTGGCGGGGTCCAGCGCCCGCAGGGTGCGGCTGCCCGAGGCGACGGAGACGACCAGCCCGCCGCCGTACGCGGGCGCGCTGTCGGTGGCCGTCCGTTCGGCGGCCTCGCCGGCCCGTACGGACCACAGCGGCGCGCCGCTCGCCGGGTCCAGGCGGCCCGCAGCGACGCCGTGCCCGGAGCAGTAGAGGCCGCCCGACAGCCAGGAGCAGGCGGCGGCCCGGTTCCCGGCGCCGGGCTCGCCCAGGGTGGTGGCCCAGGGGGCGAGGGGGGCCGGGTCGTGCCCGGTGTCGGGGCCCTGTCCGACGCGGGTGCGCGGGGCCTCGTCGGCGGTGGCGAAGTGCAGCCAGGCTCCGGCCCCGCCGGCGAGGAGCAGCACGAGGGCGGCGGCGCCCCGCACGAGGCGCCGTCGGGCGCGCCGGGCGGGGGCTGCGGCGGCGGGCCCCGACCCCGCGTCCGGCTCCGCGTCCGGCTCCGGTTCCCGGGCGGCGGGCCGGTCGCGGAGGTGCGTGACCGGCTCCTCCTCCAGCGGGGAGGGCCGGCGCGGCTGCGGTATGAAGGTCTGCGTGTCCTCGCCCGTCGGGCTCGTCGCGGCGCGGACCTCGGCGATCAGGGCCTCGGCGGTCGGCCGCAGCTCCGGGTCCTTGGCCAGGCAGCGGGTCACGATCGGCACGAGCGGCGCGGGCAGCCCGGTGAGGTCCGGCTCGCTGTGCACGACCTGGTAGGCGACGAGGTAGTGGCTGTCGGAGTCGAAGGGGCCCCGGCCGGTCGCCGCGTGCACGAGCACCGCGCCGAGGGCGAACACGTCCGCCGCGGTGCCCACCTCGCGCGGCCGCTGGAACTGTTCGGGCGCCATGAACGGCGGCGTTCCGATCAGCTTGCCCGTCTCGGTCCGCAGGTCGCTGTCGGCCGGGCGCGAGATGCCGAAGTCGATGACGCGCACCCCGTCGGGGGCCATCAGCACGTTGCTCGGCTTCAGGTCCCGGTGTACGACGCCGGCGCGGTGGATGTCGCGCAGGGCCTCGGCCAGGCCGGCCGCGAGCCGGATCAGCTCGTCGGGGTCCAGCACGCGTTCGCGGACCCGCTCGGACAGGGTCGGGGCGTCGATGAACAGGGTGGCCATCCACGGCCGTTCGGCGTCGGGGTCGGCGTCGACGACGGGCGCGGTGAAGGCCCCGCTCACGCGCCGGGCGGCCGCGACCTCCTGCCGGAACCGCGCGCGGAACTCCGGGTCCACCGCGTGCTGGGCGTGGACCACCTTGACGGCGAGTTTCAGCCCGGAGCTGGAGGCGGCCAGGTGGACGACGCCCATGCCGCCGGAGCCGAGCACGGATTCGAGCCGGTACTGCCCGGCGTACTCCGGAAACCCCGCGTAGTCCGCGCGCAGCGAATGCACCGCTCATCACCCCCGATCGAGCCTAGTCGATGGCGCGGGCGGAACCCCAAGGTCCTGCTACCCTGCGCGCGTTGCGCAGGGCAACACCCATGGGGGGAGTTTTCTTATGTCCGTCGAGAACGATTCGAGCCAGGTCGAGAGCCTGGCCGCCGCGAGCGGTTTCCCGACCTTCCCGGTCGCGCCCGGCCACCAGGTGAACGTCCGCAGCGGCCCGGGCACCAACTACTCCGTCGTGCGCGTCCTGCCCCTGGGCGCGAGCGTCACCATCCGCTGCCAGTGCCCGGGCACGATGGTCTCGGGCCCGTACGGCACCACCGACCTGTGGGACTGCATCGGCAACGGCCAGTTCGTCTCCGACGCCTACGTCCGCACCGGGAGCGACGGCTACGTCGCCGGCCGCTGCGCCTGAGCCGGTCGGCCCGTCACCGTTCTGCCACGTGAGACGCCCCCGGCGGGCCGTGCCCGCCGGGGGATAATCGCCGGTGTGAGCGAAGACGAGCAGCGAGACCAGAACCAGGACCGGCAGCCGGAGCAGGGCTCGCCGGAGCGCCGGGCCGAAGCCCGCCCGGAGCCCGCGCCCGGCCCGCGGCCCGAGCCGATCAAGTTCTTCGGCACCACCTGGGTGGACCACGACGGCGGCTACGCCGCGCGCCGCGCGGGCGTCGCCGTCGGCTCGCTGCTGGGCGCCGTGGCCTCCGCGTACCTGCTGCGCTTCGCCTACGAGGGTCTGGAGATCGGCAACGTCGGCCCGTTCCTCAGCATCTCCGTCGTCATCCTCTTCGCGATCGCGAGTTCCATCGCCTTCGTCAAGACCTGGGACTCCTTCAGCCGTCGTGCCGCCCCGTCCTCCGACGAGGCCGCCCTCAAGGGCCTGAAGGCGATCGGCTTCATCGGCTCCCTCATCGCGTACTTCCTGCGCTCCCTCTTCGAGGCGCCGGGGGAGAAGCTCCACCGCGCCGAGTACGAGCGTGCCGTGGCCGAATTCGATCGCCGCCGCAGTTCCCGTACGGGCAACCCGGCCGCCCGCCGTCCCAAGCGCCGGAAGTAGCCCCCGCCGGGTCCGCCCGCACCGCCCGTCCGCGCCTTCGTCCGTTCCGGCCGATTGACGTCCGGGCACCGCCAGGAGCATTATTCATCACATGATGAATAACCGGTCGGACGGAGCCGCCCACGCCGTCCACGCCCACGACCTCACCGTCCGCCGCGGCACCGGCCGCCACCCCCGCACCGTCCTCGACGCCCTCGCCTTCGACGTCCCCCGCGGCCGCATCACCGGCCTCCTCGGCCCCTCCGGCTGCGGCAAATCCACCCTCATGCGCGCCGTCGTCGGCACCCAGGCCCACGTCACCGGCACCCTCGACGTCCTCGGCCGACCCGCCGGACACCCCGCCCTCCGCTCCCGCGTCGGCTACGTCACCCAGGCCCCCTCCGTCTACGACGACCTCACCGTCCGACAGAACCTCGACTACTTCGCCGCCGTCCTCGACCCCGGCCGGGCCGCCGCCGACCGCCGCACCGAAGGCGTCGCCCGCGCCATCGCCGACGTCGACCTCACCACCCGCGCCGACGCCCTCGCCGGCAACCTCTCCGGCGGACAACGCAGCCGCGTCTCCCTCGCCGTCGCCCTCCTCGGCACCCCCGAACTCCTCGTCCTCGACGAACCCACCGTCGGACTCGACCCCGTCCTGCGCCGCGACCTGTGGAACCTCTTCCACGACCTCACCACCGACCGCGGCACCACGATCCTCGTCTCCTCCCACGTCATGGACGAGGCCGAACGCTGCCACGACCTCCTCCTCATGCGCGAAGGCCGCATCCTCGCCCGCGACACCCCCGACGCACTGCGCACCCGCACCCACGCCACCACCGTCGAGGAAGGCTTCCTGCGCCTCGTCGACCAGGCCAACGCCGCCGCCCGGGACATCCAGGAGACCGAAGCCCGATGAACGCCGCCCGCACCACCGCCACCGCCGCCCGCGTCCTGCGCCAGCTCCGCCACGACCCGCGCTCCATCGCCCTGATGCTGCTGGTCCCCGTCCTGATGCTCACCCTGCTGCGCTACGTCTTCGACGGCAGCCCGCGCACCTTCGACGGCATCGGCGCCTCCCTGCTCGGCATCTTCCCCCTCATCACGATGTTCCTCGTGACCTCCATCGCCACCCTGCGCGAACGCACCTCCGGCACCCTCGAACGCCTCCTCGCCATGCCCCTCGGCAAGGGCGACCTCATCGCCGGCTACGCCCTCGCCTTCGGCGCCGTCGCCGTCGCCCAGTCCCTCCTCGCCACCGGCCTCGCCCTCTGGCTCCTCGGCCTCGACGTCACCGGCTCCCCCTGGCTGCTCCTGCTCGTAGCCCTCCTCGACGCCCTCCTCGGCACCGCCCTCGGACTCTTCGTCTCCGCCTTCGCCGCCTCGGAGTTCCAGGCCGTCCAGTTCATGCCGGCCGTGATCTTCCCCCAGCTCCTGCTGTGCGGCCTCTTCGCACCCCGCGACACCATGCAGCCCGTCCTCGAAGGCATCTCGAACGTCCTGCCCATGTCCTACGCCGTCGACGGCATGACCCAGGTCCTCACCCACACCGACATGACCACCGAGTTCCTCCGCGACGCCGCCGTCGTCGCCGCCTGCGCCCTGCTCGTCCTCGCCCTCGGCGCCGCCACCCTCCGCCGCCGCACCCCCTGACCACCCCACCGCCCCGACCACCCTGACCGCACTGCGGACAGCCCCCCGCCGCCCGCACCACGGGTGAAAGGATGAGGAGGCATACGCAGCACGCGTGAAGGAAACGTTCGGCGAGGTGAATCGGGCATGACCCAGACAGTCGCAGTCCTCGGTACCGGCAAGATCGGCGAGGCCCTGCTCAGCGGAATGATCCGCGGCGGGTGGCCCGCCTCCAAGCTCCTCGTCACCGCCCGCCGCTCCGAACGCGCCGAGGAACTGCGCACCCGCTACGGCGTCGAGGCCGTCAGCAACGCGGAAGCCGCCAAGCAGGCCGACACCCTCATCCTCACCGTCAAGCCGCAGGACATGGGCAAGCTCCTCGAAGAGCTCGCCCCCCACGTCCCCGCCGACCGCCTGGTCATCAGCGGCGCCGCCGGCATCCCGACCTCCTTCTTCGAGGAACGGCTCGCCCCCGGCACCCCCGTCGTCCGCGTCATGACGAACACCCCCGCCCTCGTCGACGAGGCCATGTCCGTCATCTCCGCCGGCAGCCACGCCACCGCCGCCCACCTCGCGCACACCGAGGAGATCTTCGGCGGCGTCGGCAAGACCCTGCGCGTCCCCGAGTCCCAGCAGGACGCGGCCACCGCCCTCTCCGGCTCCGGCCCCGCCTACTTCTACTTCCTCGTCGAGGCCATGACCGACGCGGGCATCCTCCTCGGACTGCCCCGCGCCCAGGCCCACGACCTCATCGTCCAGGCCGCCATCGGCGCCGCCGTCATGCTCCGCGACAGCGGCGAACACCCGGTCAAGCTCCGCGAGGCCGTCACCTCCCCGGCCGGCACCACCATCAACGCCATCGTCGAGCTGGAACGCCACGGCGTCCGCGCCGCCCTCATCGCCGCCCTCGAAGCCGCCCGCGACCGCAGCCGCGAACTCGCCTCCGGCAACAGCTGACCCCCGCACCCCGTCACGGGCCCCCGCACACGGCGGGGGCCCACCCCTCGCGGGGCGCGGACCTCAGGGCTCCAGCAGCCCGATCGCCCGGTACGCCCGGTCCACCACCGGCCGCGCCAACCCCCGCGCCCGCTCGGCACCGTCCCGCAGCACCTTCTCCACCGCACCGGGATCCGCCGCCAGCTCCGCGTGCCGCTCCCGCACCGGCCGCAGCGTCTCCACCACCACCTCGGCCACGTCCCGCTTCAGCGCCCCGTACCCCGCGTACCCCTCGGCGAGCACCGCCGGCTCCCCACCCGTACAGGCGCCCAGGACGTCGAGCAGGTTCGCCACCCCCGGCCGCGCGGCCCGGTCGTAGACGACCCCGCCGTCCCCGCTGTCGGTCACGGCCCGCATGAACTTCCTGCGGATCACGTCCGGCTCGTCGAGCATGAACACCACCCCGGGCCCGGCGTCACCGGACTTCCCCATCTTCGACGTCGGGTCCTGGAGGTCCATGACCCGCGCCGCCACGACCGGATGCGTCGCCTTCGGCACGGTGAACGTGTGTCCGTACCGTTGGTTGAACCGCACCGCCAGGTCCCGCGTGAGCTCGACGTGCTGCCGCTGGTCCTCACCCACCGGCACCTCGTCCGTCCCGTACGCCAGGATGTCCGCGGCCATCAGCACCGGATAGGTGAGCAACGACAGCCGTACGCCGTCCCCCGAAGCCTGCGCCGCCGCCGACTTCTCCCGGTACTGGACCATCCGCCGCAGCTCCCCGTCCGTCGCGGTGCACTCCAGCAGGTACGCCAGCCGGGTGTGCTCGTCGACGTGGCTCTGTACGAACAAGGTGCACCGGAGCGGGTCCAACCCGGCGGCCAGCAACAACGTCGCCGCCTGCCGACTCAGCCGGCGCACGCGCGCCGGATCGTGCTCGACGGTCAGCGCGTGCAGGTCGACCACGCAGAACAGCGCCTCGTCCGGCGCCTGGTCCGCGGCGACCCACTGCCGTACGGCCCCCAGGTAGTTGCCCAGCGTCAGGTGCCCGGTCGGCTTGACCCCGCTGAAGATCCTCGTCATGTCCTCTGTCTCCCTGTCCGTGTCGGTGGCCCCGCCTCGGGCGACCGCGCCACTCCCGGGAGGGAGAAACAGAAACGGCCGCCGGATCGGCGGCCGTGAGCGCATGCGTGCGCGCGTGTGGATCGGCCGCCGTCAGGCGGCCCACCAGCGAAGGCTGAGCGCATGCGTAGTCATGGGGACGAGCCTAGCCCTCGGACCACGCGGACGGCATCGGACTTTCGGCCGGCCGCCAGTCAGCCAGGGGTTGACACAGGTGTGCCTGGTCCGTAAGGTTCTTCGAGTTGTCCGACGTGAGCGCCGACTCCGGTCGGTCCCCGGACAGCCATCCCGCACTACACATTCGAACGAACGACGCACTCTGTCGTCTCGTTTTCATGCGTATTTGCGAATGAGGAATCCGCGTTCCAGGACGCAGCCGCCGATTGGCTTCGGGGGCAAGGAATCCGCTACTGTCTCACTCGCCGGAAGGGCCCAACAGCCCGGAAAGCAAAACCCGCTGACCGGGAGTCAGACCCGAAAGAGTCTGATAGAGTCGGAACCGCCGGAAAGGGAAAGCGCGAAAGCGCAGAACCTGGAAAGCACCGAGGAAATCGGGCCCGAAAGAGTCTGATAGAGTCGGAAACGCAAGAACACAGAACGAAAGCCCGGAGGAAAGCCCGAGAGGGTGAG
>NZ_JBEZIB010000050.1:0-44770 GCF_040650855.1 Streptomyces sp. NPDC048606 | reverse complement strand
CACAACCTCGCCCTCGCCGGATAGGCCTACGGGCGGTACAGCAGCCCACTATCCCCGAGGCAACTCAAAGATCATTTACGGGACAACCCTTAGCCCGGCATTCGAGCGGTCCTCAAGGGTGATACGTCGCAAGTGGCATGTCCCGCCACCGGCATGTCACCCCGTCCGCGGCGCGCCCACGGGTACGCCGCGGACCCGCCTCCCGTACGGGCGGGGGCGGGTCCGCGGCCCGGTCCGTGGGCGCCCCGGCCCGTCGGGTCCGCGTCCCCGGGCGGGTGTCCGTCAGGCCCGTTCCCGCGCGGTCACGGCGCTCGCGCGGACGGCGTCGACGAGCGCCGCCTGGCGCAACACGTCCTCGTGGTGCGGCTCGAAGTCCGCCCGGCGCAGCACCGTCGAGGCGAACACGTCGACGGCGTTCTCGAAGTGGGCCTCCGCCGGTAGGGTCAACTCCCTTGTACCTTCCGGCCGTTCCAGGCGCAGGACCGGAGAGTGGTCGTCGGGGGTGGTGAAGGCCCGGTCCAGGGACAGTCGGCCCTCGCTGCCCCACAGCTCGTACGCGCAGCGGTAGGCGCGGTCCCAGCCGAATCCGAGCCGAGCGGTGACCCCCGAGGGGGAACGCAGGAGCACCGCGCCGGCGGTGTCGGGTCCGCCCGCGGACGCCGTCGTGAGGGTGGCCCCCACGACGGCCAGGTCCTCCCCGGCGAACAGGCGCGCCGCCCGCAGGGTGTAGACGCCCGTCTCCGACAGGCTGCTCAGGGCCCCTTCGGCGGCGCCCGTCGGAGGGGCCGGGATGCCGAAGTCGGCCGACACCTCGCGCAGCCGCCCGATGGCCCCCTCCCGCAGCAGCTCCCGCACCCGGGTGTGCTGTCCGTGGCGCAGGAACATGAAGTTCTCCATCAACAACAGCCCCCCGGCGCGGGCCGCCGCCACCATCCGCGCCGCCTCCCGCGAGCCGGTCGCGGCCGGCTTCTCGCAGAGGACGTGCTTGCCCGCGTGCAGGGCCCGTACCGACCATTCGGCATGTATCCGGGTGGGCAGGGGGATGTACACCGCGTCGATGTCCGGTCGGGCCAGCAGCCGGTCGTAGCCCACCACCGCCTCGCAGCCGAAGCGCTCGGCGAAGGCGCGCGTCCGGTCGCCGTCTCGTCCGGCGACCGCCACCAGCTCCACCGAGGGCCGGCGCACCACGGCGGGCAGCGTCCGGCGGGCGGCGACGTCCGCGCAGCCCAACACCCCCAGGCGCAGCGGCCCCGATGACGCGGCGCCACTCACCACGTCGTCCGCAGGCAGGCCAGCAGACTCCGGGCCTGCACGTTCAGGTAGCGGCTGTGTCGGACCAGGTCCATGAGCTGGTGGACCGTCATCCAGCGGTGGTCGGGACCCTGCTCCACCGGGAAGTCCTCGCCCACCTCGACCACCAGGTAGCGGTTGTCGGCGTGGTGGAAGCGGCCCCCCTCCTCCGAGAGCACCGCGTCGAAGCGCACCGCCTCGGCCGGCGCCCGCAGGACGGTCTCCAGATGCGCGGGCCTGCGCTCCGGCGGCAGGTCCGCGTAGTTGACGGGCAGGCACTGGACGGTCGGAGCCAGCTCGCACACGTCCAGCAGCCCCGCCTCGACCTTGGCGTGCATCAGGACGTGCAGCACCCCGTCGATCGGGCGGACCACGAAGGCCGCCACCCCCTGTTCCACCGGGGCGATCAGGGGCTGGCTCCAGTCGGTGACCTCACGCGTCTCGGCCCGTACGTCGACGGCCACCACCGTGAAGTGCCTGCCCTCCGCATGGGAGATCTCCGTATCGGAGCGGTGCCAGCCGTACACCCCCGACAGCGGCAGCAGGCGCCGGGAGAACTCCCGTCGGGCCTTCGCCTCGGTCAGCCACCCCAGGATCCCCTCCATGTCGTGCAGGGCCCCGCCGCGCCCCGACAGGGAGAGTCCCAGCACCTCGCGGTACCGCGAGGCGGCCGCGGCTCCGGAGCCGGCGCCCGCGTCGAGGCGGCGGGGCCCGGCGGGCGCCGTGAAGGGCATGCACGCGACAACAGAACGGGTATCCATGTTGACTACGTTGTCATCGCCGAGGAGGCGGTGTATCTGCCCGAGAGTGAGCCAGCGGAAATTCTCGTGGTCCGGTACCTCACCCGTCACTTCGACGACCATGTTCCGGTTCCGCTTCCGCAGAAACCACGAGCCCTGTTCCGACTGGAGGGAATCGACGAGGGTGCTGCGGTCGGGGTCGGTGAAGTACTCGAGAAAGGTCGTCCGACGTCCACCGTGCACCCCCGTGTAGTTGCTCCGGGTCGCTTGTACGGTCGGTGACAGCTGGACGGTATCGGGGTTTCCGGGTTCCATCTTGGCTTGCATCAGGCAGTGCAATACCCCGTCGAACTCCTTGACGAGGATGCCCAGAACGCCGACTTCCGGCTGGTCGAGAATCGGTTGGGCCCACGTGCCCCGGCCCTGCCAGTCGGTATTCACCTCCAGCCCCACGACCGAGAAAAACCCTCCGCTCGTGTGCACCAGATTTCCGTCGGACTCCCGGAAGGACCAGCCCGACAGCTGCGCGAACGGGATCCGGGCGACCGTGAAGCGGTTGGCCTCGCGGTGCCGGGCGAACCAGGTGTCGAAGGAGGCGTTCGGACAGACGGGGCTGTCGGTCGCCGCCGCGGATTCGGTGAGCCGCAGTGCCAGGACCGACGCGCCCACGGACGCGCCGACGGGCGGCGTCTCCAGGCCGGCCGTCACGCGCCCGCCCCTTCCCCGCCGGGAGCCGACGGGGCCGGCAGCAGCGGCTTCCACCACCCCGGGTTGTCCCGGTACCAGTCCACGACGGAGGCCAGGCCCTCCTCGAAGGAGATCCGCGGACGGTAGCCGAGCAGGGTCCGGATCTTCGAGTCGTCGACCGCGTACCGCAGGTCGTGGCCCTTGCGGTCCTCGACGTGACGCACCCGGCCGCGATCGGCCCCGCACAGGTCCAGCAGCCGGTCGGTGATGTCCCGGTTGGACAGGGCCGTACCGCCGATGTTGTAGATCCCGCCCGCCTCACCGCCGGTGAGCACCGCCTGGACCGCCCGGCAGTGGTCCTCGACGTGCACCCACTCCCGCACGTTGAGCCCGTTCCCGTACAACGGCACGTCCAGCCCGTTCAGCAGGTTCGTGACGAACAGCGGGATCAGCTTCTCGACGTGCTGGTACGGCCCGTAGTTGTTGCTGCACCGCGTCACGCGCACGTCCAACCCGTGGCTGCGCCAGTACGCGCGGGCGATCAGGTCACCCCCCGCCTTGGAGGCGGAGTACGGGGAGTTGGGCAGCAGCGGCCGGGTCTCCGACCACGAGCCCTCGTCGATCGAGCCGTACACCTCGTCGGTGGACACGTGGACCACCCGGTCCACCTCCGCTCGCAGACAGGCCTCCAGGAGGCTCTGTGTGCCCTCCACATTGGTGCGGACGAACTCGGACGCCGCGTGCAGCGACCGGTCCACGTGGGACTCGGCGGCGAAGTGCACCACCTCGTCGTGGCCCGCGACCTGTTCGCGCATGAACTCCGCGTCGGTGATGTCCCCCCGCACGAACCGCATCCGCTCGTGGCGCTCCGGCAGGTTGGCGCGGTTGCCCGCGTAGGTGAGCTTGTCGACGACGGTCACCCGTGCGTCCTCGTAGCCGGGATGGACGCCGTCGAGCAGTCCGCGGACGTAGCAGGAGCCGATGAAACCGGCCCCGCCCGTGACCAGGATCCGCAAGGTGAAACCCCCAGAGCAGTCGGTGGCCCGCCCCTGGCGCGCCACGGAATCGAAATTCAGGAACCTCCGGCGCGGACCGCCGCACCGGAGGGCGGCACGGGCAGCCCCCGCGACCGCAGGACCTCGGCCGCGCGCGCCAGCGCCGTACGGTCCGCCGCGTCGCCACCGGGCCGTGACGGAAGGAGCGGGACGACCGCACCGCCCGCACGCCGCACCGCGGGGTGCCGGCGGGCGATGCCGGCGAGCCCGCCGCCCGGGCCCGCCTCCACCAGCAGGTACGGGCCGTCGGACAACAGGGCGTCCAACGCGGCCCGGAACAGCACCGGCCGCACGGGCTGATCGGCCCAGAACCCCGGGTCCACGGCCTCGTGCGGGGCCAGTACCGCGGCCGTGACGCCCGAGTACAACGGAACCGCCGCGGGCAGCGGCGCCACCCGCGCGAACACCGCCCGCGAACCCGCCAGGGCGGGCGCGAGCACCGGACTGTGGAACGCGGTGTCCGAGGGGACGGGCAGAGTGACCAGGCCCGCCGCCTCCAGCCGCTCCGCCACCCGCCCGAGGGCCTCCCGCGGCCCGGCCAGCACGGTGTGCCGCGGGGCGTTCACCGCCCCGACGACCACCTCCGGCTCCAGGTACGGCCCGACCTCCGCGACGCCTGCCGCCACCGCGAGCATGCCCCCGGCCGGGGCGGCGGCGACCCGTTCGACCCGGTCGAGCACGAGCCGCGCGGCGTCCCCCACGGAGAAGACCCCCGCGAGCGCCGCCGCCGCCATCTCGCCGACGCTGTGGCCCAGCAGAGCCGACGGGGCGACGCCCCAGCCCGCCACGAGCCGGCCCAGCGCGTAGTCCACCGCGAACAGCAGGGGCTGCGCCCACGCGGCCGTCTCCGTCGGCGCGCCGTCGTCCGTCCACGCCGCGCGCAGCCCCGGCCCCGCCGGGCCGAAGGCCTCGAACACCTCGTCCATCGCCGCGGCGAAGACCGGCTCGGCGTCGTACAGGCCCACCGCCATCCGCCGGTACTGGGCGCCCTGCCCGGGCAGCAGCAACGCCACCCTGACAGGAGCACCCGCCCGGTCGGGGACGCCCGCCCGGACGAGGGCGCCCGGCAGTGCCCCGTCCGGGGCTTCAGTGCCCGGCACGCTCTTCCGCGTACTCCTTGGACAGCCGCAGGTTGCCCATGCTGTTGGCGCTCAGGATGCGCCGCAGGTACTTGCGGGCGCCCTGCACCGTCATGCCCTCGCCCAGCAGGTGCAGACCCTCGGGACGGATCGTCGCGGTGTGGCGGGAGCTGACGACGACGCCCTCGGGCGTCTCGGTGAACAGCCAGTGGCCCGTGTGCGCGAACATCGTCTTCGGCGGACGCGTCTGCTTGTAAACGATCTTGTGGTTCGGCAGGCAGATGCGCACCGAACGCGTCGTGTGCTCCGATCCGTCCGAGGACCGCGTGTCCATGTCGAAGAACTGGATGTTCGGCGTGTTCTCCTCCAGGTCCAGCGCCAGCACGTGCGGAATGCGCTCGGGCCACTTGTCGGCCTCGTAGAGGTACGCGTACGCGTCCTCCACCGACCCGGCCACGAACAGCGGGTCCTCGAAGGAGATGATCAGCTCCTCCAGCTCGTCGGCGTTCTCCGCCGCGTACTGCAGCGTGTTCAGGTACGCGCGGCTGCCGAGCCGCATCGACTCCGCCCGCTCCGCCGCCACGGACTCGTCGTCCTCCAGCAGCTCGAACCGGTGGTGCATGCGCACCAGCGTCCGGCCGCCCGGCTGCTCCTCGAAGTCGAAGCCGCCGCTCACCGCCGCGAACGGGGCGTTCGCCGGCTCGTGCGCGAACCGGACGTCACCGGAGTCGGTCACCTCGCGCCGCGCGTCCCACGTGCGCACCGTGTGCTCGTCGACCACCGACCAGTGGCGGATCAACTCGCCGCGCCCGTCGCTCTCCAACACCTCGGCGTGCACCGCGGGGCCGTGCAACTGCGTCCAGGCCTCCACGTCGACGACGATCCGGCGCACGACGTCCACGGGCGCGGTCACGAGCGCCTTCTCTTCGACCTGGTACGTCTTCCCTGCTGACATGAGGCGTCCTCTGATCCGTGTTCCGAAGGTCATCTGTGCCGGCACGATGCCCGCCGGACTTGGAGACGACTTCGAGGCCACGTCAAAACGGGAGGGCTCCAAGCACGCTCGAAAACGGTCGGGGACGGTGCCGGTGACCGTTCACGCCAGCCGACGCACAGGAGACCGAAGTGACCATCCAGCAGGAGGGCGGGCACGTGTCCGCCGAGGACCACGCCATGGTCCAGCAGTTCTACGCCGAGCACATGCAACTGCTCGACGCCGGATCCGTCGACGCCTGGGCCGCGACGTTCACCGAGGACGCGGTCTTCGACGTACCGACGCTTCCCGAACCGCTGCGCGGGCGCGAGGCCCTGCGCGAGTCGCTGCGCCGCACCGCGAAGGAACTGGCCGAAGCCGGGATCCGGCGCAGGCACTGGCACGGCATGGTCGCCGTCTTCCCGCAGGAGGACGCCACCCTGCGGGTGCGCTGCTACGCGCTGGTCTTCTCCACCACCCTGGGAGGGCAGCCTGAACTGCACCGGGTCTGCGTCTGCGAGGACGTCCTGGTCCGTGAGGACGGCCGCCTCCTGGTCCGCACCCGCAAGGTCACCCGCGACGACCTGCCCGCCTGAGAGCCGGCGCGGCACGAGCGGCCGAACAGCCGGCCCACAGAACGGACTTGGCTGAGTCGCCGGACGTGATTGGCAGGCCCCCGAGCCGCTCCCTACCATGAGCCGATCCCGACGAGGAGGGCCCATGGAGCCAGGGCGGGATGACGGGCCGTGCCCGGACGGGACGTGCGCCCGGGACGGCGTGACGAAGCGCCCGTCCGCCGCGCGGGAAGGACCACCGCGCGGCCGACGCGCACCCCGCCGCGCGAAGCCGGCACGGGGCGAAGACCACCCGCGCGCGTGCGGGAACCGGGCGCACACGCGCCGGACCCACACGCCGCGGCCCGGCACCCCGTCCGCCGGCGCCGCCCACACCCGGAGCCCTGACGGGCCCTCTTCGGGGGATCGACACCGCACACCGTCGCACACCCAACGGAGGGCCCGCCATGGCCTGGATCCACCTGCTCATCGCCTCGGTCTTCGAGGTGGTCTTCGCCCTCGGCACGAACGCCACCGAGGGCTTCACCAAATTCTGGCCGTCGGTCGTCACCCTCGTCTCCGCCGCGGCCGGCGTCTACTTCCTGAGCCTGGCGTTACGCACCCTGGACGTCAGCGTCGGCTACACCATCTGGACCGGAGTCGGGTCGGTCGGCACGGTCACGCTCGGCACGATCATCTTCGACGAGCAACTGAACGCGGGCAAGATCATCGCCTTCGTCCTGATCATCGGCGGTGTCCTGGGGCTCAAGCTGGCCGACCGGAAGTCCGGTGAACGCAAGGCGGCAGAGCCCGAGCCGGTGGCGGTCTGACGACCGATCACCACGAACCCCTCGCGCCACCGACCCGAAGGAGCACCATCATGGCCTGGCTCTTCCTCGCGATCGCGATCGTCTTCGAGATCGCCTTCGCCCTCGGTACGAACGCCACCCAGGGCTTCACCAAACTCTGGCCCTCCGTCTTCACCGTCCTCGCGGCGGCCTGCGGCGTGTACGCGCTGAGCCTCGCCCTGCGGACCCTGGACGTCGCCGTCGGCTACACCATCTGGACCGGAGTCGGGGCCGTCGGCACCGTCGTGCTGGCGTCCGTCCTCTACAAGGAGAAGATCACCCTGCCCAAGATCGCGGCCTTCGCCGCGATCATCGCCGGCGCGGTGTTGCTGAAGTTCTCCGCCGCCATGTGACCGACGGCCGCCGCGACCGGCCGCGGCCCCGCGCCGGCACCCGCGTCCCCGACGGCCGGCCGGCCGGACCGCGCGCCGGCCGGCCCGACCCGGCCCTCGGGGACGCGCCACCCGCGCGAGCGGTCAGTCGACGAACGCGACCGCCCGCGCCCAACCCGCGCCCGCTCCCACCAGCTTCACCGGCAGGCACGACACCGTGAACTCCCCCCGCGCGGGCAACGCGTCCAGGTTCGCGAGCCGCTCGATCTGGCAGTACTCGCGCTCGCGCCCCACGAAGTGCGCGGGCCACAGGACGGACCGGTCACGGGTCCGCCGGAACTCCTCGATCATGTGGGTGAAGGGCGCGTCCAGACTGAAGGCGTCGGTACCGATCACCTTCACCCCCAGATCGAGCAGCAGGTGCGTCGCCGACGCGTCGAGTCCCACGAAGTCGGTGAAGTACTTCGGAGTCCCCGCGATCCGGTCCGCCCCCGTGTTCAGCATGACGATGTCCATCGGGCGCGGCTCGCGCCCGATCCGCTCGAACTCGCGGCGCAGCACGTCGGCCCCCGCCGCGCCGACCGGCCGGTCCGTCAGGTCCAGCACCATCCCGGGCCGCACGAACCAGTCGAGGGGCATCGCGTCGATGTGGCGCGGTTGCCCGTACGCCGCCGAGGACCCGTAGTGCGAGGGCGCGTCCACGTGCGTCCCCGTGTGCGTGGTCAGTTTCACCGTGTCCAGCGACAGGAGTTCACCGCCCGGCAGATCGTCCGGGTCGAACTCCAGGCCGTACCTCTCCCGCATGCCCTCGGCCATGTGCCGGCCGCCCTCGGCCGGTGACATGACCACGTGCTCGACGGGATTGGGCTCCCACACCCCGGCATCGATGGGGGTGGACAGGTCGATGATCCGCATGATTCCCTCTCAGACCGCCGCGCCCGAACGGGCGGGCAGCACATGGACACGCCGAAGCAGGTTCTCCAGCCCGGCACCCTCGTCGAGCGGCCCCAGGGCCGCCAGATATCCGTCGGGCCGCACCAGTGCGAAGGACGGGCCCGCGCCCTGTCCCAGCACCCGCCGCACCCGGTCCTGCGGGTCGTGCAGGGGCGCGGGCAACCCGTCCGGCGCGGGTGACCCGTCCGGCGCGGCCGACTCCTCCCCGCGCACCACCCGTACGGACACGGCCGCGCCGTAGGCGCCGCACACCCGCCCCACCACGTCCGGCACGGCCTGGGCGCCGGGGAAGACCAGCAGCGTCCACCGGGGGTCGGTCAGCTCCTCGCACACCGCCCGCCATCCCGCGCTGCGACTCAGCTCCAGGTCCGAACAGGCCACGCGGTCGCCCGCCCGGACTCCCTCGGAACCGGACCCGGACCCCACGGCCGCGACCGCGGCCGCCGACGGCGCGACGGTCAGCGGACTGGACCGGTAGTGCAACGCCAGCCCCGACATCCCCCGCAGGATCTTCCGCTCCAGCCGCCGCTTGAGCGGCCCGACCAGGTTCAGCAGGGCCGTCCCCACCGGAAGCACCACCGGCGCCGCCGCGTTGCGCAACGCGATCAGCTTCGTCGCGGTCCGCGTCGAACCGAGCAGGATCTCCCCGACCGGCACCCGCTCCGCGCCGTACGTGTCCAGCAGACCCTCGTCGGCCTGCCCGCGCACCACGGCCGCCAGCTTCCACGCCAGGTTGTGGCCGTCCTGGATGCCCGTGTTCATGCCCTGGCCGGAAGCCGGACTGTGCACGTGGGCCGCGTCACCGGCCAGGAAGCACCGGCCCGAGCGCATGTTCTCCACCATCCGCTGACGGATCGTGAACACCGACGTCCAGGTCAGCTCCTTGACCGTCACCGGCTTGCCGAGCCCCTCCGACATCTTCGCCTCGAAACGGGCCCGCACCACCTCCGGCGGGTCCTCGTCGCCGACGTCGTCGGTGTCCAGCAGCCGCCACTTGCCCGACTCGGGGAACGGCACCATGAGGATCGTCCCGCGCGACAGGTGCATCCAGTGCAGGCTGTCGCGCGGCAGCTCCGTGTCGATGAAGGCGTCCGCCACCATCCAGCGCTCCGAGGAATCGCCCAGGAGCTCGACCCCGATCCGCTTGCGCACCGTACTGTGCGCCCCGTCGGCGCCGACCAGCCAGTCCGTCCCGTACTCCTCGACCCGACCGTCGGCGTGCCGCAGGTGCGCCGTGACCCGGTCGGCCCCGTTGTCCAGGCCCTCCAGCTCCACCCCCCACTCCACGTCCACGCCGGCCGCCCGCAGCCGCTCGCGCAGGACCCGCTCCGTCAACACCTGGTCGACCTGCAACGTGAACGGGAAGCGGGTCACGAGCCGCGAGTAGTCCGTGCCCAGCGTGGTCAACGCCCGCCCGGCCCGGTGCACCGTGAAGTTGTCCACCTTCTGCCCCAGTGCCAGCAGATCGGGCAGGACGCCCATCTGGTGGTACACCTCCAGCGTCCGGGCGTGCGTCGCCGTGGCACGGCTCGTCGTCGCCGGCCCCGCGGCCCGGTCCACGACCCGCACCCGTACGCCCCTGCGGACCAGTTCATGGGCCGTCGTCAGCCCGACCGGACCGGCCCCGGCGATCAGCACCTCGGCGCCACCGGTTGTTCCCGCGCTCATCAGCTCTCCCTTCGCCCTGCGATCCGGGCCACCCTGCCCGCCCCGTTTGGACGCTGTTCGGAACCTCGTTCAAGGCCCCCACACGCGGCGCGCCGCCCGCGGCACGCCGCTTCCGATCCGTGTCGAACCGCCTTCGAACCGCCGGCGGCACAGTGCCCCCATGACGACCACCGATCCCGTCACCACCACCAGCTCGGAGATGGCCGGACCGCCGCTCGCGACCATCGCCCACCTCATCGCGGGCCCCCGCGTGGACGACGTCCTGCGCCGCGCCGCCGCCCGACGGCCCGCCCGCACCGCCCTGCGCTCACCGGCAGGCGAGATCGGCTACGCCGAACTGGACGCCCAGGTCGACGCCTTCGCCGCGGCCCTGCGGGCCCTGACCGGCGGCCCCGGCGCGGTCGTCGCCCTCGCCTCCGTACTCGACCCGGTCTTCGTCACGGCCTTCTTCGGCATCTCCCGCGCCGGCGACACCAGCGCCCTGGTCAACCCGCTGCTCCCGCAGGAGCGCATCACCCACGTCCTGCGTTCCTGCCGGGCCCGCGTCGCGATCGTCAGCCCCTCGATGCTGCCCGTCATCACGGCGGTCCGAGACCGTCTGGCGGACCTCGAACACATCCTGCTGACCCACCGCGAGCCCGACATGCCCGCGGACGCCGCCGACCTCATGACCGTCGAGGAACTCGCCGCGAACGCACCGGCCTTCACCGAACTCCCGCCGCCCGCCCCCGACGACGTGGCCTGCCTCCAGTTCACCAGCGGTACCACCGGAGCACCCAAGGCCGTCCGGCTCAGCCACCGCAACCTCACCGTCAACGCCGCCCAGACCGCCCACATGCACCAGGTCGACGAGCACTCCGTGCTCTTCAACCACCTGCCGACCCTGCACCTGATGCACGTCACCGTCGCCGCCACCGCCGGCGCCACCCACGTCCTGTGGCGCGGCGCGGACGTCGCCGCCGCCGTCACCGCCGCCGACGCCCACCGGGCGACGCACTACTACAGCCTGCCCGTACGCCTGGCCGCACTCGCGGCGGACCCCCGCCTGGGCGAGCTGGAGGCCCCGGCCCTACGGGCCGTCCTGTCCGGCGGCTCCGCCCTCTCCCCGGACGCCGCCGGCGTCCTCGGCCAACACTTCGGCGTCCCCGTCGTCCAGGGCTACGGACTCGCCGAGACCTCCCCCACCACCCACCTGTCCGACCTCGACCGACCCCGCGCGGGATCCTCCGGCGTCCTGGTCCCCGGCGCCGAGAGCCGGGTCGTCGACCCCACGACCCGAGCCACCCTGCCCGTCGGCGAACGCGGGGAGATCCAGGTTCGAGGTCCCCAGCTGATGCTCGGCTACCTCGGCCGCGACCTCGCCCTCGACGTGGACCCCGACGGCTGGTTCTCCACCGGCGACATCGGCTACACCGACCCGGACGGCAGCCTCTTCGTCGTGGACCGGATCAAGGACGTCTTCAAGTGCGACAACTGGCTGGTGTCACCCACGGAGATCGAACGCGTCCTGCTGCGCCACCCCGCCGTCGCCGACTGCGTCGTCGTCGACGCCCCCCACGAGTCCAGGGGCGCCGTCGCCCACGCCCTCGTCGTCGCCACCGACCCCGACCACCCGGTCGCGGACCTCATCGAGCACGTCAACTCCCGGCTGCCCTACTACGAGCACCTGCACCACGTCTCCCTCGTCGAGGACATCGCCCGCTCGGCCACGGGCAAGGTCCAACGCCGAGCCCTGCGCGACGCCCACCTCGCCCACCTCGCCACCCACCGCCCCTGACCACCCCATCCACCCGCCCTCACCGATCGAAGGAGCCACCACCGTGCACGTCTTCATCAACCGCTACACCGTCACCGGCGACCTGGAGGAGTTCCGCACCCTGCTCGGACGGCTCTCCGCGCACATGCGCGCCCAGCCCGGCTTCCACTCCCACCGCCTCTACCGCTCCCGCCGCGACGAGCGGACGTTCGTCGAGCTCGCCGAATGGACCGACCCCGACTCCCACCGCCAGGCCCTCGCCGGCGAGGGCTTCCAGGGCCCGGTGGCCGAGCTCCGCAAGCTCGCCACCGCCGACCCCGCCCCCTTCGAGCTGCTCTCCACGTATCCCGCGGCCCCGTGACCCGGGCGCACCCCACACCCCGGGACGGCGCGGTCGACGTGTGGGAACTACGCCCGTCCGACCGGGACGACGCCCTCGACGACACCCGGGCCCTCGACGCCACCGAGCGGGCCCGGGCCGCCCGGTTCGTCGATCCCCGCCACCGCGCGCGCTACGTCGCGGCCCACATCGCCCTACGACGCGTCCTGTCCGCTTACGCCGACCTGCCCGCCGCGGCGTTGACCTTCGGCCGCGCCCCCTGCCCCGGCTGCGGCGGGCCGCACGGCCGCCCCGTCCTGACCGGCGTCGACGGCGCACCACACTTCTCCCTCTCGCACAGCCGCGGCCTGGCCGTCGTCGCGGTCGCCGGAGCCCCGGTGGGCGTCGACGTCCAGCACGTTCCGCCCGCCGGGACGGTCGCGCACTGCGCCCCGGCGCTGCACCCCGGGGAACGCGACGAACTGGCCGCCGTGCCCGACCCCGGACGCGCCGAGGCCTTCGCCCGCCTGTGGGCGCGCAAGGAGGCCTACCTCAAGGGCATCGGCACCGGTCTCGCGCGCGGCACGGCCGCGGACTACCTCGGCGCCGACCCCGCCGGCCACCCCCCTGGCTGGCACATCCACGACCTCCCGGGCCTGGGAGCGCCGACCGCCCTCGCCCTGCGCTCCACCACTCCGCCCCGCCCGACCGTACGGACCCTGCCCGCCGGCAACCTCCTTCCGGGGTGAGGACGGACGACCGAACCGGTCGGGCGACCACGGCCCCGGCGGGCGTCGGGCACCGGTCACCGCCGGGTGAGCGGGACCCCCGAGGCGACGCGGCCCAACTTCTCGGGATTGCGCACGTAGTAGAGGCCGTTGATCAGGCCGTCCTCCAGACGGACCGCCAGCACCCCGTCGAACGCGCCGTCCACGTGCACCAGGAACGCCGGACCGCCGTTGACCTCGGTGGGGGAGAAGGTGACCGCGTTCTCGTGCTTGCCCAGGCCACCGAGCATGAAGCGGGTCACCTTGTCGGCTCCGGAGATCGGCCGCAGCGCCGCCTGCTTGATGCCCCCGCCGTCGCTCACCAGCACCACCTGCGGGGCCAGCACGTCCAACAGCCCCTGCGGATCGCCCGTCTCGATCGCGAGGCGGAACGACTCCATCGCCGCCGAGGTCACGCTCGGCGGTACCACCTGCCGGGGGCGACGGGCGTCGACGTGCCGGCGGGCGCGCATCGCGATCTGCCGCACGGCCGCCGGGGTCTTGTCGACGGCGACCGCGATGTCCTCGTAACCGACGTCGAACGCCTCGCGCAGCACGAAGACGGCGCGTTCGGTCGGCGACAGCGTCTCCAGGACGAGCATCATCGCCATCGACACGCTCTCGGCGAGCTCGAAGTCCTCGGCCACGTCAGGCGTGGTCAGCAGCGGCTCGGGCAGCCAGGGGCCGACGTAGGACTCCTTGCGGCGCGTCATCGTGCGCAGCCGGTTCAGGGACTGCCGGGTGGTGATCCGCACCAGGTAGGCGCGCTGGTCCTCCACCTTCTCCTGATCGACGTCGGCCCAGCGCAGCCAGGTCTCCTGGAGGACGTCCTCGGCGTCCGCCGCCGATCCCAGCATCTCGTAGGCGACGGTGAACAACAGGTTCCGGTGCGCGACGAACGCCTCGGTCGCCGGATCGGAGGTGACGTGGTCGTTCATCTCCCGCCCCCACCCCTGCGCGCCCGGCCCCGGTCTCCGACGGCCCTCGAACGCCCGTCCACGGCAATCCCCTCTCGTTGGCGACCGCCCATTGTGCCCGTGCAAGATCCACTACGGGCACCCCGGGGCGGTCGCCCCTCCCGCCTACGCGACCCGCTCGGGGTTCCCGGCCGGGGCCTCCTCGCCGCGGGCCGCCAGCAGCTCCCGCCGCCGGGCGCTGCCCTTGATGCGGTGCAGGCCGTACGAACCGGGCTTGCCGGCCTCGTCGGCCAGGTGCTTCACGACCCCCGAGCACACCTTCTCCTTCAGCTTCGCCCCCGGGCGACCCCCGACGTGGAACCACACCGCGACGTCGTGCTTGGCGAACTGGAAGATGCCCGCCTCCCGACCGAGGCTGATGCACTGCCCGGCGAACTTCTCGTTCAGCTCCCCGGGCACCTTCCCGTCGATCCGGTCGGCCACCGTGTCGGCGGCCCGCGCGCCGAGCGGCATCGCCGCCTGGCAGCTCATCCGCAGCGCCATCCCCGACGGCGCCGCCGAGTCGCCCGCCGCCACGATGCGTACGTCGTCCACGCTCGTCAGCGTCTCGTCCGTCAGCAGCCGGCCCAGGGCGTCCGTGCGCAGCCCGCTGCGCACCGCCAGGTCCGGCACCCCGAACCCGGCGGTCCAGATCGTCAGCGCGCTCTCCACCTCACGACCGTCGGCCAGTTCCACGGCCTCGCGCCGCACCGCCGTCACCTTCGTCCCCGGGCCTTCCAGCACGGTCACCCCGAGCGCCGCGAACCGCCGGGCGACCGAACGCCGACCCCGCGCGTGCAGGTACGGCCCGAGCACCCCACCGCACACCAGCGTCACCCGACGCCCCGCCTCCGCCAGCTCGGCGGCCGTCTCGATACCCGTCGGACCGGCCCCCACCACCGTGATCGGGGCCGTCGCGGGCGCCGCGTCGAGGGCCGGCCGCAACCGCAGCGTCTCCTCCAGATCGGCGATCGGGTACGCGAACTCCGCCGCCCCCGGCACACCCGGATCGGCGCTGCCGCTGCCCACCGCGTAGACGAGGTAGTCGTAGCCCACCGTGTCGCCGCCCGCGAGGTCCACGGCGCGCCCGGCCGCGTCGATCCGGGTCACGCGGTCGACGACCAGCCGTACGCCCTCCGCCAGCACGTCCCGGTACGCGACGACCGCGTCGTCGTTGCCGGCCGCGAGCTGGTGCAGACGGATGCGGTGGACGAAGTCCGGGCGGGGGTTGACCAGCGTCACGCTCACGTCGTCGCGCGCCGTCAGCCGGTTCGCCGCCATGACCCCGGCGTACCCGCCACCGATCACTACGACGGTCGTCTTCTCAGTCATGGTGTCTCCTCGGCTCCGACCCCGCTCCAAAGGGGGTTCGGCCACAAGACACCGCGCGTCCCGGCACCGTGACACGATGTGACGCAGGTCACTTCGGGCCGGTTCCGGACGTCAGGGACGGGTGGCCCCGAACCAGTCGCCCGGCGGCATCGCGGAGGCCAGCGGCTCCACGTCGACCTCGCGCCCCGTACGAGGCGCGTGCAGCACGTTCCCGTCCCCCGCGTACAAGGCCACGTGGTAGATGCCGTCGGCCCCGCCCCTGGACCAGAACAGCAGGTCACCCGGACGCAGTTCCCCACGCGACACCGTCCGCCCGGACGTGGCCGCGTACTGCGCCGAGGCCACCCGCGGCAGCCGCCGCGACGGCCAGTACGCGTACCGCACGAGGCTCGAACAGTCGAAGCCGACCGTCGACCGCGCGACGCACGCGCCGCGCAGGTATCCGTTGATCCCGTCGCAGAATCCCGTCGAAGGACCCGCCGGCGAGCCACCGCCCCACGCGTACGGCGTCCCCCGCCACGCCTCCGCCCGCCGCAGCGCCGCGACACCCGCCCCGGCCCCGGCCGCCCCGTACTCCCGGGGCACCCTCGCCACCCTCGGCCCCTCGAACCCGAACCGGGCCGTGCCGGCGAGGACCGCCCGTACGTACGCGTACGTCTCACCGCCCGCGAACCACCGCGGCGGAACCCCGCGGAACTCCACGACCCGCCCCCACCCCGCGTTGTACCCGGCCAACGCCAACGCCCGCGGATCACCCCCGAACCCGCTCGACCTCGCGTCCCCGAGCAGCGAACACATCATCCGCCCCTGCGCCGTGACGGCGTCGCCCACGTCCCACGGCGAAGCGCGCCCGTTGCCGTCGGCGTCACGGCCCCACGTGCTCCACGTACCCGGCATGAACTGGGCCGGTCCCTGCGCCCCGGCGCGCGAGGTCGCCCGCGCCCGACCCGTCTCGAAGCGGGACTCCCGCCACAGCTGCGAGGCCAGCAGGGCCGGCGTCAACTCGGGCCGCGGACAGTCCGCGTCGGCCGCCAGGATCCACGACCGGAACGCGGCGGGCACGTTCCGCAACCCCGCCGCGCCGGACCCGCCCGCCGCGCCGGCCGCCCTGGCGTCGGAGTCCAGGAGGCCGACCCCGACGCACGCCGCGAGGGGCAGCAGCAGACCTCCCAGCGCCACGACCGCGGCTCCGACGAGCGCCCTCATCCCGTTCCCCTCCCTCGAACCGTTCCCCGATGGGGTGACGACCGCGCCGACCGACCGGCCCCGCACGCTACTCTTCGTGATCGCGTGAGGCCAAATGCGTGACCGAACGCCGGGGGTAGAGGGGAGTTGGGGCGTGTCCACGCACTCGCAGGCACCGTTGCGGTATGCGCTGATCCCCGTGGAGGGCCACGGGATCGCCGTGGTGACCGTCGCGCGGATGCTCGACGGGGACGCGGGCGGCGCCCGCGCCCGCGTCCTCACCGGACCGGAACCGCTCCCGTACGGAGCCCAGCCCGTCCTGGTCGCGGAGACGACCGTCTACGGCGCGACCCGCGTCGAGGAACTCCTGCTGCGCTGGGGCTCCCTGCCCAAACCCTGGCTGGTGCTGGTGGCCGACGCCCCGGCCCGCCCCGTCGCGGACGCGCGCTACCTGGTCCGCGCCCTGGAGGGACGCCTGGCCGGGGTGGCGAGGGTGCCGTACCTGCCGGTCCTGCGAACGGTGCGGGGGCCCGCGGAGGCCCTGGAACACAAGGACGTACGGGCCGCCGCCGAGAGGCTGCGGCACGCGATGGAAGGAAACAAGCGATGAGCACGGACCTCTTCACGCTCGCGGGGGACCTGATCCCGGGCGCGAAGCCGACCGCGATCCCGAACCTGGACACGACCGTGAGCCGGATCTTCGGCTACGGGCTGTGGCTGCTGGTCCTCTCCGGCGTGGGCGGCACGGGCTTCGGCGTCTACAAGCTCGCGGTCGTCGACAAGAGCCGCGGCGGCGCCGGATCGGAGGCGTTCAAGTGGATGGGCGGGGGCGTCCTCGCGATCCTCCTGGCGGGCTCCCTGATCAGCATCCTCAACGGCATCAGCGGCTAGGGGCACCGAAGATGCCACGGACCAGGCGAACCTGGCCGGCGCTCGCCGCCCTGGCGGCCCTCCTCGCCTTCACGGCCTACGCCCTGCTCACCCCCGCCGAGCACACCCCCACGGCCACCGCCACCGCCCCACCCCCCACCCCGGTCCCGACGTACACCCCACCCCCCGACTGGACCGAACCCACCCGCTGGGCCTCCCTACCCCGCGGCACCCACAAGGATGAACAAGGCAGCGAGGTGGGCTTCCCCCACACGACTGAAGGCGCGGTGGCCATGGCAATGGCTGCTAACTCCATCAACGTTGAAGCTGGCCGGTCGACCGTTCATGAGCAGATGCGCCTCTACAACTCCTATCTCTTCGCGGGCGACCGTGAGCCTGAGGCGCCTGAGAAAATCAAACAGCAAGCAGTTGAGGTTGACGAGTTCATGGCTCAGCAGGCAGGCGTGAAGATGGGGGAATTGCTGCCGGCTGGTGTCTACATGCGAAATAACGTGATTGGCTACAAGATCATCAGCGAGTCGAAGGATGCGGTTGCTCTTTGGCTTCTGACCAGAGTGATTCAGAGAGTCAGCGAGAAACAGGAGGAGAGCTCTTTCACCGGAGCTTTGCTCGGTCTGCGTTGGCAGGACGGCGACTGGAAGCTATCGGCAGCAGCGACGGTCCAGGCTCAGAAAGAAACCGAAGCGGAGACTGAGCCTTCCTTGGTCGCTCCAGGCGACCCCGCGTTCGATGAGGCTGGTTGGACTGCCATTAGGACAGCCTCATGAAGCAGCGGATTGTGAGGTTTCTGTTGGCATTCGCGCTGACGCTGGGAGTAGCCCTACACACGCCACAGGTTGCTGCGGCCGACGGACTGGGCGACGGCGTAAAGTTCATCTGCAAAGTAGGTCTGGCGCCCATTCCGGGTGCGCTTTCCGAGGCCGCAAACCAGTCCTCCCGGAAACTGTGCTACCGGGCAAGTGAAGCAGTGGGTGTCCAGCTGGACAAAGGCTGGGAAAACATCAAGAACTCCCTGCTGGGCGACATCATCGAGTCCGCCCAGGACGCAACCCGCTGGATGCTCCAGAAGGTCCTCTTCCTCACCCTCTTCGGCCCCTCCCTCGACCTCGAAGCGACCGGCCTCTTCGGGCCGCGAGCCACCCTCGCCGGCATGTTGACCTGGCTCGGGCTCCTCTTCGCCGCCGCCGGGGTCGTCTGGCAGTTCGCCAGATCCGCGCTCACCGGTCAGGCCCGCCACGCCGGGCGGTCCCTGTTCGGCTGGGTGGAGAACCTCGTCGTGGCCGCCTGCGGCGTCGGCCTGTTCGGGCTGCTCCTGGAGGCCGGCGACGCCCTCACCGTCGGCCTCGTGAACGCCGCCTTCAAGGGCGAGAACCTCTTCGACCGGGTCCTGACCACGATGGTCCCCGCCCGCGTCGTGAACCCCGTCCTCGTCCTCGGCCTGCTCCAGGTGATCCTCGTCGTCGGCTTCGTCCAACTCGTCCTCGTATACCTGCGCCAGAGCGCCATCCCCGTCATCTGCCTGCTGCTCCCCCTCGCGAGCGGCGGCCGCACCGGTGGCGCGGCCACCCGCAGGTGGCTGCCCAACCTCGTCACGACCGGCCTCGCCGTCATCGCCTACAAACCCCTGCTGGCCGTCCTCATCTGCATCGGCTTCACCGAGTTCGGCACGGCCCAGACCCTGGCGCAGTGGCTCCGCGGCTGCGCCACCCTCGTCCTCGGGGTCCTCGCGCCCGGCCCCCTCATGCGGCTGTTCGCGCCGCTCGGTACCGCCGTCGGCGAGGGCATGGCCACCGGCGGCGCGGGCGGGGCGTTCGGTGCGGTCGCCGACCACCTCAGCCGCCGCAAGGGCGCCGACACCGCACCCGACGGGGAGGGCGCCGCCCCCTCGACCGCCGTGCAGCACGCCCGCTACGTCGAGCGGAGCATGGCCGACCGGACCACCGGGACCGCCCGAACCCCCGCACCGGAAGGCGCGACGACGCCCACGCGGACCTCCCGCACCGAAGCCGCCGCCCGGGTCCCCGACCAGATCGGCATCGAGGTGATGGACGGCGTCAACGACACCGCCCACGAACCGATCGGAGGGTCGCGCCGGTGACCACCCACGAGGTGCCCGACACCCTCATGGTCGAGGGCTTCCGCGCCCGCCGCTCCTTCGGCCTCGGCGGGCTCTCCAAGGGCGCGACGATCACCGCCGCCCTGGTCCTGCTGCTGGACGGGCTGATCGCCACCCGCGCCCCGGCCACCCTCCTGCTCACCCTCCCGGTCACGCTGACCGTCTTCGCCCTGGCCGCTGCCCGCCGCCACGGCATGCCCGCGCTGTCCTACTACTGGGCGCGCCTCGCCTGGCGCCGCGCCGCCCGCTTCGACGTCACCGCCTACCGGCGGCTCCTCCTGCCGCACCCCTACGCCCTGGACCTGCCCGGCGTCGGCGCCTCCTCCACCCTCATCCGCGCGCACGACCCGACGACCGGCAGGAAGGTCGGCGTCGTCCACGACCGGGCGACCGGACGGATGACCGTCAGCACGCTCCTCGCACCCGGCGGCAGCCTGATGGCCCCGACCTCCACCGTCCGGGGAAACCTGCGCACCTGGGCGTCCGTCCTGGACGCCATGAGCACGGACGAGCAGATCAAGGGCGCCTCGGTCACCATCCAGATCACCCCCGGCGCCGGCGAGGCCCTGGCCGACGACGTGAAACTCCGTCAGGACCCGGGCGCGCCCCTCCTCGCGCGGCGGATCATCGACGAACTCGTCCGCACCACCCCGCACGCCACCGCCTCCGTGGCGCCCTGGATGTCGGTCACGGTCGACCCGACCGCGTCCGCGAACCCGCCCACCGACCTCGCCGAACAGGTCGCCGAGGCGCTGAAGGTCGTCGATTCCCTCGACCTGTCCGGCACGGGCACCGACATCGAACGCCGCGCCACCGACGTCGACCTGCGACGCCTGGTGCGCAGCGCCTACGACCCCGCCGTCTTCAACGCCCGCGACGCCGACTTCGAGGAACTCTCCTGGGGCGAGTGCGGTCCGCAGGCCGCCGACGACGGCTGGGAGGAGTACGCCCACGACGGCGCCGTCTCCACCTCCTGGGTGCTGCGCGAGATGCCGCGCCGCCCCCTCGCCTACAGCGTGCTCCTCCCCCTCCTCGCCCCCGGCCGCTTCCAGCGCCGCGTCACCCTCGCCTACCGGGTCCTCGACCCGTACGAGGGGGAGGCCGTACTCGAACGGGAGATCAGCAACGCCCACCAACGCGCCCAGGCGACCGCGGAGGTGAAGGGGCGGGCGAAGTGGACGCAGCGGGCCGACACCCGGCGGGCCGAGCAGGCGGCCGCGCAGATGGCGGGCGGCGCGCAGGTCGTCGACTGGACCCTCATGGTCACCGTCACCGCACGCGCCGCCGCCGACCTGCCCGCCGCCCGCCAGGAACTCGAACGCGCGGTGAAGGCGATGCGCGGCATCCGCATGCGCCCCGCGTACGGAGCCCAGGCCGCCGTCTTCGCGGCCGGCATCCCCCTGGGCTACCACCCCCTCGTCAAGGACCGGTGACCCCCTGAAGACCGAGGCCGAAGACCCCCGATCCCCCCGATCCCCCCTGTTCCCCCGATTCCTCCGGTGCCCCCGATGACCCGCAAGCCGAAGCCGCCGGTCCTGCGCACCCCCCGGCGCCTGCTCCTGCCCGCCGACACCCTCCCGAGCCGCGACGAACGCCGCCACCGGCGCAGGCTCCGGGGCCGCTTCGCGCCCCGCCCCGGCTGGGGCGGCCGGTTCGGGGGGCGCGCTCCCGTCGAGGACGCTGGCACCGTCCACACCGGTCCCACCACCCAGGCCGGCGGCCTCTACCCGTTCCTCCTCGGCTCGGGCCTGCCGCCGCGCGGGGTCCCGGTCGGCCGGGACGTCCTGACGGGCGAACTCGTCTGCGTCGACCCGTCGGGCTGGACCGGCAAGCTGACGACCAACCCCGGCATGTGGGTCATGTCGCAGCCGGGCGCGGGGAAGTCCGCGCTGGTCAAGCGGGTCTGCCTGGTCTACTCGGCGTACGGGCACATGGTGTGCGTCCCCGGCGACGTCAAGGGCGAGTACTCCACCCTGGTCGCCGAGCTCGGCGGCTCGGTCGTACGGATCGGCGACGGCATCGGCCGCCTCAACCCCCTGGACTCCGGCCCCCTCAAGGACCGCGCCCGGACCCTGCCCGCCGACCGCCGCCGGGCCCTCCTCGACGTCCTCAACGGCCGCCGCCTGGAGACCCTCGTCGCGCTCCTGTCCACCCAGCACGGCCTCGGCCGCACCCCCGACGAGATCGAACGCTCCGCCCTCGACACCGCCGTGCAGGTCGCCTCCGCCGCGCAACCTCCCGGTAGTGATCCCGTGGTCGCCGACGTCGTCAAGGTCCTGCGCGCCGCCCCCGAGGAACTGCGCGGCAAACTCGCCGCCGACGGAGAGCGCTACCGCGATCTGACCCGCTCCGTCGTCGCGGGCCTCGACAACCTGATCGGCGGCCCGCTCAAGGGCCTCTTCGACGGCCCGACCACCACGCCCCTCGACATCGACGCGCCCGCCGTGTCCGTGGACATCTCCGCGCTGCGGGCCCGCGGCAACGACGTGGTCTCCGCCGGGATGATCGCCACCTGGGCGTACACGTACAGTTCCATCGACTCGGCCCGCTCCATCGGGCTGATGGACCGCAAACTCGTCCTGCCCATGGACGAGATGTGGCGGGCCCTGCGCTCCGGTCCGGGCCTGGTCGACGCGATGGACGCGATCTCGCGCCTCAACCGCACCACCGACGACGTCACGATCTACGTCACCCACTCGCTCCTCGACGTCGAGGCCCTGCCCACCGAGGCCGACCGGGCCAAGGCCCGGGGCCTGATGGACCGCTGCGACACCTGGGTCATCGGGGCCTCCTCGGAGGAGGAACTGCGCCGCGTCACCGGCAAACGTTCCCTCACCGAGCAGGAACGCATGATGATCGGCTCCTGGTCCTCGGCCACCTCCACCGGCCTCGACATCGCCCCGACCGACGCCGCCGCCGACACCGAAGCCGTCGACGCCATCGACATCGAAGGCGCCGGCGCCCGCCACCACCCGGGCCGGGGGAAGTACCTGATCAAGGTCGGTGCGCGGCCGGGCATCGCGGCGGCGCTGGAACTGACCGCCACCGAACAGCGCCTCTACCGCACCGACGCCAACCACCGCCGCCGCACCCGCCGCTGAGCCGGGCTCCCCGACGGCGGATGCGGGGGTGAAGGGCCGAGATCGGCATTGCCAAACAGATCGGTCTGATTCAGAACCCGTCTCGCAGGTGAGCGAAGGGTTCGATATGAGCCAACTACCCACCTGTGTCCCGCCATTCGGAACGCGAGGTGCGAAAGAAGTGAGAAGTGCCACCGGAAGGGGTAGGGCGAAACAGGCATGCCTGTATGATTTTAGTTGCACCGTCAACCAAAGTGTGTAGCGGGGGTTGTCGGAGAGTCGACACATCGAGCGAGAGACGGCGGGTGCAACCCCATGACGCAACGGTCCCATCAGACCCGTCAGGCCCTCGTGCGTGCGACGGCGGAGCTGATCGCCGACGGTCGCGTCGCCGACGCGGGCCTGGTGAACATCTGTGACCGGGCGGGCGTGACCCGAGGTGCCCTCTACCACCACTTCCCCTCCACCGCGTCGTTGGCGGCCGCCGTCTACGACCAGGCCCGCACACGGGCCTGGTCGTTCACGGAGGAGGCGTTCGACGGCGCCGAGTCGGACGCGCCGAAGCGATTCTTCACGGCCCTGGGCGCGGCCATGGGGAACGAGAAGGTGGTGCGCGCGGGCATGCAGCTGGCAGCCGACGGTTCGGACGCCCGACCGTGCCTGCGCGACGAACTGCTGGCCATGGTGCGTCAGCGCGTCGTCGCCACGCACGCGAACGCGACCGCTTCCACGGGCGAGGCTGCGGACCTGGCGGACCTGGCCGTGGTGGTGGCCGCGGGGATCGAGTCCCTCGGCAGGTCGGACCCGGCCTGGTGGGAGGACAAGACCTCGACCCGGCTGTGGGAGGTCATGCGTCCGCTCTTCGAGTCGGTGGAACCGGATCCGCGACGGGCCTGACCCGACCTGACCCGATCTGAGCCGGCGCGGTGACGGGCCCCGGGCGGATCAGGCCTTCGCGGGCTCGGGCGGCAGCTCCAGGCGCAGCCGTCCGATCAAACCCATCTCGTTGGTGCCGGCCGCTTCGTACCCGCACTCGTCGAACAGCTGGGCGGCGGCTTCCAGGATCGCCCGCCTCGAACGCTTCCCGCGCTCCTGTTGAGCCATGGCAGACCAGACCCTTAATTTTCCTGCCCGAATCGTGAGCCCGAATTTTGACAGACGTGTCTGTACCGAAACGAGTTCCGGAACCGGTGCCGCCGATGGAGGGATCGTCGCCCCGTACGAGGTCAGGCACGCCCGAGACGGAAGCCGCCCCCGCGCCGTCGTGATCCACTTGCTGGAGCCGAGCCTGCCGCGCAACGTGCTGTGCCGGAGATGATCGGAGCGTCGCCGACCGCCCGGAGGCCCCGATACACGCGGTGGGGCAGCAATGGAGGTGCGCCGCCTCGGTGTCGGCTCCATCGCGCGGATCGTGGCGGACCTTGAGGAAGCCGTCCGTTGCCGGCCGGTGCGCGGCTGAGCGCGCGCGGTCGGCTCAGCCGCACTCCTCGGACACCGAATCCAGTGTCTCCAGGGCCGACTCCAGGAGGGCCAGGCGCTTCTCCTCGGGGCTGCCGGCCAGGGCGTGCAGGGAGAAGGCGCCGAAGTGGACGCTCACGAGGGCGTCCGAGAGTCGCACCTGGGTGCGTACGGACGCCCCGTGTTCGTACAGCAGCTCCGCGACCGCGGCCACCCGGTCGTTGAGGGTCTGCCCGATGCCCAGCGCCCGCAGCGCCGCCTGGTTCTCCTGCATGATGCGAAAGAGCGGGGTGGCGTCCTTGAGCACCTCGCTGTAGCGGCGCAGGACCTCGCGCTTGGTCTCCAGGGTCCGGGGGCGGGTCCTGGCCCACGCGATCAGTTCGTCGACGGGCGCGCCCAGACCCTGGGAGATCGACAGCAGGATCTCCTCCTTGGCCTTGAAGTGGTAGTAGAGGGCGGCCTTGGTGATGTCGAGGCCCTCCGCGATCTCGCGCATCGAGGTCTTCTCGTAACCCCGCTCGACGAACAGCGCCAGGGCGACCTCCTGGATCCTCTCGCGGGTGTTCGTCCTGGCGGTCGGTCTGCCGGGCATGGGGTCCTCCTGTGCGGGCTCCGGGTCGCCATTCTACTTGACGGCCGGTCAGTAAATGTCCTAGCTTCCCAGTCGCCCACTCTACTTACCGTCCGGTCAGTAAGTAAGGAGAGGTGGCGCGGCACTGATCCCGTCCGAAAGGAACCCACCATGGCGCACGACCCCGCCCGGGGCGGCCCGCCCGCCGGCACGCCCCCGCGTCCTCGCCACCTGCTCGTGATGAGCGCCGTGGTGGTGGCCATGCTCCTCGCGGCACTCGACAGCCTCATCCTCGGCACCGCGATGCCGACGATCGTCGCCGAGCTGGGCGGCCTGGAACACCTGTCCTGGGTGGCCTCCGCCTACATGCTCGCGACCGCCGCCTCCACCCCCGTCTGGGGCAAGCTCGGTGACATGTACGGCCGCAAGACCGTCTTCCTCACCTCCATCGGCCTCTTCCTGGCCGGCTCCGTGGTCGCCGGCCTGGCCCAGTCGATGGGACGACTCATCGGCTTCCGCGTGCTCCAGGGCCTGGGCGCGGGCGGCCTCATGGTCGGCGCGCTCGCCCTCATCGGCGAGCTGATCACCCCGGCCGAGCGGGGCAGGTTCCAGGCCATGGCCTCCACGGTCATGGGCGCCGCCATGGTCGGCGGCCCGCTCGCGGGCGGCTTCCTCACCGACCACTTCGGCTGGCGCTGGTGCTTCCACCTCAACGTGCCCCTCGGGCTGATCGTCTTCCTCGCGATCGCCACGGGTCTGCACCTGCCGAAGAAGCGCGCGCAGGCCCCCGTCGACTACCTGGGCGCGGCCCTGCTCACCGCCGTGATCACCGCCCTGGTCCTCATCACCACCTGGGCCGGCACCCGCTACGACTGGACCTCGCCCGTCGTCATCGGGTTGGCGGTCGTCGCCGTGGCGGGCACCGCCGCCTTCCTCGCGGTGGAGCGCGGGGCCGCAGCGCCCATCCTGCCCCTGGACATCTTCCGCAGCGCCAACTTCAGCCGGGCCAACGTCGTCGCCTTCCTCTTCGGCTTCGTGATGGTCGCCGCGATGACCTTCCTGCCGATCTACCAGCAGACCGTCCAGGGCGCCTCCGCCGCCGGCGCCGGCATCCTGATGCTGCCCCTCCTGCTCGCCTTGGTCGGCGTCAACACCTTCGCCGGCCGACTCATCGCCGAGCGCGGCGACTTCAGGCTGTACGCCGTCATCGGTGGCGCGCTCCTGCTCGCGGGGGCCTTCCTCCTCTCGCTGATGGACACCACCACGAGCCGCCTGACCACCGGCCTCTCCATGGCCGTCTTCGGCGCCGGACTGGGCCTGCTGATGCAGGTCACCCTCTCGGTCGCGATGGAGAGCGTGGAGACGATGAACCTGGGCGTGGCCTCCTCCACGGTCACCCTGAGCCGGACCATCGGCGGCTCCTTCGGCGTCTCCCTCGCCGGCATCGGCTTCACCGACCGGGTACGGGGCGCGGCCCCGAGCGCCGATGCCGCCGGCGGTGAAGGCCACGCGCAACTGTCCGCCGAAAGCCTGGCCGCCCTGCCCGAACAGGTCCGCGCCGCCTACGCGGAAGCCGTCGCCGAGGGAACCCACGCCGCCTTCCTGATCGCCGCGGCCCTCGCGGCAGCCGCCTTCCTCGGCGCCTGGTTCATCAAGCCGCGGCCTCGGTCGGCCGCCGAAACCCCACCTCCTCACAACGACCGAATAGCGTTCACTGACAGTTCATTGCAATCCCCTGACGTAAGTTCATTGCGTTAGCTCTCGACTAGTTGCAACGAAATACCTGCTTTGAACTGTGTAAACATGGATACGACGCAATGAATATGTTGCCGAATCTTCGAACGCAACGTAGCTTTTCCTTCATCGGAAAGCGGCGGGCCGGAGAGTGCCCGCCGCGAGAGAAGGGGAAGACACCATGCAGTTCACCACCACCACCGTTGACGCCGCTGCCACCGCTGACGCCGCCGCTGTTGTGACCGCCGTGTTGGAGGTCGCGGCGGGTCGGGTGCGGTTCGTGGCCGTCGGGCGGGACGAGGTCTCGGTCGAGGTGCTGCCGGCGGACGCGTCGAAGGGGCGTGACGTGAAGGCGGCCGAGCGGGTGGGCGTCGAGTACGCCGACGGGATCCTGAGCGTCCGGGCCGAGAAGTCCGGCAAGGGCCTCTTCGGCGAGGACGCGGGCGAGGTCGAGGTGACCGTGCACCTGCCGGCCGGCTCCCGGGTCGAGGCCCGGACGGCGAGCGCCGAGGTGCGCGGGGTGGGCCGGTTGGGCGAGGTCGTCGTCGAGTCCGCCCACGGCCGCGTCGACCTGGAGGAGGTCGCGGGGGCCCGGGTGGGTCTGGAGGCCGGTGACATCCGCATCGGTCGCCTCGACGGCCCGGCCACCCTCACCACCCGCCACGGCGACCTCCACGTCGCCGAGGCCGTGCGCGGGGCGGTGAACCTGCGCACCGAACACGGTGCGATCACCGTCGGCGCGGCGGCGGGCGTCTCGGCCACCCTCGACGCCGGCACCTCCTACGGCCGCGTCCACAACGCCCTGGCCAACACCACCGGTTCCGGCGCGGCCCTCGACATCCACGCCACCACCGCCTACGGCGACATCACCGCCCACACCCTGTGACCCGCACGCGCCACCCCGGGATCGACCACGCCCCGGGAACGACGGTGCGGGCCGCGGGCCCGGACCCGGGCTCGGCCCAGGCCCCGCCCCCGGCCCCGCACCGTCAGGCATCGCGCGACCCCCGCTCCCGCAGCAGGATCCCGGTCAGCGCGATCGCGGCGACCAACAGGCCGGTACCCGTGGCGAACGCCAGGTGGTAGCCGCCGGTGAGGGCCTCGGCCGCGTCGCGGCCCGTGGCGGCCAGGGTCCGGGTGCGGGAGGCGGCGAGGGTGGACAGTACGGCCACGCCGAGCGCCATGCCGATCTGCTGGGTGGTGTTGAACAGGCCCGAGGCGAGCCCCGCGTCCTCCTCCCCGGCGTCGGACATGGCCAGGTTCGTGAGCGCGGGCGTGGCCAGGCCGAAGCTCGCGGCGAGCAGCATCACCGGCAGCAGGTCGGAGACGTAGGAGGCGTGCACCGGCAGCCGGGTCAGCAGGCCGAGCGCCAGGACGAGCAGGGCGAGACCGACGACGAGCAGCCTGCGGTCACCGAACCGCGCGCCCAGGCGGGCGGAGAGGCCCAGCGAGACCGCGCCGATCACGACGGCGGCCGGCAGCATCGCCAGGCCCGTCGCGGCGGCCCCGTAGCCCAGGACCTTCTGGAGGTAGAGCGCCACGAGCACCTGGAAGGAGAACAGCGCGGCCACCATCAGCATCTGGACCAGGTTCGCGCCGACGACGGTGCGCGAACGCAGGATCCGCAGCGGCATCAGCGGGGTGCGCGCCCGTGACTGGCGCAGGACGAAGCCGGCCAGCAGGGCCAGGGTGAGCACCCCGAGGCCGAGGGTGTGCGCGGAGGCCCAGCCGTACCGCTCCACCTCGACCACCGTGTAGATGCCGAGCATCAGCCCCGCGGTGACCAGCAGCGCACCGAGTACGTCGGCCCCGGCGCCCTTCGCCGGGCCCCGGTCGGCGGGGAGCGCGGGCAGGGCGAGGAGCAGGGCGGCGAGCCCGATGGGGAGGTTGATGAAGAAGATCCAGTGCCAGCCGAGCCCGTCGGTGAGGACACCGCCGAACACCTGGCCCAGGGAGGCCCCGGCCGCCCCGGTGAAGGAGAAGACGGCGATGGCCCTGGCGCGTTCGCGGGCTTCGGTGAACAGGGTGATCAGGATGCCCAGTCCGACCGCGGAGGCCATCGCGCTGCCGATGCCCTGGAGGAACCGGGCGGCGATCAGCAGGGCGGGGGAGCCGGCGAACCCGGCGAGCACCGAGGCGGCCGTGAACACCACCGTCCCCGCCAGGAACACGCGCTTGCGTCCGATCAGGTCGCCCAGTCGGCCGGCCAGCAGCAACAGGCTGCCGAAGGCGATCAGGTAGGCGTTGACGACCCAGCTCAACCCGGCGGGCGTGAACCCGAGGTCGTCCTGCATGGCGGGCATCGCGACGGTGACGATGCTGCCGTCGAGGACCGTCATCAGCATGCCGGTGGAGAGCACGCCGAGGGCGGTCCAGCGCGAGCGCAGCCCGCGGGCCCCGGCCCCGGGAGCCGTGACAGCGGCAACAGGGATCGACGGGGACGCGGGTGAGGGCGCGGGTGAGGAGGCGGGGACTTCCCCGGTCGCGGGGGAGGCGGGGGCAACAGCGGGCACAGGACTCTCCGTTCGAGGCATCGCCAGAGCGGTCGGCGGGCAACTGAGTGAGACCGTAGCAGATGGTTTCGTTGCAGACGATATTCAACGGATCGAATTGTTAGACTCGACGCATGACCGCTATGGCGTCCACCCGAACCCAGCCCGACCTCTCCTTCCTCCTGGACCACACCGGCCGCGCCCTGCGCACCCGCATGGCGGCGGCCCTGGGGGAGATCGGACTCACCGCACGCATGCACTGCGTCCTCGTTCACGCGCAGGAGGAGGAGCGGACCCAGATCCAACTGGCCGAGATCGGCGACATGGACAAGACGACGATGGTCGTCACGGTCGACGCCCTGGAGAAGGCGGGCCTGGCCGAACGGCGCCCCTCCACCAAGGACCGCCGCGCCCGCATCATCTCGGTCACCGAGAAGGGGGCGGCCCTCAGCGTCACGAGCCGGCGCATCGTAGACGAGGTGCACGCCGAGGCGCTGGCCTCCCTCGCCCCCGCCGACCGCGAGACCCTCCTGCGCGCGCTGGCCTCCCTCGCCGAGGGCCCCCTGGACGCACCGGCCGAAGCCCCCCGCCCGGCCCGCCGCGCCCGCCAGTGAGACCCGTTCGCCCGCCAGGCCCCCGTCCGACCGACAGGCCCCCGTCCGACCGGACGGGGGCCTGTCGCGTCACCCCCTCCGGGCCCGTCCCGGGAATGCGTCGCCCGGCCCTTCCGTTCCGGGGTATAGTTGAATTGTAAACAATCTTGGGAATGGGGAGCCATGCAGTTCGGAATCTTCACCGTCGGCGACGTCACGCCCGATCCGACGACCGGACGCACACCCGGCGAGCACGAGCGCATCAAGGCGATGCTCGCCATCGCGCAGAAGGCCGAGGAGGTCGGCCTCGACGTCTTCGCCACCGGCGAGCACCACAACCCGCCGTTCGTCCCGTCCTCGCCGACCACGATGCTCGGCTACATCGCCGCCCGCACCGAGAAGCTGATCCTCTCCACCTCGACCACCCTGATCACCACCAACGACCCGGTGAAGATCGCCGAGGACTTCGCGATGCTCCAGCACATCGCGGACGGCCGCGTCGACGTCATGATGGGCCGCGGCAACACCGGCCCGGTCTACCCCTGGTTCGGCAAGGACATCCGCGACGGCATCGACCTCGCCATCGAGAACTACGCCCTCCTGCGCCGCCTGTGGGACGAGGACGTCGTCAGCTGGAAGGGCAAGTTCCGTACGCCGCTGCAGTCCTTCACCTCCACCCCGCGCCCGCTGGACGGCGTCGCGCCCTTCGTGTGGCACGGCTCCATCCGCTCCCCGGAGATCGCCGAGCAGGCCGCGTACTACGGCGACGGCTTCTTCCACAACAACATCTTCTGGCCGGCCTCCCACACCCGACAGATGGTCAACCTCTACCGGGAGCGCTACGCCCACTACGGACACGGCACCCCCGAGCAGGCCATCGTCGGCCTCGGCGGCCAGGTGTTCATGCGCCGCAACTCCCAGGACGCGGTGCGCGAGTTCCGCCCCTACTTCGACAACGCGCCGGTGTACGGGCACGGCCCCTCCCTGGAGGAGTTCACCTCCCAGACGCCCCTGACCGTCGGCTCGCCGCAGGAGGTCATCGAGCGCACCCTGTCCTTCCGGGACTACGCCGGCGACTACCAGCGCCAGCTGTTCCTCGTCGACCACGCCGGCCTGCCCCTGAAGACCGTCCTGGAGCAGCTCGACCTCCTCGGCGAAGAGGTCGTACCGGTCCTGCGCAAGGAGTTCGCGAACCTGCGCCCGGCCGGCGTACCGGACGCGCCCACCCACTCGGCCCGCGTGGAAGCGGCCCGGGAGACCACGAAGCGGGAGCCGCGGGCATGAAGCTCGTCATCGTCTCGGCGGGCCTGAGCTCGCCCTCCTCCACCCGCCTGCTCGCCGACCGCCTCGCGGCCGCGACCCTCGACCACGTCGACGCCGAGCCCGAGGTGATCGAACTGCGCGACCTCGCCACGGAGATCGCCCGGCACTTCGTCACCGGATTCCCCTCCGACCGGCTGGCCGCCGCGCTCGACGCGGTGGCCGCCGCGGACGGCCTGATCGCCGTGACACCGGTGTTCGCGGGCTCCTACAGCGGCCTGTTCAAGTCGTTCTTCGACGTCATCGACAAGGACGCCCTCACCGGCAAACCCGTCCTCCTCGGCGCGACCGGCGGAACGGCCCGCCACTCCCTGGTCACCGAACACGCCCTGCGCCCGCTGTTCACCTACCTGCGCGCGGTCGTACCGCCGACCGCCGTGTACGCGGCCTCGGAGGACTGGGGCGACGAGGGCCTGGACCGACGGATCGCCCGCGCGGGCGCGGAACTGGCGAGCTTCCTCGCTCCCGCGGCCCCCGCCCCCACCACCCGCACCGCCCCCACCCCGACCCCGGTTGCGGTCCCCACCCCCCGGGACACCGCCCCGGACGTGGACACCACCGCCGCGATCGCCCCCCGTTCGACGACCGGCGCGATCACCTCGGTGGACGCGTCGGCCGGCTTCGGGATCGTGCCCTTCGAGCAGCGCCTGGCCGCCCTGCGCACGGAGTGACCGCACCCCCTCGGGGCCCCGGGGTGGCACCGGCACCACCCCGCGGACGGGCCCCAGGGGGATCGTGACCGGCCGGCGCGGCCGACAGGCTGGGAGCGACCGCATCCGCTCCCACGGGGAGGCCGACTCCGCATGCACGCCCTCAGCAATCCCGCACGACCGACCCCGCCCGCCCCGCGCGCCCGTCTCACCCTCCGCGCCCGTCTCACCCTGCTCACCGTGTTCGCCCTCATCGGCCTGCTCACCCTCCCCGCCCCACCCGCGACCGCCGCCCCCACGCACCCGGCCGCCGCCGCGCCCCCCGTCCCCGCCCGCTACGCCCACCAACGCCTCCACTGGGCCCCCTGCGCCCCCGGCCCGCCCACCACCGCCCTGGAATGCGCCGCCATGGCGGTGCCCCGCGACTGGAACCGGCCCGCCTCCGGCCCCTCCCTCACCCTCGCCGTGTCCCGCCTGCGCGCCACCGACCCGGCCGCACGACGCGGCGTCCTCGTCGTGGCGGCCGGCGGTCCCGGCGCCTCCGGCCTCGCCCGCCCCGCCGGCCTGGCCTCGTACGCACCCCACCTGGCCGCCGCCTACGACATCGCGGGCTTCGACCAGCGCGGCATCGGCGCGAGCACCCGCGTGGCCTGCGCCGACCAGGCCGCCGTCGACGCCCTGTTCACCAGCGGCGACCTGCGCGACCGCTCGCCCCGGGCCGTACGCGACACCGTCGCCCGCGCCCACGCCTTCGTACGGGACTGCCGGCGCGCCTCCGGCGCACTCCTGCCGTACCTCACCACCGACCAGGCCGCGCGCGACCTGGACCTCTACCGCTCCCTCCTCGGCGTCGACCGGATCTCCTACTACGGACCCTCGTACGCGAGCCTGCTCGGCGCCCGCTACGCCGACCGCTTCCCGCACCGCGTGGACCGCGTCGTCCTCGACAGCGTCATCGACCCCTCCGGCACCTGGGAACGGTTCATGACGGGACAGCCCCTCAGCTTCCAACGCCGCTTCGACCAGGACTTCCTGCCGTGGTTGGCCGCCCACGACGCCACGTACCACCACGGCCGCACCCCCGCCGAGACGGGCGCCTCCTTCGAGCGGATCCGCGCGGCGCTCAGCGCCCACCCGCTCGACCTCGAAGGCACCGTCGTCACCGCCAACCACCTCGACGCGGCGGCCGCGAGCCTCGTCTACAACGGCGCGAGCTTCCCCGACCTGGCCCTCCTCCTCGGCGTCCTGAGGGACCCGGACACCGCCGACCCCGGCGTCCGCAAGGCCCTCGCCGGCAAGCTCCGCCACCCGATGGCGGCCGACTTCGCCGCGGCCTTCTTCTCCTACGTCTGCGCGGACGACCCCTGGACGCGCGACACCCGCCACTGGATCGACAAGAGCGCCGCCGACACCCGTACGCATCCCCTCGCCGGAGCGCGCGAGTTGACGTTCGCGTCGATCTGCGCCGCCTGGCCCCGCCCCGCCGACCACCACCCCACCCGGCCCGACCCCGCCACCGGGCCCGGCGGACGCGGCCCCGCGGGAGCACCGCCCGTCCTCCTGCTGAACTCCCGACGCGACCCCGCGACCCACTACGAGAGCGCCCTGGGCGCGCACCGCGCCCTGCCGGGGTCTCGGCTGATCACCGTCGAAGGCGGCGACCACGGCAACCACCAGAACGGCAACGCGTGCGTGGACGCGTACGTCGAGGACCACCTCCTGCGGGGCCGCCTGCCGGCCGCCGACGCCTCCTGCGCGGGCAATCCCCTGCCGAACCCGAGCCCGACCCCGAACCCCGGTCCGCGCTCTGATTGAATGGATCACCTGTTCGGTGACCAGGGGAGCGTGCCGTGAGAGTGATCATCGCCGAGGATTCGGTGATCCTCCGTGAAGGCATGGTGGAGTTGCTGACCGCCCGCGGCTGCGAGGTCCTCGCCACCGCGGGCGACGCGGACGAACTGCTCGCCGCCGCCGCCGAACACCGCCCCGACGTCGCCGTCGTCGACATCCGCATGCCGCCGACCCACACCGACGAGGGCATCCGCGCCGCGGTCCGGCTCCGCGCCGACCAGCCCGACGTGGGCGTCCTCGTCTTCTCCCAACACGCCGAACCGTCCTGGGCGGCCCGCCTCCTGGCCGGCGACGCCTCCGGGATCGGCTACCTGCTCAAGGAACGCGTCGCCGCCACCGCCGACTTCCTCGACGCCCTGCGCCGGGTGGCCGCCGGAGGGGTGGCCCTCGACCCGGAGATCGTCAGCCGCATGCTGAACAGCGGTACGCGCCCGCTCGACCGGCTGACCGCCCGCGAACGCGAAGTCCTGGACCTGATGGCCCAGGGCCACTCCAACCGCTCCATCGCGGCGCTCCTCGTCGTCTCCGAGCGGTCCGTGGAGAAGCACGCGGCGTCCGTGTTCACCAAGTTCGACCTGCCGCCGACCGACGCGGACAACCGCCGCGTCAAGGCCGTCGTCGCCTACCTGCGCGAGGTCGGACCCTGACGTCCACCCCCAGGGGGGCGGATATCCGAACCCCGAAGACGGGCGGTGGCACGATGGTCCGCCCGCACCGCGCCTTCGAGAATCGAAGCATGTCACCGAGCACCGAAGCCACCACCCGCACCGCCCCCCGCACCGCCTCCCACGCGGCCCCCCGCACCGGGCCCGACGCCGGCGCCCCGCGACCGGTCCCCGCCCTCCACGCCCGGAACCTGCACCGCACCCACGGCCGCGGCCGCGACGCGGTCCACGCCCTGCGCGGCGTGGACATCACCTTCGCCCCCGGTACGTTCACCGCGGTGATGGGCCCCTCCGGCTCGGGCAAGTCGACCCTGCTGCACTGCGTCGCCGGCATGGACCGCCCCACGACCGGCACCGTCCACTGGGGCCCGACGGACATCACCGCCCTGCCCGAACGACGCCTCGCGCGCCTGCGGCGTACCGAGGCGGGGTTCATCTTCCAGTCGTACAACCTGATGCCGGCCATGACCGTCGAGGAGAACGTCGCCCTCCCCGCCCGCCTCGCCGGCACCCGCGTCGACCGGGCCGCCGTCACCGCCGCCCTCGCACAGGTCGGCCTGGCCGACCGCGGCGGGGAGCGCCCCGGCCGCCTCTCCGGCGGGCAACAACAACGCGTGGCCGTCGCCCGCGCCCTGTACGCCCGTCCGCCCGTCCTCTTCGCCGACGAACCGACCGGCGCCCTCGACCGCTCCACCGGCAGGGACGTCCTGCGCCTGCTGCGCGAGCGCGTGGACGCCGAGGGCCGCACCTGCGTGATGGTGACGCACGACCCCTTCGCGGCGAGCTTCGCCGACCGCGTCGTCGTCCTCGCCGACGGCCTCCTCGTCGACGAACTCCTGCGCCCCACCGCCGCACAGGTCGCCGACAAGCTGAGCGGGCTCGCATGCTGAGGCTCGCCCTGGGAACCCTGCGCGCCCGGCCCGCGTCGTTCGCCGGCCCCGCCACCGCCCTCCTGCTCTCCGTCACCGTCATCACCCTGTTCGCCTCCCTCATCGCCACGGCCGTCGCCGGCGGCGGCGACGGCCGCCTCGCGATGATCGGCGGGGCGTTCGGCGAGATCGCGATGCTGATGACCCTGTTCGTCGTCGTGAACACCCTCGGCTTCTCCCTGCGCCGGCAAGCCCGCGACATGACCCTCCTGCGAACCACCGGAGCCACCCCTGCCCAGGTCAAACGGCTCGTCAGGTGCCAGGTGCTCCTGATGACCCTGCTCGTCTCACCACCGGCCTGGGCCCTCGGCGTCCAGGGCGCGGACGCCTTCCTCACCGCCCTCGCCGCCCGCGGCCTGGCCCCCGCCACCGCCGGCCTGCCCTCCTCGCCGCTCCCCGCCCTGATCGCGACCGCGGCCACCCTCCTCGTCGCCGTCGGCGCCGCGAGCCTCGCCGCCCGGCGCGCCGTCCGCGGCAGGCCCTCCGAGGCCGCCGCCGAAACGGCCGCCGAACAGGGCCGATCGGGCCCGCTCCGCGCCGTCGCGGGAACGCTCGTCCTCGCCGGCGCCGGCTTCCTGTGCGCGTTCACCGCCCGACAGCCCCTGGACAAGGCCGCCCAGGCCGCCCTCCTCACCTCGCTGCTCCTCCTGGTCGCCGTCGGACTCCTCGGCCCCTTCCTGGCCCGCTTCGCGATGGTCCTGCTCGGCCTGCCGTTCCGGCTGACGGGCAGCCGCCACCGCGGCGACGCCGGCGGCCGGCTCGCCGCCGACAACCTGCGCGGCCACGCCCACCGGCTGTCCTCCGCCGTGGTACCGATCACCCTGCTGGTCGGGCTCTCGACGACGTTCGCCGCCATCACGGGAACCCTGCGCGAGGTCGCCCCGCCGGGGGCGTACGCCGAGAGCGACGTCTGGCTGCGCGGAGTGGAACTCGCCATGCTCGCCGGCTTCGGCACCGTCGCCACCGTCAACACCCTCGTCTCGCTGACCGCCGCCAGGCGCCGCGAGTACGCACTGCTCACCCTGATCGGAGCCACCCGACGCCAACTGCTGCGCATGCTCGGCGCGGAAGCCACCCTGACCGCCCTGGCGGGAGTGCTCCTCGGGCTCCTGGTCGCCGCACCCCCCGCCGTCGCCTTCGCGGTGGCCGCCACCGACGGCGCCCTCCCCACGGTCGCCCCCGGAACCTCCGCCACCCTGGTCCTGGGCGTGATGGCGCTGACCGCCGCCACGATCCTCCTCACCGGCCTGAAGGCCACCTCCGCACCCCCCGTCTCGGCCGCGGCCGCCGCATGACCACACCCCCACCCGCCGCCGCGCCCGCCCCCGCCGCCGCACCCGACCTCGCACCCCCACCCGCCACCGCCCCCTCACCCACCCCCGCCCGGCGCACGCCGCGCCCCGCCACGCTCGCGTACGCCCTCGCCGGCCTGCCCCTGTCCCTCCTCGGCATCGTCTACGTCCTGGCCGTCCTCTACGTCGGCGGCCTGCTCTCGCTGACCCTGATCGGGCTGCCCCTCCTCGCCGTCGGCCTCCGGGGCGCCCGCCACCTCGGCCGCGCCCACGCCCGGCTGATCCGCGCCCTCCTCGACGAGCCGGTCGAAGCCCCCGCGATCCCGCCCGCCGCCCCGGGCGGGAACCGCCGGATCCGCTGGATCCGCGACAGCCTCACCGACACGACCGCCTGGCGCGCCGTGCTGTACCTGATGCTCCGCTTCCCGCTCGACGTCCTCGCCCTCGCCGCCACCGTCGGCCTGCCCGTGGCCGCCGTCTGGTCCCTCGTGTGGGTCCTGACCACCCACCCCGGGCCCCGCCCCGCCGCGGCCACCCTCCTGGCCGCTCTGATCGCCCTGACCGTCACCCCGTTCGCGGCCCGCGCCGTCCTGCACGCCCACCGCCGCCTCGCCCGCACCCTGCTGGGCCCCACCACCGCCCAACGACGCGTCCACACCCTCGAACGGGCCCGCAGCACCGCCCTCACCGAAGGCGCCCGCAGCCTGCGCCAGGTCGAACGGGACCTGCACGACGGCACGCAGGCACAACTCGTCGCCATCGCCATCACCCTGTCGCTGACCGCCGACACCCTCGACGCCGACACCCTCGAAGGCGAGGCCCCGCCCACCGACCGCACCCGCGCACTCGTCGCCCGCGCCCGCACCCAGACCGACGCGGCCATCGCCGAACTGCGCCGCCTCATCGACGGCATCAGCCCCGCCGCCCTCGACCTGGGCCTCGCCGACGCCCTGCCCCGCCTCACGTCCCAGGCCGGCGTACCGGTCGCCCTGAAGGTGGACGTCGCCGAACGGCCCGACGCGGTGATCGAGCGCGTGGCGTACTTCTGCGTGGCCGAACTTCTCACGAACATCAGCAAGCACAGCGGCGCGACCCGGGCCTCCGTCCACGCGCAACTCACTGCGGGCCGGCTGCGCCTGCGCGTCCACGACGACGGAGTCGGCGGCGCCCGCATCGGAGCCGGCACCGGCCTCGCGGGCCTGCGCGAACGCCTCACCGCCGTCGACGGCACCCTGACCCTCGACAGCCCGCCCGCGGGCCCGACCACCGCGCTCATCGAACTCCCCGCCCACATCTGACCCCGCCCCCACCCCACCCCCTTGACCTCAACCAAACTCAAGGTCATACGTTCATCCCACCAGCGAAGAACGGCCCGGGGGAGAAGACCTCACATGACGAACACGCACCTGACCGAAGCGCCCCTGACCGACGCGCAGCTCGCCGCCCAGCCCGCCGCCTACTGGACCGGCATGGCCTACGAGGCCCTGATCGCCTTCACCCGAGCCCGCCAGGCCGAACACGGCTTCACCCAGCCCCAGTTCTGGCTGCTGCGCAACCTCTCCCCGAACGACCTCCACCCCCACGGCCCGGGCAGGACGATCGCCGAACTCCACGAGGCGATGAGCTCCTACCTCAGGGCCGAGGACGACCTGGAGGCGGAGGCCGGACCGCTCGTGGAGCGCGGCTGGCTCACCCGGGACGCCGAAGGCCGGCTGTCGATCACCGAGCGGGGCGAGAGCGCCCGCGTCGACCTCTCCCGGCACAGCCCCGCGATCCGCGAGGCCATCCACGAGGGCATCGACGACGCCGACTACGTCACCACCCTGAAGGTCCTGCGACGGATGATGCGCAACGTACAGGCCTGACGTGCGAGGATCGGCTTCATGGGGGACACGGGCACATGGAGCGAGGGACCGCGGACCGGGCCCGAGGGGCACGCCGCCCTCCTGACGCTGGCCGAGCGCGCGGCCCGCACCGACGCCCCCCACGCCCCGTTCGACGTCCTGCGCCTCGTGTGCCGCTGGTGTGAAGCCGACGAGTTCGAGGCGGCGTACGGCGAGCTCTTCTGCTTCGGCTGCTGCCTCCCCATGGGCGTACCGGACGGCGTCCAGGAGGGCTTCCCGGGCCAGTTCCCCTGGACCCTCCACCCCTCCACCGCGCCCGCGGGTTCCACCCACTGCCCCGACGGCCACCGCGTGTTCGAAGTCGCCATCGCCCGCCTCCTCACCGAGGACCACCGCACCCGGACCCTCACCGTCGTCCTGCGCTGCCCGGACGACGGACGCCTCCACCTCCACGTGGACAACGCCCGCACCGACATCGCGTACGCGCGCACGGGCGACCACGACACCGGCGAGGGCACGACGGCCCTCGCGCCATCCGCCCGTTTCGGCCCCGAGGGGGCGGGGGAGGATCAGCGCTGCGAACCGGCGCGAGCAGACGCCGGCTCCTGACGGGGAAGGCCCGGGTATGGCTCAGGGAACTGTGAAGTGGTTCAACGCGGAGAAGGGCTTCGGATTCATCGCCCCCGACGACGGCACACCGGACGTCTTCGTCCACTTCTCCGCGATCGACTCCACCGGCTACCGGTCGTTGGACGAGAACCAGCGGGTGGAGTTCTCCACCTCGCAGGGCCCCAAGGGCCCGCAGGCCGAACAGGTCCGCCCCCTCTGACACCGCACGAGGACCGCCCCGGCCCACCGGGGCGGTCCGACCCCCGTCGAGCGGCGGCCTAGAGTTGCTCCGTACCCGTCGCGGCCCGAGACGACGGAGTGGGAAGGCGCGTCGTGGGGGACTGGATCGAGCTGTGGGTCAGGAAGACCGCGCTCTGGTGGTTGCTGGTCGCCGTCAGCGGCATGGCGGCGTGGGAGCAGGGGTGGTGGCCGCTCAGGATCCTCGCGGCACTGATCGTCACATCGGCGCTGGCGGAAGTCGCCCGCACCACACGCGGGCTCCTCGCCGATCCGCGCCCCGCGAAGGAGCGCCTGGAACGACACATCGAGGAGTCCCCCGCTCCGTAGCCTCCCCAAGGCCCACGGGCGATCGGCACTGCTGACGACCGGGCGACCGAGGGGAGCACCCATGGGTTCCGACGACCACTCCGCACCCCGTCATGGTGCCCCCCGCCACACCGGCCGGCGGGGGCGCGACGGACCCGTGCCCGCCCCACCCCCGCCCCACACCCCCGCCGTCGGTCAGCCGAGGGCCACCACGGCGAACCACACCTTGTCGGCCGCCTGCCGGCACGCGAAGTCGTAGCCCGGAGACTTCGGCGGACCGCCGTACCGGCCGCCGCGCTCGGGCCCGTTGGCGCACGCCCGGTACAGGTCCTGCTTGAACACCTCGTCCACCCGGTTCTTCGGGCCGGCGATGCCGACCCCGGTGACCCCCGCGACACCCTTGCGGAAGCCCTCCTCACCCAGTGCGTCGCGGTAGCCCCGGTAGCCGATGTCGTGGCGGGCACACGCGGACTCGAACTCGATCCCGAACGTGTGCAGGGAGTTCCCGATCACGTTGCACTCGGTCTTCTCCCAGCGGAAGGCGTACGGGTCGGGCTCGCCGGCGAGGTGACTGCTCCGCGCCCGAATCCAGGCGACCGTGGCCTTGTCACCCGGCTCCGTCAGCTCGTTCAGCCGTCGCACCTTCTGCTCGGCGGGCAGCGCCGGACCGGGATCGGTGAGCCTGGGCATCGCGAACCAGTCGCCGAGCAGGCCACGGCGCGACACCCCGGCGCCGCCGGGCCAGACTCCGTACACCCACCCGTCGGACGTGCCGGCGAAGGACTCGCCGGGTCCACCCACCACACTCCACTTCCGCGTGCCCGCATCGAACCGGCTCACGACGCCGCTCCCCGGGGCGGTCGCCAACAACGCCTCACCACCGCCGTACAGGTGCTGCATCCGGTCGGCGATGTTCTGCCAGCCGCCCCCGGGCGTCCACTCGGCGACGGACCCGTCCGCCCAGAGCCGGTACAACGCGCTGCCGGTGACGGCGAGCTCGACCCCGTTGCCGCCGACCGTCCGCCAGGCGCCGTCCGCGTACCGGGCGACCTCCTTCCCGCCCGGCAGCACGGCGAACAGCCCGGCCCCACCGCCGTGGATGCGCTCGACACGACCCTCGACGGGAAGCCGGACGGTCGACCAGCCGGCGTCCCGGGTCCACCGGTGCAGAGAGGTCCGGTCGAGGGACAGCCCGTACAACGCGTCGTCGGTGACGGCGAACTCGGCCCCGGGAGCACCGATCGTCTCCCACTTGCCCCCGTCGTACCGGGCGATGTCACCCTTGCCGGTCAGTACGGCGAACAACCCCGCGCGCCCGCCGTGGATCTCCCGGACACCGTCGTTGATCTTCACCCAGGAGTCCTGCCGGGTGGCCTTGTACACCTCCGTCCCGTTGCGGGCCAGGGCGTACACCTCGGTCCCCGCCGAGACCAGCGAGCCCACGCGGTCGGGTGAGGCGTCATGGGCCGACCGCCTGGAGCCGGAGGCGGGTGCGGCGTTGGCGGCGACCCCGAGGGCGAGGACGCCGATCATGAGCAGGCACAACAGGCGGACGCCGCCGTGCAGCCTCCTCCAGAACGCGGCGGCCCGATGAGTGGCACGGGTATGCATGGTGATCCCTTTCCGGAACGTCAGGGCGGTACGGTCGGAGAAGACGCTGCGCCCCGAACCGTTCGTTCGCCGGGCCACGTGCGCATTCGCGCAGTTCAGAGCCTCGAAGACACCGAACTTCCGCGAACGTAAGCGAACTTCCCCCGCCCCCGGGAACCTGATCGGAAGAGACGTAGCCGCTGGACGGAGGGCAGGATGCACACGCGACGGCACACGGAACCGCGCACGGGCCTCGTACGCCGCCGCGGGCCGCACGGACGCTGGAGCGCCCCCGCCTGCTGGGTGGCGGTCGCGGCCCTGGTCGCGCTGGTGCTGATCGCCAACCACCACCAGGCGCAGCGGACACCCGACCCGATCGCGCCTCCCCCCAGCTCGACGGCCGGCACGTGACCGGACCGGTGCCCGGTACCCGTCGACTAGCCTGAGCGCCCGTGAACAGACGACGGCAGAAGAAACTGTCCAAGCGCCTCGTCGAGGCGGCGATGTTCGGCGACCCCACCCGCGTCACCGAGCTGCTGCGGTCCGGAGCCTGCCCGCGGACCACCGACTCCGAAGGCACCACACCCCTCTACGCGGCATCGGTCAACGGAGCGACCGACAACGTCCTGCGCCTGCTGGCGGCCGGAGCCCTGCCCGACACCGAGAGCGGACGCGGCACGGAAGGCACACCCCTGTGCGCGGCCGCCTGCTGGGGCCACACCGAGACCGTCCGGGCCCTGCTCGCCCACGGCGCCGACCCCAACCTCCGCGAAGATCACGGCACGGGCCGAACCCCGCTCGAATGGGCGATGACCGGCCCCCACCCCGAAACGATCGACGCCCTCCGCGCCGCGGGAGCGGCGCCACGGTGACGTGGTGAGCCTCTCCGCTCCGGAGGACAGATTGGCCTAGACCTATTGTGTGCCCTGGTCCGTGACGGTACGTTCATGTCCGGCTGCGCAGCCCGCACTTACCGCACCACATCGCATCGTCAGGCACCCTGCCGGGCATCCCGGCATTTTTCAGGAGGACATGCAATGTACCGCCGCACAGCAGCCGCCCTCGCCACAGCGCTCACGGCCGGCGCCCTCGCGCTCGGCGCCGCGGGCACCGCCGAGGCCGTCCCCGGCACCGGCTTCTACGCGCGCAGCAACCACGCCTCGTACACCGAATGCGTGGCCGCCGGCCGGGCCGGCTACAACATCTGGGGCCCCGTCTTCTTCTGCGAGCCCTTCGGCCCCGCCCGCCCGGACCTCACCACCCTCTGGGTCCGCTACTGACCTGCCCCACCCGGCCGCCCCGGGCCGACACGGGGCGGGCCACCCGGCAGCGTGGCCGGGCTCCCGAACCTATCCGCACACCAAAATGAAGCACCCCACCAGGGAAGATCCTGCCTCCTGCACGCGCGCAGAGGACCGTGTCCCGCACTCCTCCTCAAGGAGGAGTGCGCTCTTCGATCGCACCTGCTTGGATCCAACCGCAGGGTGAAGCAGACGGGGGTGCCGCGTGCTGGGTTTCTTGCTGGAGCTCGTTTTCGGCGGTCTGCTGACGTGGGGTCATGAGGGCCGCAGGGCCAAGAGGAAGGCCCGGGCTTTCACGGAGGGGACAGAGGTGAATTTCGTCGCCTGCGTCCTCGGCGACCGACCGTACTGCCGAGATGAGGCGTTGGTCTTCCTCTGGGCCACGGGCTCCACGCTCCATGCCACGCCGACGGAGTTCAGGGACCTCCATCGAAGCCCACTCCCCGCAGCCCGATGGCAGCTGGTTCGGGTCCGACCGAGAACCCGCACGGATTCCCGCCTGGTGCAGCACGGCTGGCAGGTGGCCGAGTGCCGAGACACTGAAGCCACGGTGCTGATCGGCTGCGCCCCGACCTCGATGCCCTACCTGACAGCCGTCCTGAACGCCCACAGCGCCGGCTAGGAAACCGCGGCACAGGAACGAAGAGGCAGCATTCGGCAGCGAGGATGCGCCGGCGATCGTCCGCAGCAGCGAGATCCCCGACACCGAGCCCCTCCACAGCTTGGGCCGGGCTCGTGTACCGCGTGTCCTACTGGCGCCAGAGGTACCGCAGGACGGGCAGTGCCAGGGTCAGGAACACGGCGAGGGTGGCGGCGCCGACCGCGAACGGGTCCGCCCAAGCCGGCGCCCACCGGACGAAGAGTGCTGCCCCGACGGCCAGCATGGTGCCGAGCATCGCGAGGGCGAAGGTGAGCATCAGGAGGAGCACGAGCCGCTGGTGCCGCAGCCGTGCGAGCTCCTGCGAGCTCGTTTCGATGGCCCGAGCGCTGGTCTCGGTCGTCTGGGTTGTGGTGGTGGTCATGGTGGTTGTGTCCCTTCGGTTGGGCCGGCACGGTGCCGGGCTGCGGGGTGGATCGGGGTACCTGTGAGATCTACGGGCGCCGGGGTCGAGCTCTCGCGAATTTCTGTTTCGTGCCTGATCAGAAGGCCGCCAAGGTGGCTGGCGGGCGGACCCGCGAACGCTTCACACGGAGTCGTGGCCGGAGGCGGCCGGATTGCTGTCTGAGGTTGCGTGACTCGGATATAAGGCGGGCAAGTCCCCTGTACGGCTAGCCCGGATTTCTTCTTCAGCAGCAGGTGAACGAGAATCCGAGCGCTATTCAGTGGTTCTGGGTGAGGCCCTCTGAATCTGTTGGGGCGACGTTCTGAACTTCTCGAACAGTTCGTCAGCCAGGTCTGTTTTCGTGCTGGGTGGGGAGTCGGGGAGGACCAGAAGGCGAGTGTGGTCCTGTGCCGCCGTTCGTCTCCGGGAACATCCGCGGCGATCAGCCCAGTTCAGAGGCCTTTAGACGGTTTGTCAGAGCTGCTTCTCACTATTCCTGTCCCGTTGGCCCCGGGCCCGCTTCGCGGGCGGCTGGTAGCAGCGGAGGTGCCGGGCGGAGGGGGCAAGAGCTCGGCCCGGAGCAGGGGAGCGCAGCGGCCCGCCCAGGGCGAAGCCCACCCGGGAGCCACGAAGCGGGTTCCCCGCAGGTCAGAGAGCGAAGCGAACTGACCAGCCACCGCGAAGCGGTGGCTGGTGCCTGTCTTGGCCAGACCGGCCCGAAGGGCCGACTTCTAGGCCTCCGGCCTTGCGGTGGCGAGCGCAGCGAAGCGGAGGCTCTACCCAAGCCCGGAGCGAAGCGGAGGGCCGACTGGCCTGAAGGGCCGGTTGGCCTCGGAGCAGCCCAAAGCCGAGCGCAGCGAGGCGGCCTCTTTCCTCAGGCCGAAGCGAAGGCCCAACCACCTCGAAAGGGCAGCTTCGGGCCACAAAGCTGAGCTCCTCCGAGCGCAGCAAGGCGGGGTCTTTTCCCAGGTCGGAGGAAGCAGAGGCCCAACGCCCCGAAAGGGCGGCTTTCGGAGGCGAAGCCGAGCTCCTTCAAGCACAGCAAGGCCGAGTCCCTCCCCGAGGCCAGAGCGAAGCGGCCCAAGGGCCGAGCGCAGCGAGGCGGTGTCTCTGCCTAGGCCGGAGCGAAGCGGAGGCACAACCGGCCCGAAGGGCCGGCCTTGGGGCGCGAAGCGCCCCTGCGCCGAGCGCAGCGAGGCGGCACCTCTCCACAAGGCCCGGAGCCAAGCGGAGGCCCAACCGGCCCAGAGGGCCGGCCTTGGGCCGCGAAGCGGCGCTGCGCCGAGCGCAGCGAGGCGGGGATCTTTCCTTAGGCCGAAGCGAAGCGAAGGCCCAACCGGCCCGAAGGGCCGGCTTCGGACCGCGAAGCGGTCCTGCGCCGAGCGCAGCGAGGCGGCATCTCTGCCTAGGTCCGGAGCGAAGCGGAGGTTCAACCAGCCCAGAGGGCTGGCTTTGGGGCGCGAAGCGGCTCTCCTCCGAGCGCAGCGAGGAGGCGTCCCTGCCCAAGGCCGGAGCGAAGCGGAGGCCCAACCAGCCCGGAAGGCCAGCTTTGGGGCGCGAAGCGGCCCTGCGCCGAGCGCAGCGAGGCAGCATCTCTACCTAGGCCAGAGCGAAGCGAAGGCCCAACCGGCCCAAAGGGCCGGCTTCGGGCCGCGAAGCGGCCCGCGCCCGAGCGCAGCGAGGGGGAGTCTCTGCCTAGG